>JBKBRQ010000125.1:2032-8280 GCA_046292055.1 Spirosomataceae bacterium | reverse complement strand
GTGACTTCTTGCACTTTGTTGTTTGGATGCTCTTTTTGATAGGCTAAATAATCAATCTCAGACAAATTGAAATACACATACATCTGACTATTGTTGGCAAGTGTCGTAAGTACAGTACCTTCCTCTATGAGACTTCCGGCTTTAAACGGAATTCGGTTCACAACTCCTTGGAAAGGGGCTTTAACTTCTGTAAAAGAGACATGTAGTAGTGCCTTTGAGACTTCCGCATCTGCCATTTCGAGCTTTGCTTTGGCTGCTTCGATTTTGATTTTAATCAGTTCTACCTCTGTCTTGGCGACGATATTATTCGTTAATAATTTTTCTGTATTCTTTAATTCAATTTCTAATGCTTTTAGCTCAGTTAAGGCAAGTTTTTTATTGATTTTTGCGCGTTGTAATTCTTCTTTAAATACATTGTCACTCAACTTAAATAACAGTTGACCATTCTGGACAAATTTTCCTTCATCGATAAACTGTTTGTCCAAAAAGCCCGTTACTTTCGCCCGAATCTCAATATTTTGAACTGCTTGAATGTCCGCAATATATTCTTGGACGTACGTGGTATCCATGCGTAATGGCTGAATAACTTTATAATTGGCTGTTTCTTGGGTTTCTTTTTCTTCGTTTTTACAAGATAGACCAACGGTCAAAATGACCAATGTGGAAATCAATGGAATCAATTTCATTTTTGATAGTATTTTAATAAGGCATATAGAGAAGCCTTGCTCTTTTGAGAAAGAGTTGCAACTCAGTTAAAAAAAGTGTGTGGAAACTGTACAATGGCTTTAAAAGTGAAACTTTTGAGTGTCACTTAGGATGCAAAAGCACAAGAGATGTTAAAAAAACTGGGGAGGAGGAGAACTTAACTCAGGATGAGGTTGCTCGCAATAGTTATCTTTGTAGAGGATGAGTGTGTAGGAAGGCTCTGCTTGTGGATGGAGCAAGAAGGCGAAAAACATATCAACCTCGTCGTCAAAAACATCCAAATATGTATCCGCGCCTGCATGTTCAATATGGTGCTGAGCATTATCTTGCGAATTGGGGTTTTCAGATGTATCAGATGAAGCGAGAAGGTTGTCAAAGAAGGTATAGAAAGGAAACTCCTTACCTAAGGAGAAGTGCGTATGAAAAGAGGGAGGGATATAATTTCCAACTTGGGCAAAATGTGCAGCCAACAAAAAACACAGAGCTAACTGCTGCACATGTTTCTTAATATGGATTATTTTACTTTTCAAAGGTGGAATATACTTATTTGCTAGTTAAACTTAATTTTACCTCAAATGGTGCCACAAACGTATAAAATTTAACTTGAGGCAGATATATGGATGCTACAAATACGAAAATTGTATCGACAAGGCTTGTAAGTAAGTCACACAATTTCAAAACAAACAACTAAAAATTGCACAATTGGTTTTTATTTTTTTCTTAAAAATCGTAAAATTACCGATATATATAGATACGGTGAATACGCTACCCTAATTCTTTCTTAGATACGGAAGAATATGTATTTTTGCTATTATGACAGAAAAAAACTGGAAATTAAAGCCAATACCGCAAACGGAAAAGGATAAACAACTCGTGTTGTCTTTAATAAAGGACATTCACGTCTCTCCAACTACAGCTCAATTGCTTTGGCAACGTTCAATCGTTGACTTTGATGACGCAAAGCGTTTTTTTAGACCCTCTCTAGAACATCTCCACGATCCATTCTTGATGGCAGATATGGACAAGGCAGTTGATAGACTTCAAAAAGCGCTAGATACTCAGGAGAAAATTCTTATTTATGGTGACTATGATGTGGATGGGACAACTGCAGTGGCACTTATGTATGGTTTTCTTAAGAAGCTAACTACACAAATTGACCACTACAATCCAGATAGATACACAGAAGGCTATGGGGTCTCAACACAAGGGATTGATTTTGCAAAAAGTTGGGGAGCAACACTCATAATTGCATTAGACTGTGGTATAAAATCAATCGATAAAGTAGAATATGCAAATTCACTCGGAATTGATTTTATTATCTGTGATCACCACGAGCCAGGAGAGGAATTACCTCAGGCGGTTGCTGTTTTAGACCCCAAAAGAAAAGATTGTCTGTACCCGTTCAAAGAATTAACCGGAAATGGAGTAGGTTTTAAACTTTTACAAGCGTTGTCAGGGCGTCAGGGTATCCCGGAGGGAGTTCTCTTAGAGTTTATTGATTTGTGCGTGGTAAGTATTGGGTCCGATATTGTCCCAATTGTGGGTGAAAATAGAACCTTGGCGTATTTTGGTCTGAAAAAGCTGAACGAAAAACCATGTATTGGACTTCAAGCATTGAAAGAAGTTGCTGGTTTTACGACTTCCATGACGATTGAAAACGTTGTTTTTGTACTTGGTCCACGCATCAATGCGGCTGGTCGTATCAAACACGCAAAAGCGGCAGTCCAATTGCTCTTATCTGATAATCTGATAGAGGCGAAAGAGTTTGCAATCGAAATTAATGCACAAAATACCCAACGAAAAGATTTTGATTCAACTATTACAGAAGAAGCAATTGAGTTAATAGAGTCTGATCCATGGCTTCGTGAGGAAGCTAAAAGCACTGTTTTATATAACAAAGATTGGCACAAAGGCGTCATTGGTATTGTGGCTTCGAGATGTATTGAGAAATATTATCGACCGACCATTATCTTAACGCATTCAAACGGAAAAGCGGCAGGCTCCGCGAGGTCTGTGGCGGGTTTTGACTTATATAGCGCCATTGAAGCATGTAGTGAACATTTGGAACAATTTGGTGGACACACACACGCAGCGGGTATGACAATGCCGATTGAAAACATTCCTGCTTTTCAGAAAGCATTTGACCGAGTCGTTTCTGAGAAAATTCTTCCCGAACAATTGATTCCCCAAATTGATGTTGATTTGGTCGTTAGATTAGCAGACATCACGCCCCAATTTTACAAAGTAATGCAACAAATGGCACCTTTTGGTCCACAAAATATGCAGCCAGTTTTTCAAACAAACGGACTTACATTAGTTGGCAATCCGATTGTGATGAAAGAGAAACATTTGAAAATACATGTAACTGAACCGAACCTATCTACTTCTTTTACCGCTATTGGTTTCGGGATGGTAGGTGACTTTTATACACGCCTAGTTGCTACAAAAAAACCATTCTCTATTGTATATACATTGGCTGAAAATACATGGAATGGCCAAACAACGCTTCAATTGATGTTGCGAGATATTAAAATAGCAGATAATTAACCCTACCCAACCAAAACCCGACCCATGTACTCAATTATTTTTTCAAGAAAACAAGCCAGTATTCATCTTGTACTCTTAGACAACCAAGGAGAAATTTGTAAACAAGGTGTCTTTGCAGACTCTTTGGAGGAAGAACTTAAACCCGCTCAGATAAAAGAAGTGATTTTTCACTTTTGGAAGGGTATGGAGAACGAAGACTTTTTAGTAGATTTTGAACAAATAGAGGCTGTTCACCAACTCATTTATCCGCAAGATGTTGGAAGGTTCCCTTTGGATATTCCGACACTAACGAGAAAAAAGCAGACGGATAAGCCACAATCAGTTCATTATGAAGCTATTATGCATCCGTTCAAGTACGCTCTACAAGAACCTTTTGTCTTGCTCTGGACAGACGATTGGTGTTATGCAATTGACACCGTAGACGAAGCATCGATTCTCCAAGATTTACCGAGTAGTACTTATTTCTATCCACATAGTGGCAGCCAATTAGGTAAGGTGTCGTGTATTTTTGGTGGAAATGAACACGATAGGCATTTAAAGCATTTATCTGAATATTTTGGGAAAGACCCTATGGAGTTCAAAAAGTTGACGTATAACTTTCAATTAGTTCGGTCACTTCGAGAGCGTTTTACTCAAGCTACTCCTGACAAAACTTCGCTTGATTTTCTTATGGATTGTCCTTTCGTTGAACGAGATTTGAATGCGTTTAAGTCTTTTGAGGAGGCTTATAATCAATTTATGCTTGATTTGGTTGCACAACAAGTTGCCTCTCTTCGTTTGATATGGCCCAAAACGCCAACCCGAAAATTGATAGTGGCTGGTAAATTTGCTTACAATGAATTGTTCATGACAGGACTTGCGGAGGCATTTTTTGATAAAATGGTCTTCGCAGCGGAAAAACCTTTTCTACCGGAGTTAGGTATTTGGCTGAAGGAACAGAAAAGCCCAGTCTCTTTTCAAGAAAAAGATTTGCGACTAAAAAGATATTTTTAATCACAAACCTTTGCTTTAGTCTTCGGGATAAGGCATAAATACGAAACCAGCAAAATCTTCGTCCATCACGAAAAGGCAGGCAAATTCATCTGCAATTTTGTAGTTTTCGACAAAAAGTTCTTGTGAGTTTTGTGCAACGAGATCGCGTTGCACAAACTCTTCTAACATCGATACTTTGTATTGATACGTAGTACTAAAATCTGTTTTTTCGAAAAGTAATTGACCAATTTCAATGTCTTGAAGTGTCAAAATAAAGATAGGATGGTCAGAAAATTTACGCTTTCGAATTTGATAGGATGCTTCCCGGATATGTTCTGCTACTTTGATGAAGTCTTCAGATACCTTTCCCAATAACTTTTTATTTACTTCCGGAGAGTTTGCATCGTCCATTAATGAATTCTCATTGCTATTGTAAATCATAGATTGAATTTTAGTGACGTGTATGAATTATGTAAATTTGATGTACTTTTAAAGGCGGGCAGCCAATAAAAGTCCGATATCTCTGTATCGGAGTTGAAATCGTTGTGCAATCGGGTAGTTGGTCATGCTTCCCTTATAGCAATAAATACCTTTGTTAAACCAAGACGTTTGGTAAGTCATTTCTTCGATGCCGCCTGTTCGTCCGATTTTGAGCAAAATAGGTGTAAAAATGTTACTTAATGCGATACTTGCCGTATGAGCTACGCGAGACGCGATGTTCGGTACACAATAGTGAATAACTTCGTGTTTTTTGAATGTTGGTTCTTTGTGAGTCGTCATGTGAGAGGTTTCAAAACACCCACCTTGGTCAATAGATACATCAATTAGTACACTACCTGGTTTCATTGCTGCTACCATTTCTTCTGTTACAATCAAGGGGCTAATGGTTTGGTCAGAACGCATAGCACCAATGACGACATCCGCGTCTTTAAGTGCTTGAGGTAAGGTTTGTGAGTCAATAATTGCCGTAAAAAGATGCTGTCCAATCGCATATTTTAGTCGCTGCAACCGATAGATATGTACATCAAAAACCTTAACATCGGCTCCTAATCCAAGTGCAGCTCGTGTGGCAAACTCAGCAACTGTTCCTGCTCCGATAATGACAACATTGGTAGGAGGTACCCCTGTAACGCCGCCCATAATCATTCCTTTTCCTCCGTGAACACCACTCAAATATTCTGCAGCAATAAGCATAACAGTATTACCCGCTATTTCGCTCATAGCACGAATGACAGGTAAATTCCCTACTTTGTCTTCAAGTGTTTCAAAAGCCAATCCAACAACCTTTTTCTCGAGTAATTTATCGAAGTACGATTTTGAGAGGGTAGGCATGTTTAGGGTTGAAAAAAGTGCTTTCCCGGGCTTTAGATATGTAAATTCTTCTTCAATGAGTGGTTCTATTTTTAGGATGATGTCAGCTTCAAAAACCTCTTGGGGGCTAGCAACGACCTCCGCACCAGCAAGTCTGTATTGTTCGTCTGTAAACTTGGCAGCAATGCCTGCACCTTGTTCAACCAAAACGCGGTGACCATTTTGGACGAGCAGTTCAACGGCTTCAGGTGTCAATCCTACTCGGCTTTCTTGTAGCGAAATCTCTTTTGGAATACCAATATACAATGAACTCATCGCATTTTTGACAGCCAAAGGTGACTGTTGTGTTGCGAGTTGTTCTCGTGGAAAGGTGGAAGTGAATACAGATGATGGCATGAATAACTCAATTAAGTACAACTATTTGATTAATTTCCTACGGTCTTTATTTCTAAGACGCGTTCTTCCTCCGTGGTTGTCTGCAAAGATACGGAGACATAACTTGTAGGCCAATGAGGTTCAATCTTTGAAGGCCATTCAATGAAACAAAATTGACCACTGTAGAGGTACTCATCTATTCCAAAATCAAGAGCTTCTGATGGATTTTCTAAACGATAGCAGTCAAAATGATATATACAGGTACCTTCCTCGGTTACGTACTCATTGATTATTCCAAAAGTAGGACTTTGTACCGTGTCAATGACACCAAGAGCTTG
>JBKBRQ010000125.1:0-2022 GCA_046292055.1 Spirosomataceae bacterium | reverse complement strand
AGTGGTTTTACCTGCTCCCATTTCGCCTTCAAATAACCATACTGGGGTATTTCCAAACTCCGAAATGCATTTCTTGGCAATCGCATCGATGTCACTTTTATGGTATTGTAATTGCATAGTTTATTCCTTTTCTTTGGTGCAATCTACAAAATTATGTGGAAATCGCTCAACTTGTATTTTTTCATGCGATATAAACGCCAAACACAATAAAATACAATTCAACGTATTTCGTTATACGGTATTTTTTTATCAAATTTGTGCGCAATATCTGAATAGTAACCTGTTCCATTCTTTTTACGTCAGCTAAAGATTTCATCGTGCATCATGTCTGAAAACAGAAAGCAATATATCATCGTTTTTTTTCTATTAATCGCAGGAGTTTATCTTCTTAGATTATTCTACCTTCAAGTCTTAGATAGCAAATATAGGGCCCTTGGCTCAACCAATTCAATCCGAAAGGAAATTCAAGTGCCTCTTCGGGGTCAAATTTATGACCGTTCAGGTAAACTATTGGTTGCCAATGACGTAGTTTTTGATTTATATGTTATTCCAAGAAAGGTCAAAAATCTAGATACAACCTATTTCTGCAATGTGTTTGGTATCACGAAGCCTTACTTCGACAGTGTGATGACAATCGCTACAGGTTTTTCAAAGATTCGACCCTCTTTGTTCTTGAGACAAATTTCAAAAGAAGATCATGCAAGTGTATCTGACGCAATGATTAAGTTCAATGGGTTTTATTTTGAACAATCTTTCGTACGTACGTATCCAGCAGCCACTTTGGCTAATGCACTTGGGTACATCGCTGAAATTCCCAAAGAAAAATTTGAAGAACAGGGGGAGGAAAAGTATTATAGAAAAGGAGATTACATTGGTCTGACGGGTCTTGAAAAACACTATGAATTGGATTTAAGAGGAATACGAGGGATTCGCTATAAATTGATGAATGTGAAAGGTGAAGACAAAGGACCGTATTCGCCACTGTCTAATAAACCGACTGTCGGTGAATTCGATACCATAGCCGTTCTTGGGAAAAATTTATATACAACGATTGATTATAATCTACAAAAGTTAGCAGATAGTTTATTCCAAGGGAAAGTCGGTGGGGTTGTAGCGATCGAACCCGCAACAGGAGAAATCCTTGCATTAGGTTCTTATCCTTCGTATGACCCCAATTTACTTTCTGGTCGCCAATTTTCAAAAAGTTTTAAAGAGCTATCAAGAGACCCTGATAAACCACTCATCAACCGAGTAACCAATTCGTTTTACAGACCTGGTTCAACATTTAAACTCATTCAAGCTGCTGTTGGGTTGGAACTAGGTGAGATAACTCCGCGTACAAACTTTTTTGGGTCACCTGCTCCCTTCGCTTACCATAGTAGTCCAGGTTTTGAAATGGCTAATCTCAAAAATGCCATTCAGGTATCGAGTAACCCTTTCTTCTACAATGTATTTAAGAGAATTATTGAGCACACACCAAAGGGCAGTCCTTTCAAAACGGCTCGTTTCGGTTTAGCAAACTGGCATAAAATGGTTGAAAAGTTTGGTTTTGGTATTCAACTTGGTATCGATTTACCCAATGAGAAAGCCGGATTACTCCCGAATGTAGAAAGATACGATAAGGTGTACGGAAAAGAACAATGGAAATACTCCAATATTTATTCACTCAGTATCGGAGAGGGTGAGTTAGGTACAAATATTTTAAAGTTGGCCAATATGACAGCTGCTATCGCAAACAAAGGATATTGGATCACACCACATTTAGTTAAAGGAATGGGATTAGATGTGAATAAAATGGAAATACCTGAAAATACCCGAACAGTTCATCAAACGGGTGTAGAAAGCCGTCACTTTGATATCATCATTGATGGAATGGAGGCTGTAGTCGTGCAAGGTACTGGACGACGCGCAATGGTGGACGGTATCGCGGTTTGTGGAAAAACAGGAACTTCCCAAAACGCAAAAGGGAAAGATCATGCGATTTTTATAGCATTTGCTCCAAAAGTTAATCCTAAAATTGCC
>JBKBRQ010000124.1:0-8342 GCA_046292055.1 Spirosomataceae bacterium | reverse complement strand
GGTAGAATGAGGTAATCTCAGGAATACCTAGACTTTTTTCAAGATATTCGTGTTCAAATGGTTATATTTTAAAGTGAATAGTGTAATTCTGAATAAAAAACCGTAGCTTTGCGTGGCAAATAATAAATCGAAATTATTTGCCTTATGTTAGACTCATCTAAGCTTCTTTACGAAGCACTCACCTACGACGACGTTCTCCTCGTTCCTGCTTACTCGGAGGTTTTACCACGAGATACATCCACAAAAACGAAGCTTACTCGCAACATTTCTTTGAACATTCCGCTTATTTCGGCTGCCATGGATACCGTGACAGAATGGGAAATGGCTGTAGCTGTCGCACAAGAAGGCGGCATTGGTATGATTCATAAAAATATGTCGATTGAAGCCCAAGCCGAGCAAGTACGCAAGGTAAAACGCTCGGAATCTGGCATGATTATAGACCCCATTACTTTGCCACGTGAGGCTCTTGTCGGTGATGCCCTTCGCATCATGTCTGAATTTAAAGTGGGTGGGATTCCAGTTGTCACCGAAGACGGGAAATTATATGGAATTGTCACCAACCGTGACCTTCGTTTCCAAAAAGACTTCAACAAACCCATCGAAGAAATATTGACCAAAGAAAACGTCATCACAGGCGAAGTGGGCATCGGACTTGATGAGGCAGAAAATATTCTGAAAGATTATAAAATTGAAAAACTTCCGATTATCGACAAAGAGAATAATCTAGTAGGTTTAATTACCTACAAGGATATTCTAAAGAAAAGAAATCGCCCCAATGCCGCGAAAGATGCACACGGTCGTTTATTGGTCGGCGCAGCGGTAGGTGTTACGCCAGATATTGAGGATAGAATCAAGGCTTTGGTAAAGGCGGGCGTAGATGTTGTAAGTATTGATACTGCACACGGGCACTCAAAAGGAGTGATTGACACCCTCAAGTCTATCAAGAAAGCATTCCCTAAACTTGATGTGATTGTTGGTAATATCGCAACAGGCGAAGCCGCAAAGGCATTGGTTGAAGCAGGCGCTGACGCTATCAAAGTGGGCGTAGGGCCAGGAAGTATCTGTACGACGCGTATTATTGCAGGTATCGGAATGCCGCAGCTTTCGGCGGTTTACTTATCTGCCCAAGCGATTGCCGGCTCAGGCGTTCCAGTTATTGCCGATGGGGGTATTCGTTTCTCTGGCGACATTGTCAAGGCGTTGGCAGGTGGTGCAAGTACGGTCATGGTAGGTTCTCTTTTGGCAGGAACAGAAGAAGCACCGGGAGAAATGGTTATCTACGAAGGACGGAAGTTTAAAACATATCGTGGGATGGGTTCGGTAGAAGCCATGGAAGGCGGCTCGAAAGACCGTTATTTCCAAGATGCAGAAGACGACGTGAAGAAATTAGTGCCTGAGGGGATTGTAGGTCGTGTGGCGTTCAAAGGGAAAGCTGCCGAGATTCTGTATCAAATGACAGGTGGTTTGAAAGCAGGTATGGGTTATTGTGGAGCGGCGACTATCGAGGATTTACAAAAGGCAAAATTTGTTAAGATTACGTCATCGGGTATGAAGGAAAGTCATCCGCACGACATTCAAATTATGCGGGAAGCACCCAATTATTCGAGATAATTGGAGATGAGATACACGAAAAAAGCCCTTTCGAAATGCTTCGAAGGGGTTTTTTTGTGCTCTGATAAGGGACAAATTAGTCACTAAATAAAAAATACTACATCAATTAGCGTAGCTATTTTTGGGGAAGATTACATTTGGTTTATATAGGCTTCGTCGTATTCAAAATGATATCCCTCGTCATCCTGCGTAAGAATGCCTGCCATTTGTGTCACTATTTTTATCATTGCTCTTCTCATTTTTCATTCTCTTTTTTAGTAGGTACGGCACCCACCTCAGAGTCAAATAAACGCAAGACTTGGTTTACTTTGTCCATGCGTAAACTTTGCTTTCCTTGCTCTAATTCACGTACAAATCGTAAACCTACTCCCGCCTTTTCAGCAAGTTCAGGCTGTGTTAACTTTACTGCTTTCCGCTTCTGCTTTACAAAGTTTGCTAGTTCCATTTTACACCTTAAAGGGTATAAAAAGTTTAATGATTTAATTAATTATACCTAAACGGGTATAATTAGTAAATTTAAAATACATACTTTCTTACGCTGCATCATACTATATCAGCAATTGCTTCATCTCTCAAATAGATAAAAAAAGCCCTCTCGAAATATTTCGAAAGGGCTTTTTTTATATGCAAGGTTTGGTCTATTTACCTTCTCCCTTGGTTTTCAATAATTACTTCTCCTTCTGTATCTATAGAAGCTGGGGCACTTGGTGATTTTGCGGCTTTTCTCGAACCATTTAAGTGCAGGATTAAACTCATTCTCCACGTATTTGCCAATGGGTTTCCAGAATTAACAGGAACCAAATACGCCAAATCTAAGCCGTAATCTTCTTTTAGTTTCAACCCAATACCTGCTGTCGCGTATTGGCGTCCACCCCGAAATTTGTTCTCGTAGAAGAACCCTGTACGCAAAGCAAGTAAATTATCATAGACATATTCTGCTCCAAATGAACCTCTGAACTCCGCTAATTCACCGTACTTTTCTGGCGCATCATTGAACGAAGTGAAAATTGCTTGCATAGCTGATACTTGTGGAATAGAACCATCAAGCTGAGGAGTAGGAACCAAAGGTTTGTTTGCGTCTAACAAGATATTGAATGTATTTTTAGGATCCATTCGGAAAGTAATCCCTGTTCCGAACTTCAAATTAGCTGGTAAGTAATAGTCGAATTCGCGTCCATAATTTACTTTTCCCCCAATATTTTGGATAACAAGTCCGAACGCATAATCTGTACCGCTTTCTTTTTTCTTGGAGGTTGGAAGGCTCTTTTTATAGAAAAAGCTGATATCACCTGCCACAGTTGTACCTGGTTTACTTGCTTGGTTATTGACCAACAAATCTCCGATAAGGTTGGAATTGATGTATTTCAAGTTAATTCCCATCGAAAAACTCTGGCTCAATCGACGCGTATAACCACCCGTTATGACAAACTCCCGCGATTGGAAATTACCAATGGAGCTTCCTTGCTGGTTTGTGAATTCAATTTGTCCTTGATTAAAATAAGTTAGTCCAGCTGTTAATGCCTGTGTTTTTCCAATTTTTTTGTAATAAGAACCATTCAATAAACCCATATCTCCAACCAAGTCACGAAGCCAAGGAGCATACGAAATACTCGCCCCTGCGTTTGTCTCTGCAAAGGCTAGTTTGGCGGTATTCCAAAAAATAGCGTTGGCGTCTGGGCTAGAAGCAACCCCTGCATCACCCATAGCGGCCGCGCGGGAATCAGGTGAAATCAATAAAAAAGGGACAGCTGATGACTCTACACGGTATCTATTGGTAATGTTCTGCGCATGACTTGGCAGTAAAACCGTTGTGAAAAGTACCGAAAAGAGGAGCTTACATAAGTTTTTCATAGATGTATATTGGACTAATTACTAGTCAGAGAATTATGTTATTGGTTCTTTATTTACTGAATATGATTCGCCCAGAAGTTGCTGAGATGTGATTTGTTAATCGATTCCTGATAGAGACTCGGTAGATGTAAACGCCAACCAGCTGTTCAAAAATGGAATTTTGTAGTGACCAATTAAATTTATGGTCACAAATATAACAACTTTCTACACTTTGAAATACACGTTTTCCTGTCAAATCAAAAAAATCAAGTGAAATATCCGCATCTGTATCGTTTGCTTCCCAGCTAATCTCAAATGTAACAAATTGTTGCACTGGGTTTGGAAAGACGTGTACACGAATGCTTGCCTCTTCTGATACATCTTCCAAATAAAACGTCTCTTTCGTTTGATTCGTATGCAAATCATGTACCACAAATGCAACAGACTGTATTTCAGAGGGTTTTTCTATGATAACTAGGTTTTGTGAAATAGATTTCCCTAACGAATCTGCTTGCCAGTTTTGGCTCATGTTTTGCCATTTTTCTCCATTTATTGCATACATGGGTTGCAAAGAGTCACTGGATGAACCTAGATAAATACCACTATCATCCTGAAAACGAACTTGAAATTGATGTGAACTTAGGCGTGTCAATGAAATTTGTGGAGGTGTTTTGTCTTCTTTTTGCTCTGCATCTTGTTCAAATAGACATGCTATTTGTCCGATTTCTTCTTGTTGTCCATCAGGGAATACGGCGAAGGCAGTCAGTTCTCCCGTCATGCCTAACTCAGACAGACTGGGAATCGTAACAAATCCCTCAAAATCGCCATTTTGTATGCGCCATTCTGCTTTGAAGACGAGTTTTCCTTGTTCTTTGAAAGCGAAAATAGGTGTTTTATTTCCTAATGTTTGGGTTATTTTTGGTGAGGTACGTATTTCTATTTGTATTTTCCCATCCTTCTGCTGTGTCGTTTTTCCTGAGATTCTTATCGGCTTTCCCGTTTGTAAATGGACAGGCTCACCAAGTTGGGAATCAAAAGTAATGCTTTGAGAAGGCAACGGAATCCGTGCACTTGGGTCACCCAATAGGGTAAAGTTTCTGTTGAGAACGCCCGCCGTTGAGTTGTTTTTGGCTAATTTGAAAATAGTGCCGAGATACACTTCTTTTTGCTCAAATATGGCGCGTAACAAAGAAAAATTAAGCGTAAAATTGGTATTCGAAAAAACCGGTCGTGTGGTTGTGAATAAGCCTGACGCGCCACCCGTTGGAGAAAGTATCAGCTGTTCTGCACCTGATTGTAAGGAGGGGTTATCAAATCGACCAAATTCACAAGTAGCTGTAATCCAGATGGGTGCGCTTGATTTGTTCCGCCAACTCGCTACCAAATCACGGGTGAAAAGCTGCTCGTTTGCCAAAATATCCTCGCTTCCATGTCCTGTGTAATTCAAGAATAAAGCCCCATCTTGTATATTTTCTTGGAACGTTTGTGTTGCTTTTTCTGCCCTTTCTCCAACCGCAGTTTGTGTTTGTGGAAACGCATCTAAGTATATTTTTTGATGATTGAGCCCAGGAAATTGTGTTTCTACGTAGGTTGAAAGTTGTTCAGCATCTTGCTGATGAATGGCAAAATCCTCATCATCTGCTGCCCAAATTATGCGCTTTTGCCAGTTACTAAATTTACTATTTTCTGAGTAGGCAATGAGTTTATCAACCGTATTTTTAGCTTCTTCCCAATTGGTGACGGGTAGTCTCCCAATACCGATTTCGAGTGTGTGATTTCCTTGCGGAAAAGAAATCCAGTTGCCATTTATACGCGAACCTTCTCGCCATTCGCCTTCTGTATCTTCTAAAAATCCGAAGTAATCGTCTGATGAATAACTGTAAATGGGTTCGAAACTTTCGCGGCTTTGATATGTAGGAACAAAGGGCGGTAACGCCGGAAATTGCAAATGATTTTTGTAATCATACGTGGCATCGCCCATCAGAAGTAAATACGAAAACGTTTGTGGATATTTTTTCCAATACCAACGTGCCAAATTCCGCAAAGCGGTTGGGTCGGGCAGTCCACCCGAAAAATGAGCATATATAGCTTCTAAATCCCAAACAACTGCAGAAATGCCTTCTGTTTCTCGGTGTTTTTGCAGGCGTACTGCTTGGTCTAGCCATCTTTTGGGGCTAATAATGAGTAATTGAATTTCTTTATCTGTTTCTGGAAACGGAGGTAGTTCAATGGATTGACAAGAAGGTATTTCCTGTACTTGTTCTGTTGTAAATAAGATGAATTTCTTATTCTCTTGCCCTGTATGTTCCAAATGGGTGAAATTCAGTATTTCTGTACTCGTAAATGGATGAGTGACCTCCCAAATGTGCGCATTTACAGGGATTTGCCCTTGAATAGTCAATTGATACGGTTGTGTTTCTGACGGAAGCCGGACAAGTGTTTGCTCTTTTCCGAATGTAAGAATACGCTCAAATTGAACTCCGAAATAATCAATGTACGCACCACCTTGTGCTCCTTGAAATGCGTAACGGAGTGTTGGGTTTGCTCGTGCTGACTGGGTTGTAAATGTGTGAACGGACTGATTTCCTCGTCGGTCGTATCGGCCACTTCCGATGGCAGCCAATGTATGTGTACCAAAAGGAGGCTGTTCGTCTAGGGCAAGAAAAAGTTGAGCTGAATTAGTAGGAGAAGCCCCCACAACAGATGAAGTAAATTGAATCAGTGTATTGGGGATATAACCAGACAAATCAAGGGAAAAAGAACGATTTGATAAATTAGTTGATATATAATCTCCCACCCAATTTCTACCTGAACGAACCAAATTTTGGTATTCTTTTTCCTCAAATACATAGTCAATATATGTGTTTTTGATGTTTGAAGAATGAGCTATTGGTGATGATGAGAGAACTTGTTTAGGTGCATTTTCCCCTTCTATTTGTAGGTAATAATAAGTGGTATCAGTATAGGGATGTAGCTGATGAGAAAACTGTTTAGTTGTACTGTCCCAATGTATTTGATGGGGAGATTCGGCAAAAAAGAGCGCTTGTTTCCGTCGGCGAACAGTCTGAAACTTCAAAGGGACTTCTTGCCATTTTGTGCGCGGAATGTCGCCTGGTTCGATGCGTTGTGGTAAAAGTTCTGGAGATGCCCCAAATAGCGCTAGTTTTTCGGAAGAAAGTATATGTTGAGGCAAACCATGTTTTTTTAGAAAGGCAGCGTCAATTCGGTGGATTCCCGTTTTTGTAATTCCTATTTTGTACCATTTCCCAGATTGAAATGGCGGAGAGATTTCTTTTTCTTGGCCAAAAGAAGGTAAGATGAATGCCATTGATACACCCAAACAAATCACCCAATAGAGGGGATTTGTTTGCTGTTGACGAAAAGCCAAGAATAAGCGTATCATAAAAGCACAGGCAGGTAAAAATAAGTGGATAAACTCCTTTAATTAAACGAAATAAAATACGTGTATGTCGTAATGGTGTTGTATAATCTACGTAAAATGTTCAATTTTGTTCAAAAATGCCAAAATATGGCAAGAAAACCTATTCATTTTAACTCATCGAAATTATGTTACTAAAATCATTCGGTTTGCTAGGTGCGGCTTCGGTATTTGCTTGGACGTTTTGCACGAAGGTAGAAGAACCCGCCACTACCACGCGTTTGTCGGCAGTCGAGGGCGAGCCTGAAGCTATTTACAAGCAATATTGCTCCGGTTGTCATGGAGAAAAGGTAGAGATGTTTGTAGATCGGAAGTGGAAGTACGGGAATGAAAAACAACAATTGATTCAAAGTATTACGAATGGGTCTTTGGATTATGGTATGCCCGCTTGGAAAGAAGTTATCAGTGCAGAAGAAATAGACGCATTGGCAGGTTTGATTGTAGAGAAGTTGGCGACCGTAAACCAGTATCAGTTTTCATCAAAACCTACGTCAAATGTCTATGATGCTTCATCTGGGTCGGTTCGTTTAGATACTGTCCTGACAGGACTTTCAAGCCCCTGGGGTATTGCTCAGTTACCAAGTGGTGATTTATTGATTACCGATCGGGCTGGTACATTGCACTGGGTAAGTCGTTCCGGAGAAAAGAAAATCGTTTCTGGAACGCCACAAGTAGTAGCGGAAGGACAAGGTGGTTTGTTGGACGTTGCCCTCGATCCTGCTTTTGCTAAAAATGGCTTTATCTACTTGTCTTACTCGAAGGGTAAAAAAGAAGGAAATCAGACATTGGCAACAACGGCGATTTTCAAAGCAAAATTAGAAAATGGTGCGTTGGTAAATGGAAAAGATATTTTCGTCGCTGAACCTTGGTCGCGTACAAGACATCACTACGGTTCGCGTATTGTCTTTGATAAAGCCGGTTTCTTATACTTCTCTGTCGGAGACCGCGGAAATCAAGCTGAAAACCCACAAAGTTTAGCGAGTGATGCAGGAAAAATCCACCGGATAAAATCAGATGGAACGATTCCAACGGATAACCCTTTCGTGAAAACGGCGGGTGCACGTCCTTCTATTTATTCGTACGGCCACAGAAATCCACAAGGCGTGTATTACCATGCAGGTAGAAACGAAATTTGGGCACATGAACACGGGCCAAGAGGCGGTGATGAAGTGAATATCGTTAAAAAAGGAAAAAATTACGGTTGGCCTGTTATTTCGTACGGGATTAATTACGACGGAAAGGCATTTACTAACCTAACGGAGAAAGAGGGAATGGAACAGCCAGAAATTTCTTGGATTCCTTCCATTGCTCCGAGCGGAATGACATTCGTGACTTCAGACAAATACCCGAACTGGAAGGGCGATTTGGTAGCGGGCTCTCTTCGTTTCAAATACTTGAATCGCTGCATCGTCAAGGACGGAAAAATCGTTGGAGAAGAAAAATTATTGCCGAATAGCGGAAG
>JBKBRQ010000123.1:0-8393 GCA_046292055.1 Spirosomataceae bacterium | reverse complement strand
TCCAATCGGATACCTGCTCCACCGTGGATAGTTGCACCCAAAAGCGAAGCACGCGCATCAAAACTCGCATTCAAATTATTACGTAAGAAGAAGTTACCGGACTTCCAAGCGTAGAGTAATTCAAACTCATTGAACACCGAGTAACTAACAGAGTAACTAGCAATCCAGTAGTTTCCAGAGGAAGAACCTCGCGAGTCAAGACTAGCTTTTAGATAAACGCCGTTCAATGTTGAGCCGTTGTTGTCTAGGTAATCTCTGCGAATCATGCCTGCGTAACGGCGAACCTCTGCTGGCGTATTGCCGTCGTTGAAGTTGTTTTCAACCCCAAACATGAACGAGCCGTTTACATTAGCGCCCAATACTTGTGTTTGCACACTTGCTCCTACAAATAGCGAGCGAGTTGTAAAGAAAACCGTGGCATTTAGGCGTGCATTTGTACCTTCGTAAATTTCCTTCTGGCAGTCAATTGTTCCTAAAAGAAGCATTCGACAGAAATCTAGTTTTACTTTCGCATTACAATAAAATGCGCGTTGATTGAACCAATCTAGAGAACCTTCTACTACGGGTTTTGGACCACATGTATTGGTTTCAAATAAGACACTTACCGTTATATTTTTAAATTCTGTGACAGACGCTGGCGTTCCTGTAGGAGTGGCAGCACCAAGGAAGATAACTTTGTACTTATTGTCTTGCGTATTGAAATCAACGCCACCGCCAATTTTTGTCCAAGTGATAGAACCAGTCACAATGGATGTTGAAGCAGCCACTGTCGCACCAAACTCAATTCCACGTGGTAACTTGTAAAACTTCAACGAAGCATCAAAACTGCGTGACATGGTTTCTAGACCACCTTTTCCTTCAAATCCTACCTTATCACCAGAGGTTGCCAATTTAATCGAAGCATACGCCTTGAACGAAGACTGTTCAATGGCTAAGTCAATACTTCCGAATTCAATCTCTACACCTCGACCTTTGTCTCCCACAACGAAAGCAGCATCTGACTTAAACTTACCACCTTTCAGTTGGTCTAGCTGTACACCTCCGGCAAAACCGAATGCCCAATTGACTTTGCTGTCTGTCAAGACAACATCTGCAAACGTAGCTGGATCGGCATCTGTTGCTTTATCCCCTGCAAAACGTGCCTCTGATGTATTAAAGAATGCTTTGTCTTCATCTTCATTTTTCTCAAGAGAAGTCAACATCGCTGACCAAGATACAGCAGCTCCTTTATTGAAAATTAGCTTTCTAATATTAACTTTTACAGGCCCAATTTCTATTGGATTTCCTACTTTGATTGCTAGATAAAACTTACCAGCCGTATTGTAATAAAAACGCTCGGCTTCAAGTGGGAAAATTTTCTTCATCGTAGCACCCGCAGACGAAGTCAGCTCTATCCGCACACCTGCATCTATTTCATACGCTTTATCCCCTTGATTATACTGGAAAATAACATCTTGGTCTTTCGGGCTCTTCATTAACAACGAACTTATCTTAAAACCAGCCTCTGGAAACTTCATACTGATATTCGGATAAATGGCACTTCCCACCTTCGTGAAACTCATAGAGTTGATAATCAGATGATTATCCTTGTCCGTATAAAGTTTACCTCCAATCCCGTAGTTCTTAAAGTTATCAAAGATTTGTAACTTATTGATTTCCAATCGCCATGATTTTTGCAGACCCAAAACTGCGAAATTACCGTCATTTTCTTTGACAAACGAAAGCTCTTTCAAGTCAAAATCACTAGAACTATTGATGACTAATTTTCCTATTTTAGGTCTAGATTTCATTCCAATCATCGCCATTAGAGGAAACTTCAACTCACCACCTTCAAATTCGATTCCGTCTTTGGTCATGACTGCACCTTCGGTCTTCAAATCAAGGATAAAGAAACCACCAGGCCCTGCACCAATCGGAATAGTACCTTCCTCAGCTGTCGTGCCAATAGATTTCACGTTCGGGAATTTCAATTTGAACTTGGTATTTTCATCCGTAGATAAGAGTCGCTGCTTACCTGATACAAATGTCGCAAACATATCTCCTCCATCTCGTTTGCGAACTCCTGTTGAAGAGAAATCAGACTGTGCGTTTTTCATATCTACCTCACCCATTTCAAGCTCAATTTCTTGAATATACGTTTGGGGTGTACTTCCTAAAAATCGCTTAGGCATGATCGTCACACCTGACCCTCCTACTTTACCTTCATTTTCTTGACCAGCTGCACTGATTGGCTCAATGGTCAACTTTTGGTCATTGGCACTCAACTGAACAGGCGCATAATTGAATAAAACCAAGTTCAATACCGTTTGGTCAAACTCTCCTTTGCCCTCTGCTAACACAGCATTTTCCTCGTCATTGTCCGCTTTCTTTACATTCATCTTTGTGAAGGTAATTTTTTCACCAGGAGCTAATGTGAAAGAGCCTACATTGTCTTCAAGAGTTAAACTACCTGAGACTTGGTAAGTATCCCCATCTAACTTTTCAGCTGTTTCAATGACTGCCTCAAATCCTTGTAATTTCTTAAAATCTGGAATGGCTTTGTTTCGCTCGTCCAATGTGATTTTTAGATTTTTCAAATCAATTCCATCTGCTTTTTTCTTATTCAAAGCAAACTTATTGATATTGTACCCTTTCAAACTTGCTTCTACATTATCCTCTTTGCTGCTTTTCTCAATTAGCATCGAGAAGCTACCATCTGCCTTAGAAAGATAACTTTTCTCTAATCCTACCAGCTTGAAGGAAACACCTTCCAACGGTTTTTTACTTCCATCTTGTTGGTTTCCTTCTACTTTGCCAGCTACTCGGAATGCTTCCTTTACCTCCACAGTCACATCCACGATTTGGCCACGCGAAGCAGGTATTGGAACAGGCAATGATGTACTTTCCTCCAAATAAAGTGTTTCAGCGTCTGGGTTCGGATTGATAACTTCCATCGCTAACGTTCCTGCTTTCAAATAACGAAGCGCACCCATTGATGTCGTTTCTACCAATTCGCCATTCACCCGAATTGTCGCGGCAACAAATTCTTTTTTCCCGTCTGTCGTTCGCGAGGTCTTGAACCTCACAGCTACTTGATTGGACTCCATTTCTATCGTTTTCACGGTATAAATGGTTTCTACATTTGCATTTTTGGATTGATATGTTTCCCGAAAAGCGATTTCTGTAATTAATGACTTAGCTGCTGGAACGGCTCCATTCACGTAATCCGTCATGGTTTTCATCCAAAAACTCTTACCAAAGTCACTCGAAGTCTGGGTCGTTTTTTTCTCAAAACTCCCCAATATGACCGACTTCGCTTTGTAGTCGTTTGCCTGAATAGAAACCGTTGGATTATCTTCCAACATTTTTTTGGTCAAGAACGAAAGTTGGAAAAACCCGTTCTCATCGGTCTTTGTTGATAAGCCGCTTGCATGTGTCACAGACGCACCGCGAACGGGTCGATTAAACTGGTCTTTTACCACAGACGCGACCGTAGCACCTGCCGTTTTTAGATAAAAGTCTTGCATGATGTCCTCTTTCGGTGCATCTACCACTTTTGTCCAAAGTATTGAAGAACTTACCGGATCTGCTGCATAAATGACCCATTTGGAAGCTCTTGGGTTCCCAAGCATAGACTCAGGAAGGTTTATCTTATACTCCCCTCTTGAATCGGTTTGCGTTCGTGTAGAAAACATAGAATATATTAGGGACCATGACCAAGTCATGCCTTCTCGCTCAATTCGGTTGATTTCTGACGGATTAGAAGGAATAAATATCCCAACTGTATGCCGATTTGCCTTCACATTGGAAGTGGCAGTACCAAAGGCAACTACTCCACTCAAAGTCAATGGAGGTGGTGTATATTGAATATAATCCCGAATAGTAGCTACCTCCGCTACTTCTTTCGAACCTTTTAAGCCAGATATTGGATAGATGACAGGTTTTCTATTCGCCTGTTTGACAACCATAATGAATTGGTCTTTGACAAACTCATTATCAAAAATCCGTCCAGCACCAGATTTTAAATTGACTGTTCGTACGTACTTCGCATTATTAAAATCTATCTCAGCCTTTACAACCTCTTCTGCTTCCCCAGCAAGTATTGATTTATTGGCTTCAAATACGGATTTCAACCGATAAAGTGCTACTTCCTCTAAATCATTCTCTCGGATATTTCCCGGAACAACCAATTTAGGCGTAAAACGAACGGTATTGGCTAACAAAGTAACTGTTCTCAAATCCCGCTGCTTTTCTGCTTTTTCATCAATTACGATTTCTTGTGCTACCGGACTGAAGTTCGAATCTTTGTATCGAACCAACATATAATAGTAATTATAACCCGTTAATTGGGCTACTTTCAGTGCTTTGAAAGAATATTCCCCATTTTCTGCTGATTTTGCAGACCCCAACAGCGCCATTTTTGTTAGAGAACTCGTAAATGTAGCTATGTTTTGGGTATTCACAGGATTTGCAGAACCATACAAAAGGACTGTCGCATCTTTTAAATCATATACTTTACTTCCTTGTGCGACACTTGGCAAACGTACCGTCGATGTCTCCCGCGCTCTCGTGGAAGTCGACAATAAACCATCTTGGTGACGTACATTTTCCTCCGACTGCTTGAATGCCCATTTAATTTGCCCCTTCAATTCTACGCTTTCCATCAAGCGTTTGGTCACTTCTGTCAATGAATTAGCATTCACATTCACGGGCGAAGCATCAGCTGTTCTGTAAAAACGATCAACTGCTTGGACTGTCACTTCATAAGCAGAAACAGGTGAAATATTGGCTACTTTCAAGGCATAATCGTCTGAAAAGCTCTTCGCAACATTTGTTTCTTTGATTAACTTCCCACCTGATTTCACACGAACTACATATTTCGTGTGGCTTTGTGACCCTTTCCATGCCACTGTCAGATTCTTAAAATCTGCACCCCAGCTTGCTTTCAAGTTGGTTGGGGCAAGCATCGGACGGATATATGTAAACGAAAAAATCTCACTGATACCGTTGTTAGCAAACGTTCCGACACGCGCCTCTCGACCTAATTTTGTTTTGGCTTGTACCCGCCAAGCATAGGTATACCCTTCTCGTAAAGGTGGGAATTTCGCATCGTACAAAAAATTATTCGAGGTTACAATTCCCTTGTAAAGAGGTGGTTGCGATAAAAATATATTTTGAATATTTCCTCTATTACTTACAGGAAGCTCCGTTATGATAAATTCATACTCCACATCATTTATTTGTGTGTGTCGCGGAGTCCATTGGAAAAGTACGTTTTGAACTTGCGAAACAGCCAAGTCCTTAGCATCTTGTGGCATCACCAAAACAGGTGGTTGGCTTGTTTCTATCCAAACGGGTGGCGTAGAAATGCGATCTGAAAGCTTACTTTTTGTTAGCTCATCAAATACCTCAAATGTAAAGGTGTACAAACCCGAAGGCAATGGGCGGTTGTACAAAGCTGGAGGGGCCAACAAGCTCGCTGGCGAAAAATACGCCGCCAATGTAGCTGCCGGAACAGGTACCAAACTTCCTGCCACCAAATTAATTTGTGTCAAGGAAGCTGCCTCGCTCGACTGAATCGAAACGCCTGGTCCTTGAATCCCCACTTTCAAAAATACAGCACGACTACCCAAGCGGATATCTTGAAGCTGTAAATTGACCCGAACAGGTGTCTTTATCGGGTTCGCGTAATCCTCCAGAGAACTCGAGGCTGGTGCATTCACATTGGCAATGACCCGAACCGGAAAATTCCCCTGCGCTAGTGCACTCCATTGTATAAGCCCAAAAGCCAATACAAAAAGTGATTTCAATAGAGTAAAATGTCTGTTCTTCATAAATTAAAACGTCAGTGTATATCCTACATTAATAGTGTAAATCGTTGGGGGTAAGGCTCCTTCTTGTAAGCCTTCCGTAGCTGTACCTCCTTGCGTTTGGTTTCGAAGTAAAATGAAACTTAGAGAGAGATTCGACTTAGTTGTTACCTTATAACTTCCTGTCAATGAAGTATTTAAAATTTGTGCATTCGTCGTCATTTCTTCCATCTCGACACGAGATTGTAGGAAATTACTCTGAATACCAGCAGACAATTTCTCATCCCAAAAACCTTTCTGTACTTGGAAAGAAGGCCCCACAACACGTACATTTTGGTTTCCAATCGTATTGATATTTACATTGTAGCCAACGTTCATATTCAGTTTACTATCCACCCATGAAAAACCATAGCTAGCTTGGCCATTATAAACTTGACTAGCTTGCCCTTTCCGAATGAGCTCACCTTGTTTATTTGCAGCATCTAAAACAGAACCATTAAAAGATATATTTTGGGAATGATTTTCTTTTTGAACCGTCGTATAAGCCAATCCAACCGATGTATTTCGGTTAATTTGTGTAAAGTTTAAGGTGTCAATTGGTATCAAACCAGATTCGCGGCTTACCTCCCGAACAAGGTCACGAATAAACGTAAACCCTTTGAAGTTTGAATAGCTAGCCGTAAGATTGAAGCGCTCATTCGGGCTGTAGGCTACATTTCCAGAGGCAACTAACCGATTTTGACCATTTGCCTTTGTCTCCAATAAGTCTTTTTGCCGACCAATATTTCCAGCAATAGTCAGTTTGTTATCTAACAATCTTTGTGATGCGTTGACAGTCACATTCTCGAAATCATCTGTAAAAAAGTAACCGCCAAATGTTTTATAACCTGGGTCAACACGCTCATAACCAACACCTAATACTGTTTTTCCCTTGAAAAATCCACGGGAAAAATTCGACTTGAACGCATTTTTTCGGGTGATTATACCATTTCCACTAAAGAAAATCTGTTTCAAAGAGGATTCTTCTCCTACCCCCGTAGAAGAAAGAGGAAGTTGAGAACCTACGAAACTTTGCGTAAATTCTACATCCAATTGACCTATATTTTCCAGATTTAGTCCGCCAGTAAGCCCCACTACTACGTTCTTCTGTGGGCGTGTGGTAGCTCGTTCAAGTGCTTCAATTGGAACAGAATTTGGGTTATCAGCGGCTTGAAAATACGTGATTCCAAACCGATATTTACCTGGGTTGTAAATAACTTTTGCACCATACCCCATACGATTATACGTTGAGTCTGAGTTACTCCGAATGAGCCTTCCAGACATCGCACTCACTTGCCATTTGTTCGGCATAAGCTCAATTCCACCTCCACTGAACTGATGTCCGTTCAATGTATAAGGCGAGAAAGTCATCGCGGTCGTACCAAAGTAACCCGTTGCCCACTTGTATCTGGGTGTAATCGAAATTTGGTTAAAATTGAAAGGTTGGCTGTATTGGAATTTCCGATTTGAATAATTTAGATTCAACGGAATGTCTACCAACCCAAGTACATTGAAATTCAATGTACCATTCACGAAATAACTGTTTTTTTGTGTAGCCACAGGGACAAACGAGTTGTACAGATTATTTACGTTCAGACCTCCTGACACTTTGATGAATTTCGTATTTTTTAGATTACTAAAATCAAGAGATTGCGCTCGACTTGATTTGGGTAAAAGGAAAACACAGAAACCAAAAAGCAAGGAAAGAAACCACCGAAAGGAGAGTTTTATCATAATTACTTATAAGGTTAATAAAAGGAACAATTAATTTTTCTGTTGGGATATATTGGGTACTCACACAGTCTGCAAAACAACATCATTTCTCTACCCTAAAAAATACCTGGTATCAGGTATTTTTTACAGATTTTTAGCAAAAAATAACCGTTAAATCATTTTTTAACAACTTTTAACTATTTTAGATAGACTATGCTTGTAGTCATGAGAGTATAGGAGTCAGAAGCCACTTCCTCTCTTCAGTTTTGTATGAGTACATTTA
This sequence comes from Spirosomataceae bacterium, assembly GCA_046292055.1. Taxonomy (GTDB): domain Bacteria; phylum Bacteroidota; class Bacteroidia; order Cytophagales; family Spirosomataceae; genus CAYNRA01. Next base: position 569 of record JBKBRQ010000123.1, on the reverse strand, counting down.
AAACAATAGATGAGCAACCTTCGAGCAAGAAAAACATGAAGTCAAGTCACTAAAAAATGAAGAATTAGGATTTAAACTGAGACACGATTTGTTTGAATTACTCGGCTATGATTATGGCTATTTTAGGAAAACCTATCTGTTTCAAGACGTAAAATGCCTGTCATCTGTAACGATATATTAGGCGTTTCCGACGAAAGCACCGTCAATAAATTTGTTATCATCAGGACTAGTTTGAAATAGCCCGTAAAATCACGTTGGTATCTAATACCACCTTCATTGCTCTTTCATTTGCTTACCAAGAATATAAAATAGCTATTAACATACCAAAACGGGCACACCAAAGAACACAAACTCAAGGATTGTACACGAAAAAAAGTCATTTTTTCCCTGAATACTTGTCCAAAAGAAGTAAACTTATATCTTTGCAAATGTTATGCAAGCATACTATTATGAAACAGAAAGGAAATACACAGCGGGCTATAAACAAAAAAACCACACTCGAGAGTGTGGTTGTGGTGATGGACGGAATCGAACCGCCGACACAAGGATTTTCAATCCTTTGCTCTACC
>JBKBRQ010000122.1:0-8534 GCA_046292055.1 Spirosomataceae bacterium | reverse complement strand
GGTTGGAATGTACGTTTCATTATAATTGATTATTTTAGTGCCTTACTTTGGAATTCGGACTGCAAAAATATTTATTTATTCTGATATATCAAAACCAACTCTTCGATGAGATACACTTTTTTTTCACAAAACCCTACTAATCATTTTATTGACATCCGGGTAGAACTCTTTAAAAACACACAAGAATACCTAGAAGTACAACTTCCTGCTTGGCGGCCAGGAAGATATGAACTACAAAATTTTGCCAAGAATTTACGTGAGTTTCACGCATTTTCAGGAGATGGGAATCGTCTTCCTTGCAGAAAAATAACAAAAGACCGTTGGTTAGTCCAAGCAGATGGCCAAGAAACAATCCGTTTTGAGTATAGCTATTATGCCCAAGAAATCAATGCAGGAAGTTCATTTCTAGATACTGACATTTTTTATGTAAATCCTGTTAATTGCTGTATTTATGTAGAAGGGCGCCAAAATGAACCATGTGAAGTTGTACTGACGGCACAACCAGACCAACAGCTTGCATGCGGGCTAGCACAAAAAAGAAAGGGAGACACCATTCAACTTTTCGCAGATGATTTCGCGCATTTGGCAGACAGTCCATGGATTTTAAGTAATACACTTCAAAAACAAAGCTATACCGTCCAAAATACACAATTTCATGTTTGGTTTGAAGGAAATATCTATCCTAATTGGGAAAAACTTCTTCCTGATTTTCAAAAATTTACAGAAGAGCAAATTCGTATTTTTGGTGAATTCCCAGAGAATGATTTTCATTTTATCACCTGGATTACCCCTTTCCCTTGCTACCACGGCGTAGAACACAGAAATAGTACAATGATGGTTTTGGGACCTGACTCACAAAGTTTTGACCAACATTACTGGGATTTACTGGGGCTTAGTTCGCACGAATTATTTCACGCTTGGAATGTCTGTAAAATTAGACCCAAAGAACTTTTACCTTACGATTTCACAAAAGAAAATTATTTCGAGACATGTTTCGTCGTAGAGGGTGTCACCACGTATTACGGGGACTACCTTCTGTGGAAGTCCGGAGTAATGACAGATGAGCAATATAAAAAAGAGTTAGAAACCTGTTACAGACGCCATTTTGAAACAGCTAAAAATGCACGTCAATCATTACGCGAATCATCATTTGATTTATGGCTTGATGGCTACCAAAAAGGGATTCCTGATCGCAAAGTGTCTGTTTATTTCAAAGGAGCTATTGCAGCACAAATCCTTGACTATCAAATTCGTCAAAAAACAAATAATGTAAACTCATTAGACGATGTTATGCGGAAAATGTGGGTTCAATTCGGAAAAAGACAAGTAGGTTATACATATCAAGATTACAAAAACCTCGTTTGCGAGTTTCTTGGAGGAGAAGCTACAGAAGCGTACTTTTCTTTGTGTATTGATGGAATAGAAAACGTATGGGAAGAGACCAAACAAATGGTACTGACAGAAAAAAAATGGGTATTACAGGAAACCAACGGAATCGTCACTTTGACTTGATAAAATGGCAGCAAATAACAATTAAAATTTGAAACTACCGAACCAAAGCAGATTTATTTGGGAAATACTGCCTTTTTTTTTATTATCTTTGCGAATATTTTAAGCTTGTGTAACTGCTACAAGCCAAACGAAAAAAACACTGATATGCGTAAACTAAGAATTTTGTACGTTGCCAATGAAATTGACCCGTTCTTGGAAGTTTCAAACATTGCTACTTTTGTCCGGAAACTTCCTCAAGAAATGCAAGAGAGAGGCATGGAAATCAGAATTCTCATTCCTAGGTTTGGTATTATCAATGAGCGTAAGAATAGGCTGCACGAAGTTGTTCGTCTTTCGGGCATTAACATTACCGTCGGAGAAGAAGAAAAACCATTAATTATTAAGGTTGCCTCGATTCCTTCCGCAAAGCTTCAAGTATATTTTTTAGATAACGAAGACTACTTCCAACGCAAATCTGTTTTCACAGATAAAAAAGGAGCTCTCCATGAAGATAATGATGAAAGAGCTATTTTCTTTTGTAAAGGTGCTTTGGAAACTGTCAAGAAATTAGGTTGGTCACCGGATATCGTACATTGTACTGATTGGTTGACGGCGCTGATTCCTCTTTACATAAAAACCACCTACAAAAACGACCCAATATTTAAGGATACGAAAAGTGTATTCTCTGTTTACAATAATTTACTCGATCAGAAGTTTACAGAAGACATACTTCCCAAGGCAAAAATGCTTGATATAAGCGATGATATGCTTGAGAATCTTAAATCTGCAGATTACCTAGGCTTCATCAAAATTGCATGCGAGTATGCAGATGTCGTCATTAAGGCAAATAATGATATATCGCACGACTTGTCAGATGCTTTGAATACAGGCACAGGTAGAAAAATAGATGCTCTTATTGAGGATGAAAATTTTGCAGATACCTTCTTTAATCTATACAACGAACTCGCTGTTTAACCCTCTTTTATGCAAAAAGCAACAAATCAAACGCGGATAGTAGCACTTAGCCTACTCTCCGCGTTATTTTTCGGGTGTGAAGACCCGCAAGACATCCGTTTTGACCTTGGTATTGGTGGCCAATTAACAACCAATTTCAGTGATTCAACACTGATTGAACGCTTCACGATGCAACTTGACTCTGTCATTACCTCTGACATCCCTGAAATTATGTTTGGTGGCTATGATGACCCCCTTCTAGGACAAGTCAATGCTGAAGCATACGTACAACCCAATCTTATTAAAGATGCTACTGATTTTACAGGTGCAAAGTTTGTTCCTTTTGATTTACCCGCTACGAGTATACTCGACTCTGCGTACATTATTTTAAACTACAACGGGTATTTCCAAGGTGACTCGCTACAGCCCATGACAGTCGATATTTACCAAACACAACAACCCATTTTGGCTGGTGTAAAGTATACGAACGATAGTCAAATCCAGACAACTACTTCAGAGCCATTGGCTACTTTGAACTTCCGATATCGTAGCATATCCAATACCAGAGGTGACACTTTATTTGCCATTAGCGCAAAACTACCGCAACTCGTACTCGACCAACTCGCAGCCCTACGAGAAAAACCTGAAGCCTCAGATGCGAACTTATTTGCACGTGCTCTACCCGGATTTGTACTAAAACCTCGCTCTAATCGAGTTGCATACGCGTTCAGAGCAGGTACAGATGCAACATCAAGCAGTTTGCGTCTATTTTACCGATTAGGAACTGAATCGACGGTTCGGGCATATACATTCCCCTTTACCTCTGGCAGATTTACAAAGTTTACAGTAAATAGAAATGGTTCGCGCGTAGCTGCTCTCACACAGCCTAACCAACTACTACCAGCAAGCCAAACAGAGAATCTTACTTATATACAAGCAGGTACTGGGATTGCAACTGTTTTTGACTTCAAAAATCTATCTAATATCATCAGTCTACCCGAGGTTGCTATCAACAAAGCTGATTTTATCATTCAAGTAGATTCCAATTTCATCGCACCAAGATTACCCGTTCCGCCTGTAGTTGTATTAGCTGAGCTAGATGAAAATAATAAAATCGTAAAAACAAGTAAATTTGAGCCAGTTCTTGTTCCAATTAATGCAAATTCACCTAATGCAGGGCAAGGAAGTTTGTTTTTAGCAACGACGAAAACATATGCTTTTAATGTAACAAGCTATCTTCAAAAAATAGCTTCAGAAGGAAGGAAATCAGTTCGACTAGCATTGATTCCAGGTGGTTTTATCTCGACATCCTCCACCCAATCCATTATCAATCACAGCAATGTACGTAGAGCAGCTATCAAAAGTGCAAAATTGAATGTATTTTATACGTACTCAAAATAAGAAATTTTCAGACCGAAAAATAAAAAAAGGACGCTTCGCTAGCGCCCTTTTTTTATTTATTCACTTAAATAAGTACATTTGAAGCGGAAAAACTCAAAATCATTTCCTAAAATAATTTAATAAATACATTTACTCAAAATCTTGGGAAAATGCTATTTAAACTTTTTTTTTCACTAACAAATAAAGACGAAATACTATGTGTGGAATTGTTGCCTATATAGGTCACCGAGATGCGGCTCCTCTGATTGTAAAGGGATTAAAACGACTTGAGTATCGTGGATATGACAGTGCGGGTGTAGCTCTTTTACCGAAAGGTCAATTACAAGTTTTCAAGAAAAAAGGGAAAGTAGCAGCTTTAGAAGCTGAATTAGGTGGAAAAGAGTGTTACTCGAACATCGGTATTGGACATACACGTTGGGCTACTCATGGTGAACCAAATGATATAAACGCGCATCCACACGTGGCGAAAGGAGACCAACTTTCGATTATTCACAATGGAATTATCGAAAACTATGCGACACTTAAACAGGCACTTTTGAACAAAGGATATACATTCAAAAGCCAAACAGATACAGAAGTCTTGGTTAATTTCATTCAAGATGTCAAGACAGAAAATAATTGTACGACGGAAGAGGCTGTACGATTAGCTCTTCAAAAAGTAGTTGGTGCTTATGCGATTGTTGTCATGGATGCAGAACAGCCGGAGCAACTTATTGCAGCACGCAAAGGAAGCCCCTTGGTTATTGGGGTTGGACAAGAAGAGTTCTTTTTTGCATCAGACGCTACTCCGATTATCGAGTACACAAAAGATATGATTTATCTTAATGACTTCGAAATAGCTGTCGTAAATAACAACGAATTAACGATTCGAAATCTTGAAAACGAGGAAAAAAGTGCGTTCATACAAACTGTTGAGCTTGAACTAGAAGCTATCGAAAAGGGAGGGTACGACCACTTCATGCTCAAGGAGATTTTTGAACAGCCAAAATCCATTGCAGACTGTATGCGTGGTCGTGTCAATGCCGATGACGCGCTTATTCAGCTAGGTGGCTTACGTGATTATCTAGGTAAATTAGCCAAAGCAAAACGTATTGTCTTCGTTGCTTGTGGTACCTCTTGGCATGCTGGGCTCGTTGGTGAGTACCTGTTTGAAGAATTAGCACGTATTAATGTAGAAGTAGAGTATGCCTCTGAATTCCGGTACAGAAACCCAATTATTAAAGAAGGAGATTTTGTAATTGCTATTTCTCAATCCGGCGAAACGGCTGATACACTTGCTGCCTTGGAGTTGGCCAAAAGCAGAGGTGCCATTATTCTAGGGGTTTGTAATGTAGTTGGTTCATCTATTTCTAGGCTGACAGATGCAGGTGTGTATACCCATGCTGGGCCCGAGATTGGTGTGGCAAGTACAAAGGCATTCACCGCCCAAGTAACGGTATTAACGCTGATGGCTATTGCAACAGCGCACAAAAAAGGAACAATTGGCGAGGATACATTCCGTCGTTTGTTGATTGAGCTCGAGACAATCCCGCAGAAAGTAGAGCAAATATTAACACAAGCGGATCATATCAAAGATATTTCCAAGTTATTCACTTTTGCTTCAAACTTTATTTTCTTAGGCCGTGGATTGAACTTCCCTGTGGCTTTAGAAGGCGCTTTAAAATTGAAGGAAATATCCTACATTCATGCAGAAGGCTATCCAGCTGCGGAAATGAAACACGGGCCAATTGCTTTGATTGACGAAGACATGCCTGTTGTATTTATCGCTACAAAGGATGGTTCTTATGAGAAAGTCGTATCGAATATTCAAGAGGTAAAAGCGAGAAAAGGCCGAGTCATCGCCATCGTATCTGAGGGAGATGAAGAAGTCAAGAAAATGGTTGATTTCACGATAGAAGTACCAAATACGCATGAAATTCTAACCCCACTCTTGAGTGTCATTCCGCTTCAGTTATTATCATACTACATTGCGGTTCTTCGTGGCAGAAACGTAGATCAGCCACGTAATCTTGCTAAATCTGTGACTGTAGAATAAGAGAAACAATATCCATAAAAAAGGTCGCTTTTCATCAAAGCGACCTTTTTTATTGGGCAAAAACAACTATTTTAACTCTGTGGCAAGAACCATACGAATTTTGAGCCTTGCTCCCATTGACATAACTTCTACCAAATCCTGGATGGTAAGCGATTGTTCCGCACGAAGCACGACCGTTGGTTCTTCCATTGCTGCGGTTGCCTCTTGGAGCCGCTGTTCTAGCTCAGGGAGAGGAATAGGCGTTTTATCGATAAAATATTCTCTTTCTGCCGTAATAGAGAGTGTTACAGGCTGTTTACTGACATCATGAGTCGAGCTATCGGACTTCGGCAAAAGTAGCTTGATTACATTTGGACTTCCTAGCGTAGATACAATTAAAAAGAACAAAAGTAAGAAGAACATGATGTCGTTCAAGGAGGCTGTTTGCACTTCTGCCTCAAAACGTCTTTGTCTTTTTAACTTCATTTTGCAGGTTCGTTAAGTGTATCTAAAAAATCCATCACGGTTGCTTGAAGGTGAATGCCGAATTTATCAATCATCATATTGATACTATGATACGCGGCATAAGCGATTAATCCAACAACAAGTCCGGAGAAACTAGCAATCATTTTTTCATACAAACCATTTGAAATCGTTTCGATAGAAAAATTACCTGTGACAGAAATTTCATAGAAAATACGAATAATACCTGAAATCGTACCTACGAAACCAAGAGTCGGTGCTACCCCAGCGATAAGTCCAAGATAACCCATATTTTTCTCCATTTTAGACACCTCTAAGTTTGCTTGTATCTCCATTGCGCTTTCTATGTCTTTCACAGGGCGACCAATTCGCGTAATACCTTTTTCCAGAATACGTGCGATAGGTAAATTTGTACTTTTACAAAGTGTTACAGCTGTACGTAGGTCACTGCGAAGGATATTATCTTTTAAGGAACGAAGGAAACCATAGTCAATATTAGAAGCAGCCTTGATAAATAAGTAACGTTCAAGTATCAAATAAAAAGTTGCTAACAACAAAAAGAGAATGGGATAAACCACGATTCCACCTTTGAGTAATAACTCGAAATAATTGATACTCAAAGTAGTATCTGCCGTTGCCACAGAAAGGCTATCTGTAGTAGTCTGCAAAAGGATTAGGTGTAGCATGTAAAGAATAATGGATTGATTGTTTGAACTAACTAATTATCAAGACAAATTATTTCGCAATTTAAGTAAAAACTGCTGTTTGTAAAGAATACAACGAACAAATTGGGTGAAACACCTTTTCTTAGCTGTTATTTGATTTCGGAAGAAAGGATTTTAAATTCTACTCTTCGGTTTTTCTGTCTATTTTCTTCTGTATCATTGGATACCAAAGGCTCAGTATCTCCTTTTCCAATAAATTTAAGTCTTGTTCCAGCAATACCCTTTGAAATCAAATACTCTCTCACGCGGAATGCCCTGTCAAGAGACAATTTTTTATTGAGCGTGGCATCACCAACTGTATCTGTATGCCCTTCAATTTGAATTTCAACGGTTGGATTTTCTTTTAGATAATTTACTAATTTATCTAATTGCTCAAAAGAGGTAGGAAGTATTTCAGATTGACCCGTCGCAAAATATACCTCATCCAAGACAAACGATTTATCAATCGAACCATTCATTCCGTCATTCGTACTAAAAAGAGGAATTTCATCACGAGTTATTTGCTTATCGGAGGGCAGAGTAAGCGGTTGGATGTAGAGTTGTAGCGGTTTTTCGGAGGAGTTTTCACGAATTTGTGTTGTTAATTCAAAGGGTACATACCCCTCCGCTTCTACTTTTAAAATAATTTTGGGCACATTTACTAAGAAATCAAATGAGCCAGTTCCAGAAGTTTGGACAGAATCAATACCTTGTTGGGTAGCAGCGTCAGCATAAACAACTCGCCCCCTTACAGGCTTATCTGTCTCCATGTCTAGTAATTTACCAAACACAATGACAGGAGAAATGATATTATTTGTAGTTGTTGAAATCTCCCCTTCTGCTGGATTTATAAACTGAATATTGTAAAAATTCCAATAAGAAAAACCATCTTTTACGTCTTCTTCAGACTCTATTAAATCAATTTTTTCGACTCCTTTCGGTACTCTTTCAAAAAAAACCTTAAATGCAATTATCTCACCAGCGACTACTTCCTTACGTTCTGGAGCTTGAGGTATTCCATTTACCCGAATAAATTTTAGTTTTCTCCCTTTTTCAGTACGTAAAAAGCTAGTAGGTTGAAAGCTTACAGAGCTACCTCCCTTTTCAAGATTTTGGAGAAGTTGTTCGATGTATTTTTCGCGAAAACTTCGTGGAATATTATCTAACTGACTTTTAAACTCAGGGTTTTGGTCTAAAAATTCCTTGAGTTGATTTTTAGAACTTTTGGTTCTAAACTCCAAAGAAACAATTGTTTCTTTTTCTGTGAGTTCAATTGATGTAATTCTTGTTTCTTGGGATGTTCTTTTTTCTACGAACGGGTTATTCGTGATTTGCCCGAAACTTGCAAAATAAGACAAAAAAAGAATAAAAGTGAGTCGTTTATACAAAATTTAGCCAAATTTTGTACGCCCAAAAAAAAGACACTTTGTAAAAAAAAATTCCGAATTGGGAAAAAATTATAAAATATTATTACCCCCCAATACTTA
>JBKBRQ010000121.1:0-8537 GCA_046292055.1 Spirosomataceae bacterium | reverse complement strand
GATTGGTAAGTGGTCATTGCACGTAGGATTGGCGCAGTTGACCATTCGGTCGCAGGCTACCCCACAAACATGGCAAGAGGAAACAACAGTAGGATTGATAGAATTGACCTCCGTCGTCACACGACCATCGAAGACGTAACATTTCCCATCAAAGTTCTCACCACCGGTTTCAAGACCATACTTGATTATTCCGCCGTGTAATTGATACACGTTTTCAAAACCATTATCTAATAAATAAGCACTTGCTTTTTCACATTTGATACCGCCTGTGCAATACGTAATGATTTTTTTATCTTTCAAGTGTTCGATTTCTGAAATATGTTGAGGCAATTCTCGAAGATTTTCCATATCGAAGCGGACAGCCCCTTTAAAGTGCCCAACGGCGTGTTCATAATTTGAACGCATATCAACAAGTACTACATCTGGGTCATTCAACATAGCCTTAAAATCTGCCGGCTCGAGGTGTTTCCCCGTTTTTACTAATGGATTTACCGGAAGTTCAGAGTGTACGATTTCTTTTTTTACACGCACATACAACTTTTTGAATGCAAGTTTGTCATGTGACTCGATTTTGAAATCGATTTGGCTGAACCGAGGGTCAGACTTTACCCAAGCCATGTATTTTTCACAATCTTCGACGGTTCCAGATACGGTTCCATTTAGACCTTCAGGCGCAATAATAATGCGCCCTAACAAACGGTTTTCAATACAAAACTGGTGATGAATATCCCTGTATTCAACCACGTTTTCGATGGGGCTATAGATATAATAAAGTAAGACACTGAACATATTAGACCATTTTTTGGATGCAAAAATACGAAACATCTAATTTACTTCTATGATATTTGTCATTTTAGCCTAATTTTGCACGAATTTTTACTATTAAATCAGACTCCATGCATATTGCAATCGCCGGAAATATAGGTGCAGGCAAAACAACTTTGGCCGAAAAGCTAGCTCAACATTATGGTTGGGAGGTGTTTTATGAGGCAGTTGAAGGAAACCCTTATTTGGCTCCTTTTTATACAGATATGGCGAAATGGTCTTTCCATTTACAAATTTATTTTCTAAATAGCCGCTTTGAGCAAGTATTGAAAATTAAAGAAAATCCATTCGAATCTGTTATTCAAGACCGTTCTATTTATGAGGATGCGTATATTTTTGCTCAAAATTTGTATGAGACAGGCGTACTAAATGAAACAGATTTCTCAACATACAGAGGTTTATTCAATACCATTATGCAGGCTGTCTCTCCTCCAGACTTGATGATTTACTTGAAGGCCGATACCCCGAAGTTAGTTCGCCAGATTCAAAAAAGAAATCGAGACTTTGAACAAAATATTGATGTTGCTTATTTAGAAAGTTTGAATGATTTGTATGAAAACTTTTCCGATAAATATGCGCACGGGCCATTATTGGAAATTGATGTGAATGAGTTGGATTTTGTACAAAATCCGGATGATTTCCGATTTATTACCAAACAAATTGATATTGCTTTGGCGGTCAAAAGGTAATCTAGTCATGCAAAATGTAAAAATCACAAAATGGTATCCCAACATTTTCGTTACTTTACGAAATTAATAAAAGAAAAATGCTCAATTCGAGCTTAAACTTAATCATGTATCATCTATCCTTCTATATCTATGAATTTTAAATTACTGAACAGAGTTGGAGGCTGGTTTGTGTTTGTCGTAGCTTTACTGACGTACACACTTACCGTCGAACCAACCGCTAGTTTTTGGGATTGTGGCGAGTTTATTGCTTGTGCCTTTAAATTACAAGTTCCACACCCTGCCGGAGCTCCTTTCTTCTTGCTTTTAGGTAGAATTGCCTCTCTGTTTGCCTTTGGAGACGTAACGAAAGTTGCCCTCATGGTAAATATGATCTCTGTAATTGCTAGTGCATTTACAATTCTTTTTCTATTCTGGACAATCACGCTCTTAGGTCGTAAGTTTTACAACAAAACAGGCGATGAATTATCCAAACTTGAAACCCTCGCTGTTGTACTTTCTGGGCTCGTTGGTTCTCTTGCTTACACATTTTCAGATTCTTTTTGGTTCTCTGCTGTTGAGGCTGAAGTATATGGTCTTTCTTCGTTTTTTACGGCTATCGTCGTTTGGGCTGCTTTCCAATGGGAAACTATCGAAGATGAATCTGCTGCCAATCGGTGGTTGATTTTCATCGCTTATCTTGTCGGACTTTCTATCGGTGTTCACTTGTTAAACTTGGTGACTGTTCCTGCACTTGCACTCATTTATTATTATAAGAAAACGAAAGAAATTACGTGGAAAGGAGGCATTATTGCTTTTTTGATTGGAATGTTAGTACTTGGAATCGTTAATTCGGGTGTTATAACAGGTATTCCTTCCATCGGTTTTGCGTTCGAACGTGTTTTTGTGAATACGCTAGGTCTTCCTTTTAGTTCAGGCTTGATTTTCTTTTTCATTGCCCTAATTGCAGCACTAACGTACGGAATTATCAAAACAGGAAAGCAAGGGAAAGTGGTTGCCAACACTGCTTTGCTTTCGTTTGCTTTCATTTTGATTGGTTACTCAACATACACTATTGCCTTGATTCGTTCAAGTTACAATCCTCCAATTAATGAAAATGACCCAAGTAATGTATTGAATTATGTGTCTTACCTAAAACGGGAGCAATACGGAAGCCGTCCATTGCTTTACGGTCCTGTTTATACTACACAGCTAACAGCCATTACGCAAGGAGAACCCATGTATAAAATGGGTAAAGATAAATACGAGGTTTATGATTACGCATCGGAATATGTATGGGATCCTGCTGGTAAAATGCTTTTACCACGCGTCTGGAGTCAAGACCCTAATCACGTTTCTTTGTATCGTTCTAGACTTGGTTTGCCAGATGGACAAAAACCAAACTTAGTTGACAATCTCCGCTTTATGTTCAGCGACCAAATGGGACGAATGTATTGGCGCTACTTCATGTGGAATTTCTGGGGTCGTGCCGCAGACTTCGAAGGGTCAGGTGCTGTGAATCTATTTGAATCAAAGGCAGATCTTCCGCAAATTATTGCTTCCAATAAAGGAAGAACAAATTTTTATGGCTTACCTATTATACTAGGTATCATTGGTGTTTTAATTCAGTTTATGCGCCGTGATAAAGATTTTATTGTTGTCTTTTTACTTTTCTTGTTCACTGGTTTAGCACTTGTAGTTTACCTCAATTCTCCACCAGTAGAACCACGTGAGAGAGATTATATTTATGTAGGTTCTTTCTATTTCTTCGCCATTTGGATAGGGCTTTCTATTATAGGTATCATCGATTTTACAGAAAGATGGTTGAAAAATTCGATAGTTAAAACGGGAATAGTAGGGGCCTTGGCATTGGTTGTTCCAATTCAAATGGCTACGCAAACATGGGCGGGCCATGATCGTTCGGATAGATACCACCAAATTGATTTTGCTAAAAACTTGCTGAATTCATGTGCACCTAATGCTATTTTATTTACAGGTGGTGATAATGATACATTCCCACTTTGGTATGCGCAAGAAGTAGAAGGGATACGTACAGATGTACGCGTTTGTAACCTAAGTCTTTTGGGTACCGAATGGTACATTGAACAAATGAAAAGACAAACGTATGAGTCCACACCGCTTCCGATTTCCCTTTCCATGGAGCATTATAATAAGGGCATCAATGACCAAATTCCATTTGTAAAAAATAGCAACCCGGCTATTCAAGAGGGGATTAATTTGGAACAATATTTGAATTTGATTCGTGAAAATAATTCGGCGATAAAAATGCCTGTAATGTCAGGGAAACAAATCAGCATTCTTCCTTCGTCTAATTTATTTTTTACGATTGATGCTGAAAAATTGAAAGCAAAATCGTTCATTCCTGAAGAATACAAAGCATTGGTTCAAAATGAGTTTAAATGGAATATCGGAGAAAGAGATTTGTTGAAAAATGACCTCATTGTTTTGGATATAATCGCACAGAATAAGTTTGAACGTCCTATCTATTTTGCAGGTTCTTTGTCACCTAGCTCATATCTTAACTTAAAGGAGTATTGTATGCTTGAAGGATATGCGTATAGACTTATGCCTTTTAAATTAGAAGAAGCCAAAGATGGTGGCGTTAATGTAGAAGTCATGTATGAAAATGTTATGAAGAAAATGGCATGGCGTGAATTGGATAACCCGGATGTATATTACGATTCAGAAACATACAAAAAGGTCCCAATTATTACGGCAAGATATAGTTTCCTTCGGTTGGCAGACGAACTTATTCGGAAGGGGGACAAGACGCGCGCGAAAGAGGTTCTTGATTACGCATTGAAAGTAATACCAGACGAAAGTATTCCGTATGACCAGCTTTCAGCCAATTACACACTTTTCTATTACGAGTTGGAAGATAAAAAAACAGCGCGTAAGATTGGTGATATCTTAATCAAAAGAGCTGAGGAGTCACTGGTGTACTACATTGCCAAGAGTCGGCAACCAGACTCACAATGGAGCATAAGTATGATTCAAGAAAACATTGGCGCTCAACTTCGTATTTTGCAAGTTTTGGGGAATATAGCGAATCAATACGGAGATGAAGAACAAGCCACCCGCATCGAGAAGAAATACGGTACATTTGCCCAGCAGCTAGGTTTACAATAACAGTAAATAAGACTCGCTTTAATCTAAAAAGTCCTGCATACCCTTTGTTATGCAGGACTTTTTGTATATTTGCAACATGATTGCAAAAATGGCAAAAATTAAAATTATATATCTTTCATTTGTTCTCATCTTGGGCTCTCTTGAAGTGGTAACGGCGCAAGTTGTAGCCCCATGCGATTGCTTTATCGAGGGAACAGTCGTGGATCGTATCACTAAAAGACCTATCGAAGGGGCTATTGTGCAAATTGCACAAAGTAAGTGGGTAGCTATAACTGACCTAAAAGGCAAATACCGTTTCAAGGATTTATGCCAGGGACTTTATAAAGTTGAAGCTCAGATTATTGGTTACCAGTCAATTTCGACAACTATTAATCTCACGCATCAAGAAGTTCACGCATTTGAATTAACAGAAGATGAAATCCACTTGGAACGAGTCGATATCTACGCTGACAAACTAGAAAATACAGGTTTACCTCAGCAAAAAATAAAAGAACAGGAAATTCAACAAAATGCGGGTGGCAGCCTTGGGGACGTTATCAAAAAAACATTGGGCGTATCTCTCCTTCAAACGGGACATTCCATTGCTAAACCAGTTATTCACGGGATGCATTCCAATCGTGTTTTACTTCTGAACAACGGCGTTCGGCAAGAAGGACAGCAATGGGGGAGCGAACATGGGCCAGAAATTGATCCACTCATTGCCGATCAAATTACGGTTATTACGGGCGCGGCTAGTGTAAAATACGGTTCAGATGCACTAGCTGGCGTTGTTTTGGTAGAGCCAAGTAAGTTACGACTTGATGGAAAAAATTCCATTTCTTTTCAACAAAGTTATTTTACCAATGGCCATCAATTGGCTTCTTCGTTTGCTATTCAACAAGGTTTTAAAAAGTTGCCGAATTGGAAATTTCGTCTGCAAGGAAGTGCCAAAAGAGGAGGGCAAATACATACGCCTACATACACATTAGCTAATACAGGACTTTCTGAACTCAATTACTCCGCTACTTCTTTTTTTTCGAAAAAGAGTATGCAATTTGAGAGTTTCTTTAGTCAGTTCAATTCTCAAATTGGTATATTTAGCGGTTCACATATCGGAAATTTAGTAGACTTACAAAAAGCTATCCAAGAGAAACAGCCAGCTCAGATTTATACACCGGATAAATTCACCTACCAAATCGGCCGTCCTTACCAAGATTTACAGCATTCACTTTGGAAAAATAAGCTAGTTTGGAATACAAACACACAAAACCGGTTTTTACTTGAAGCCTCTAGACAGTATAATTTTAGGCAAGAGGTAGATGTTTTGCGTGGAGATAGAAATCTTACACAGACGTTTCGTTTGGTGACGTATTTGACAGATTTCCAATGGGAACATACCTGGAAACCCGGCTGGAAAGGAAGTTGGGGAACACAGTTAAATCAACAAACGAATTTGTCAACGGGTGAGCTACGTAATCCGTTGCGTTCGACGGTCATCATCCCGAATTATACACAAACGACTTTTGGTGTTTTCGGATTAGAAAAATTCATTAGTGAAAATCAAAAGTGGGAGGTAGAAGCGGGAGTTCGCTACGATATTCGTGATATAAATTCCTACGCCTTGGCCAGAAGTCGGGAAATCGAAAGGAAAGACTTTCAGTTTGCCCAATTTTCAAATTCATTTGCATTAACTTATCGACCCAAAGAGCGCCAATCGCTTTTACTATCGACTGCTTCCGCGTGGCGTGCGCCTAGTGTGAATGAACTTTTGAGCGATGGTGTCCATCACGGAGCAGCAAGTTATGAAGTCGGGGATGCGAATTTAAAGGCAGAAACATCAAAACAGGTAACGCTTCGTTGGGATGCTATCTGGAATAAGAAACTTGAAACAGAGATTAGCACATTTGTCCAAAGAGTAGATAATTATATTTTTTTAGCGCCTACAGGAGAGGCAGTTATCGGGATTCGCGGTGCATTTCCGTTCTTTAGATATTGGCAAACAGATGCTTTATTTAGAGGGATTGATGCCCGATTGAATAGTAAAATAAGTCCGTGGTTAGTATATAGCCCACAAGTGAGTTTGATTTGTGCAGACGACATGGAAAGAAATCAGCCCCTGCTATTTATAACACCCAATCAGTTTAGACAAAGGTTAGATTTTGATTTGGCATACTTCCGTTCATCCAAATGGTTGCCTTTGTTTCGGGTGGAGCATAGTTGGACTGCTGAACAGAAAAGAGTTCCTTTTGAGCCCTACATTCGAGAGGTAAACAACGAAAATATCAATCAAATTCCGTTAATAAATGGCGATTTTATGGCTCCACCGCCTGCTTATCATCTGGTAGATATTGGTCTTTTTTGGGAAAAAGAGGCAGAAAATACAACACATTGGCGTTTTTCTTTCCAAGTACAAAATGCGTTAAATACAGTATATCGAAGCTATTTGGATCGTTTTAGGTATTTTAATGATGCGATGGGTCGTTCTTTTCAATTTCGTTTACAAATGACAATTCGATAATTTGTTTTTAAATGAAATAGTGTTACATTTGCAATATAGTTGCAAAATTAATAATCCACTTAACACATTCAAAAAGTATGTTTTCATCAAAATTCATGTATTTAGGGCTTTTTTCTACTTTACTTGTCGTTTCTTGTAAATCAGGAGAAGATGTAGAACCCGAGGAAAACGAGTTTATCTCTACTGTCCAACTGGAATTAACAGAAGGGATGAACACACAAAAGTTTAGTTGGAAAGATTTGGACGGAGAAGGAGGAAATGCACCTACTGTAGAGAAGGTAACCCTAGCTACAGGCAAGAGCTATACAATGCGTATTTCTTTCTTAAACGAGACAGTCATGCCAGTAGAAGATATTACTGAAGAAATCGAGGAGGAAGCCGATGAGCATTTGGTGGTATTTACTGTAAGTCCTGCTGGTTTGGTCAGTGTAAATGTGACAGATAGAGATGCGAAAAATCTTCCGATTGGTTTGGAGAGTAGAGTAACAACAACAACAGCAGGTTCGGGTGAACTTCGGGTTGTTTTACGTCACCAGCCGCCTGTCAATGGGGTAGCAACCAAAGATGGTACAGCCACACCGGGTAGCACAGATGTAGATGTCGTTTTCCCTATAGAAGTCAAGTAAGTTTGAATTTCGTTTTTCAAAGCCCGTACATTCCGTGTGCGGGCTTTTTATATGTATTTGTTTGAATTCGTAGCTTTCTGTTTGACTAAACACGTGGCTATTTTTATCAAATTTTCAAGCGTAGATTCTGTTTTTCGTACATTTGATAGAAACAAAAACGCCTCTAGTAAAGTTATTACCAGAGGCGTTTTTGCTGTTTCATCTATCTTAAATAACGACGTTCACGATTCTTTTCGGAACAACAATTACCTTTTTAGCTGGTTTTCCTTCCATCCACTTCAGAACAGTTTCGTCTGCAAGAACTGTTTTTTCAATTTCTTCCTTGCTTGTTTCTGCCGCGAATGTCAAGTTAGCGCGCACTTTCCCATTGATTTGGATAGGATATTCAAACGAGTCTTCCACCAAATATGCTGGATTCCACTCAGGGAATGTCTGTTTTGTGATGCTTCCTGGTTCATTGCCTAATTGTGCCCAAAGTTCTTCTGTAATATGCGGTGCATACGGACTCATGATGATCAACAAAGGCTCAAGAATAGCCTTTTTATGACATTTTGCCGCTGATAGTTCATTCACGCAAACCATAAAACTACTCACCGACGTATTGAAAGAGAAGTTCTCAACGTCTTCGCCTACTTTTTTAATCGTTTTATGTAATGTTTTTAACTCTTCTCGCGTAGGCTCTGTATCAACGACTAAAAACTGCTCGTTTTGGTCGTAAAACAAACGCCACAATTTACGAATAAATCGGTACGTACCTTCGATTCCGCGTGTATC
>JBKBRQ010000120.1:0-8694 GCA_046292055.1 Spirosomataceae bacterium | reverse complement strand
TTTCAACTTCTTGGTAATCAGAAGGTTCAAGCATCTTGCCAGAATACGTTTCAATGGCCTTCAAAGGCTTTAACCGCGTCTTGTGAACGGTAGAAAAATCCGCTAAAACTTCTACAATTTTTAATCCCGTGATGTACTCTGTGATGTCTAATAAATGAGAACCAATATCTGCAATGGCACGAGAATCTCCTGATTTGTCTGGTTCCAAACGCCAGTTATAATCTGTTTGAAGGAACAACCAATCTTGCAAATAAGAACCCATGATCGAGTAAATATCGCCTAAATCTCCTTTTTCACGCATGGTTTTCATTTGGCGAACCAACGGATAATACCGTAGATTGAAGTGTACGGCATTGACCAACCCCTTCTCTTTTGCTAAAGCGACAAGTTCTTCTGCTTCTTCAATTTTTGTTGCCAATGGCTTTTCACAAACCACGTGCTTGCCTGCTAATAAAGCTGCTTTTGACTGAGAATAATGTAAAAAATTAGGCGTACAAATGTGGATACACTGAATATCAGCTTGTTGTAGTAGTTCCTCGAAAATATAGGCTCTCGGAATACCTAACTGGGCTGCTTTTTGTTCCGCTAATTCTTGCGTAAATTCGCAGAGAGCGGCTACTTCAATATTGGGTAAACGACGTAGGGCTTCTATGTGTGCCGGCCCAATGAACCCCGTGCCAACTACTGCCACTTTGATTTTTTCCATCTGTTTCTAGTTAAATAAAGGTGAATAAAAATAGGATTACGAAAGAAAAGAGTCCAAATATAGATGCATCTTTCAAAGTTTCAAAGTTTGTGTTTTCAATTGGAATTAATTTGGTCTGTTTTAGAAAAAATTTGTTCTTTTCTACTTCCTCTGTACCTTTCGGTTCTATTTGATTTTTTTTGTCATGCGTGAGAATGAATTAACAAGTCCAGATTTCTGGAAAACTTATTGGGAATCAAAAAATAATTTGGTGTTTTCATTAACCCGAAGATACGAATTAGGAGATTTGATAGAATCCTACTTGGCGAACAAAAACATTCGTTCAGCTATTGAGCTTGGTGGATTTCCTGGCTATTATGCTGTACTTCTAAAGAAATTTTACCAGCTCGATACTACGCTGTTGGACTACTATATTCATCGCCAAATTAATCAAGATTTATGTCTAGCGAATGGTTTGCAACCTGCTGATATTCAAGTTATTGAGGCAGATTTGTTTGCATATACACCGACGCCATCGTATGATCTTGTTATTTCGTGCGGACTCATTGAACACTTCGAAGATTTGGAGGATATTCTCGCCAAACATCTCGCTTTTGTAAAACCAGGTGGTCATGTTTTGATTACTTTGCCGAATTTCAGGGGAGTCAATGGATGGGTACAAAAAACATTTGACGTTGCCAATTACGAAAAGCACAATGTCAAAATTATGGACCGAAAAGTGCTCGAAACAGCAGCCAAGCACGTCGGGATGATTGATGTGAAAACGTATTATTTCCGTCGATTCAGTGTTTGGCTGGAGGAGGCCAATTGCCATCCTTTGTGGGTAAGGGGCTTGGTAAAAGGAATTTGGGTAGCTGGAAAAGTAATCACTAAAATTTTTCCTTTTGACTCCAAATGGCTTTCTCCCTACATTGTACTCGAAGCCAAAAAAGTACAATAATTGCACAAATAGCGCGGGGAACTTCCGAAATGAAATGGAAACATACCAATAATTGTACTAATTTTGTACGTAAATATTTAAGGTAAAGATACAATGGGCTTATTTGATTTCTTCAGTAAACAAAAAAAAGAATCGCTTGACAAAGGGTTAGAAAAGTCGAAAAATAGCATTTTCGATAAACTAACCAAGGCAGTGGTTGGCAAGTCAACCGTTGACGAAGAGGTGCTCGATGAATTGGAAGAAATTTTGATTAGCTCGGATGTAGGCGTGGGTACAACGCTAAAAATCATTGGACGAATCGAGGCACGCGTTGCCAAAGATAAATATGCTTCGGTATCTGAACTTGACCGAATTTTACGCGAAGAAATCGCTGAATTGCTTACAGAAAATAATTCTACAGACGTCGTTAATAGTTTTGAAACGGCTCATTTACCTAAGCCGTACATCATTATGGTTGTCGGTGTGAATGGTGTCGGAAAAACAACGACGATTGGTAAATTGGCACATAATTTCCAGAAAAATGGGAAAAAAGTGGTTCTTGGTGCTGCAGATACGTTTCGCGCTGCCGCTGTGGACCAACTGAAACTTTGGGGAACGCGCGTTGGTGTGACTGTTGTTGACCATGGAATGAATACAGACCCGTCCTCTGTTGCATACGACGCCATCAAAGCAGGAGTGGAGCAAGACGCTGATGTCATCATTATTGATACTGCTGGCCGTTTGCACACAAAAGTCAATTTGATGAATGAATTAGGTAAAATCAAACGCGTGATGCAAAAAATTGTCCCCGAAGCACCCCATGAAGTCATGCTCGTCTTGGATGGAAGTACCGGACAAAATGCAGTAATCCAAGCCCGTGAATTTACGAAAGTAACCGAAATTACGTCATTGGCTGTGACTAAACTAGACGGAACTGCCAAAGGGGGCGTTGTGATTGGTATATCCGATGAGTTTAAAATTCCTGTAAAATACATTGGTGTTGGTGAGCAAATGGAGCACCTTCAGGTATTTAATAAAGCGGCTTTTGTTGATTCTTTGTTCAAGAAAAACTAACTTATTTCTTTCGATACGCCTTTCTATATTGTGCCGGCGTGCATTGGGCATCTTGTTGGAAACAGCGGTGAAAATGGGATAAATTCTCGAATCCAACCTGGTAAGCAATCTCTCTGATAGGTGTTTCTGTTGTCACTAATCCTCTTTTTGCTTGTGTAATCCGGACTTCCGTAAGGTAGGAAATAAAGGTTTTGTTGGTCTGTTGTTTGAAAAATCGACAAAAAGACGGAATAGATAAATGCGCCGCTTCTGCTACCTCGCGCAACGTAATTTTCTCTTCAAAGCGAGAGGCAATATATTGTAAAATGCCCTGCAACCGTTCGCTATCTAACTCCTGTGCTGTAGCTCCGCCTGTACTAAGTGTCTGATAAGGCGCATGTGCCAAGGTATCCAAAAGCTGAAATAGCGATGTGATTAAGGCAAGTCCCTGCTTTTCGCTGAGTTCATGTAAAAGAGTCGGGTTGCAATTTGACCAAGAAACACCCCGCATCGACTCTTGGAATAATGTCTTTATCGCGTCCGTTTCTGGTAATAAGTCCACTATTTGGTGCAACCATCTCGGCTCAATCTGAATAACGGTTGCCTTCACAAGTGTCTCATGAGTAGCCAAATCACTTTCCCAAAAATGGGGTACGTTGCTGCCTACCAAAATAAAATCATTGTTTTCGTATCGTTCAATGGAATTTCCCAAGAAGCGATTTCCCGTTCCTTGCTCAATCCAGGTTAGCTCATAAGCCGGGTGATAATGCAAAGGAGCGTCAAAACTAGTTTGTACAATCCTTCTAACCAACACGGGTTGCGTAGCCGTCAATGCAATCTCCTCCAAATGTACTTTCATGTAGTATTCTTGGTTATTTTGACTTAAAGTAGTAAATATTTGATAAAATACTATACTTTTTGGTTAATTAGCAAGAATAAAAAGTAGCCAAGTTTGCTGAACTTTGACTAATAAATCAAATCATTATATAGATGAATTATTCAAACGACTTGGCAGATTCTTATGCTATTTCCCCCGAACAAATTCAGTTTTTTCAAGAAAACGGATACATTAAATTAAAAAATGTACTGGACAAAGAAACGTTACATCATTACGGAAAAATGATTACAGAAGCCGTTTTTCGTCTCAATACGTTGGTAAAACCCATGGAAGAGCGAACAACCTACGAGCGTGCTTTTTTACAAGTCATGAACCTCTGGCGCGAAAGTGAAGCCATTCAATCGTTTGTTTTTTCGCAAAAATTAGCCCGTATCGCCTCCGATTTATTGCAAGTGAAAGGCGTACGCTTGTACCACGACCAAGCTTTGTACAAAGAGCCTTCTGGCGGAATCACCCCTTGGCATGCCGACCAGTTTTATTGGCCACTGAGTTCTGAAAAAACAGTAACAGTCTGGATACCTCTCCAAGAAACACCGCTTGAAATGGGTCCATTGGCGTTTGCACCAAAAAGCCAACAACTTGTAGCGGGTAGAGAAATAGCGATTTCAGACGAATCCGAAAGACAGCTTGCTGCGACTTTGCAAGCATATCCGTTGGATGAATCTGTGTATGAATTAGGCGAAGTCAGTTTTCATCTTGGCTGGACTTACCACCGTGCGGGTGCGAACCAAAGCGATACAGCAAGAAAGGTAATGACCATGATTTATATGGACAAAGATATCACCGTTGCAGAACCTAAAAATACCTACCAACAAAAAGATTGGGAAACATGGCTTGCTAAAAAAGATATAGGAAGCGTGCCCGACTCATCCCTAAATCCTGTTTTGTATTCGATGGAATGAATAAGCGTAATTGATTGAATAAGATTGTTTTATGTATATAAATGGCCCAGCTTAGACGACAATAGCTTTGGCCATTTGTTCGTAAAAAAGAAAAAGTATGTGTCTTTATCAGTCTCTAAAAAAGTAGAGAACGGGTGTGAAGTACGACATAAGCTAATCTTTTTGTAACTTGTTGTTTCAATTTATTTAAAATCAGTACTTCTATGAAAGGATATTTCCGGTTTATTGTTGCGACTTTGTGTGTATTTAGCAGTTTTGTTTCTTTTGCAAAGCAAGAGAGTGAAATTATTTTATCTGTTTATCCTTCATTTATAGATGGTAAGGATAGTCTTGGTCATACCCTTTTTTGGACAAAGTTATCCGATTTTTGTGGAATGGCTTTTGAAGGAAAAGTGACAGAAGGTGCTGATAATGATACATTTAAAGACAAAAGAATGGTTATGCATGTAAAAGCATGTGAAGGAAATCAAATAAAAATTCCTTTTTATGTAGGAGAAGACCGCTCAAGAACGTGGGTGCTTACGCAAACAGAAAAAGGTATTTTATTGAAGCACGATCACCGACACGAAGACGGAACACCAGATAAAGTAACCATGTACGGAGGACTAGCAACAAACTCAGGGACGGCAAAAATGCAAGTGTTTCCTGCTGATCAAGAAACCGTTGATTTTCTTCCCGCTGCTGCTGCTAATGTTTGGTGGATAACTGTAGATGCAACAAAATTTACCTATAATTTGCGTAGAATGGGCTCAAACCGCCTTTTTACTGTAGAATTTGATCTAACAAAACCGCTCGAAACCCTTCCACCTGCTCCTTGGGGTTGGGGCAATTAACCGGCATTGATTCATTCATCTTAAAATAATACGT
This sequence comes from Spirosomataceae bacterium, assembly GCA_046292055.1. Lineage (GTDB taxonomy): Bacteria > Bacteroidota > Bacteroidia > Cytophagales > Spirosomataceae > CAYNRA01. The sequence continues at coordinate 3,349 of JBKBRQ010000120.1, read as the reverse complement.
ATGTTACGGATTTTTCAGTTGTTTCTGTGTAGCTTATTTCTTTCATTTTCCAGCCTTGCCCAGCATCCTTTTTCAATTATTCCGCAGCCACTTAAAGTGACAGCAGGTACAGGTTATTTTACTGTAGATGCACAAACGAGTATTTATTTACCTACTACAAACAGCCAAGAACTTGTATCTATTGGCGAATTATTGAGCCAACGATTTCGGCTTGCAGGTGGTTTTTTTCTAGACATTTCTATGGATACGCCTAGAAAAGGCCTCGTTTTCGTGACGGACAGCACATTGGCAGAAGAGGCATACCGACTGACTGTCGAGAAAGATAATATTGAGTTCCGAGCAGCGACTCCGCGTGGTCATTTTTATGCTGTCCAAACATTTTTACAATTAATGCCTCCTACAATTTTTGCAGGCAGTGGTGAACAAGAGACTTGGAAAGTGCCCGTTTGTGTCATTGAGGACACGCCAAGATTCAAATACAGAGGAATGCACCTAGATGTAGGCCGTCATTTCTTTTCCGTTGATTTTATCAAAAAATACATTGATTTGTTGGCGATGCACAAGATGAATACATTCCATTGGCACCTAACAGAAGACCAAGGATGGCGTATCGAAATCAAGAAATATCCTAAACTGACGGAGGTCGGCTCTGTTCGCAAAGAAACAATGAAAGGCCATTACCGTGACCAACAATGGGACGGAACTCCGTATGGTGGTTTCTACACCCAAGACCAAATTCGAGAAGTTGTGGCGTATGCTTCCAAGAAATTCGTGGAAGTCATTCCCGAAATTGAAATGCCCGGTCATGCACTCGCTGCATTGGCGGCTTATCCGGAGTTCGGTTGTACAGGGGGGCCGTACCAAGTCGGGCCACGGTGGGGAATAGACGAAGATGTATTTTGTCCATACGAAGAAACATTCGTTTTTTTAGAAGATGTATTGACAGAAGTAATTGATTTATTTCCAAGTAAGTATATTCATATTGGCGGAGATGAAAGTCCGAAGACGACCTGGCAAAAAAGTGCATTTTGTCAGGAATTAATCAAAAAAGAAGGCTTAAAAGACGAACACGAATTGCAAAGTTATTTTATCAAACGAATTGACAAATTTATTACGTCAAAAGGGCGAAAAATGATTGGGTGGGATGAAATATTGGAAGGAGGAATTTCTCCCAATGCAACCATCATGTCTTGGCGTGGTGAGGAGGGGGGAGTTGCTGCTGCAAAACAGCAACACGAAGCGATCATGACACCAACCAGTTTTGTCTATTTTGATTATTATCAATCCGATCCAATGACTGAACCTCTAGCAATCGGTGGTTTTTTGCCTTTAGATAAAGTATATCAGTATGAACCCATTCCGGCTGGATTGACCAAAGAGGAAGAGAAATACATTATCGGAACGCAAGGAAATGTCTGGACAGAGTACATTCCAACCCCTTCGCAGCTAGAATATATGGCGTTTCCGCGTGCTTCTGCCTTAGCAGAGGTTGCCTGGACTGCTAAAGAAAATAAGAATTACACTGATTTCGGAAAAAGGCTGCAAGTACAATTTGAGCGTTTTGCCTTTATGGGTGTCAACGCAGCGAAAAGTTTCTTCGATTTACAATCTGAAACGACTTTTGATGCCAAACAAAAAAAGCCAATTTGCATATTAAAAACAGCCATGAGTTCTCCGGTTATTACGTATACAACAGACGGAACCGAGCCAACTTTTGCGAGTAAAAAATACCCTGTATCTGGGATTTCTTTGGTTGGGCCAACACTCGTAAAAGCGGCTGTTTTCAATGAAAAAGGAGTGCTACAAAGCAAGATATTCACTCGCTTTTTTCAAATATCTCAGGCAACAGGGAAAACATATACGCTTGAAAATCCCCCGCAATCCTACACAGGTGGTGAACGTTTCGGATTAACGAACGGCATACGAGGGACTGTAGAAAATGCCGCAAGTTGGGTAGGATTCAACGGAAAAGACGCTAAAATGACGTTGGATTTAGGAGAAATGAAAACCTTGAGTTCCGTGAAAATCGGATTCCAACAAGCGTGGGCGATGTGGATTATGTTGCCACAATCTGTTGAAATTCAAGTTTCTATGGATGGAAAAACGTTTGAGAAAGTAAAAGAAGAAGGCATAGAACCTTCTTCTAGCGAAACCTATTTTGTTCGACAAATGTCGTTTGAGTTTCCAGCTAAAAAAGCGCGTTATATTCAAGTAACATGTAAAAATCATGGGCCTTTGCCTGTTTCGCATCCTTCAGCAGGAAGTCCTTCATGGTTATTTGTGGATGAAATAGAGGTGAATTAAAACAAAGAACTTGTAAGAAAAAATGCTGTGTTCCTACTCAAGGAGCACAGCATTTTTTGTATTTTTTGCCACTCCCACAGGGGCAAGGGGCATTTCTGTCCAAGGATTTTGCAATAGGAATACGCCCTCCTTGTAGATAGAGCCATTTGTCGTTTTCCTTTATAAATTGAGAAGCTTCCTGATGTATGCCCATTTCACCAGTTGCGCGAGATCGGTATTTTGCTTTGAAATGTACCTCGCCTTTATGCCCATTTTCGTTCTGAAGTACGATTTCTAATCCGAGCCACTCTGTCGATTCAGTCCACTCTATGATATCTTTTTTTGTTTGCTTTTTTTGAAGATTTGGATGTGTTGTTTCCCAAATAAAATCTGTTTTGTTGTGAAAATACGCCGAATATCTTGCACGCATGAGTTTTTCTGGCGTGTCTGGATGTGAAATTCCTTCGTGAAAAGGTTGGCAGCAGTGAATATATTCTGCGGGTAAGCCACAAGGGCAAGCTAAAGTTATCATTTTTGTGTATGCTCTAAAATACCAAGCGCAAGCCAGTTTGCCATTGCTTGTCTATTGTTTGGAATGAGTAGCCTTTTTTGGTCAAATGTATTCGTAATATTTCCCACTTCAATATATACCATGGGCGGTTTTGTTTCGCGAATCATCCACAAATCACGAGGAGAAACAGTACCGGTATAGCCTCGATTTTTTTGGAATTCGTCGTATTTTCGTTTGACTGTTTTTTGCATTGCGGTAGCGAGTTCTTGGCCTACTTTACTTTCTTTGGAATGGTAAAAAAAGAGGTCAACTTTTTGGCCTGTGTAGCGGGAGTCAATATGAATCTCAATAGCTCTTTGGATTTTATATCCTTTGGCCGCATTTTCAGCAAAGAGTTCGTTGATAATTTGTGTACGTTGTCTCAATCGCTCTTTTTGATTTAAGGGAATATCCTTGCCACCCCAAACAACTTCATCTTTATCTGGTTTGAGATATCCTGCATCCCGAATTCCATCGTTTTCATCTCGAACGATGATATGTACTTTGGCTCCGTGT
>JBKBRQ010000119.1:0-8697 GCA_046292055.1 Spirosomataceae bacterium | reverse complement strand
CAATATTCCCTTAATCTCTAGCTGCCTTGTCGGATTATAAGCGTTTACTTATTTAAAAAATAGCTTTTTATGCAAAAATGCTCGAGAAATCGAGCATTTTTGCGTTTATATAAGACATACTTTACAATGATGAAAAATTTACTACTACTTACCCTTTTATTTGCTACTCTCTTTTCGTGTCAAAAGAAAAATGACATTGACCAATCACTTATTGATGAAACCCTCAAATCATTAAAAAAAGGGGAAACAAAAGTTTTGCTTGAACTTGATGGAGAACCGTTCTACCAAGAAGATCATATTTTTAAAGGCGATGTGACCCTCTTCGATAATTTATTTCGGTTTAGCTTATTTGACCAATACGAAAGTAATGTCATCGTCGCAGTTAGTGCCAATGAATGGTATCAGCAAAAACCAATCTCAAGACAAATCATACAAAATGACCAAAAAACAGCAAGTGTCATGATTGGAAAACTCATTGATAAGGAAAATAACGTCGGTGAAGGATATTTGATGACTGATGGAAAAATAGATTTCATTTCTTTGAATAAGTCAAAAACTGTCTTGAAAATAGCAGGACTCGTTGGTAAGTACAATGCCCAACGTATGCCTGACAAATGGCAGAAACTGGAAGGGTACATTATTCTAAAAGAGCCTACTATTATTCTGACTAATGTAGAAGAAAATCAAATTTTTTATTGATCCTCAAATACAAACGATATGAAAAAGCTCTTCAATCTTTTTTTGTATATTTCTGTTATCCTGTCATTCGACCTCATGGCTCAAGAAACAGAAACGATACTTTCTCCAGATACGAATCAAAAAGTAATCATAAAAAGAAATACATCTGGTGAAATAACATATCAACTCTCGTATAAAGGTCAATCTGTAATTCAAGCTTCTAAAATCGGCTTTCAACTAGAAAAACCTAATATTCAACTGGAAAACTTCCAATGGGAAAAAGCAGTACAAACAACTGTTCTTGAAGATTGGGAACCTGTTTGGGGAGAGCAAAGAAAAATACGGAATCATTATACACAAGCAATCATACAGCTCGAAACCAAAGAAACAGCAATCAAGGTTCATCTTATTTTTCGCGTATTTAACGATGGCATTGGTTTTCGCTATGAATTTCCATCGCAAAAAAACCTGAATCATTTTATCGTTAAAGAAGAGAAAACAGAATTTAACCAAACAGCAAATCATACCGCTTTTTGGATTCCCGGCGACTACGATACAAACGAATATTTATACAATACAACCCCTCTTTCAGAAATAAATGCTTTCGAAGCCGCAAAAAAAGAGAAAGATATCGCATTGCAGTCTCTAATTGGAGAAAATACAGTACAAACTCCGCTCATGATGAAAACAAAAAATGGGCTGTACATCAACATACATGAAGCGGCGTTAGTCAATTATCCTGTTATGCACTTAGACTTGAATAAAAATAATTATTCATTTAAAACACAACTTACACCTGATGCCGTCGGAAACAAAGCCTATCTACAAACACCATTTAGCACACCTTGGCGAACTGTCATTGTAAGTGACAAGGCAACTGAACTACTCGCCTCCAAAACCATTTTGAACCTGAACGAGCCCTCAAAAATCCAAGACGTATCTTGGATTAAACCACAAAAATTTATCGGGATGTGGTGGGAAATGCACGTTGGAAAATCCGATTGGGCAAAGGCAAGTGGCAAACATGGAGCAAATACAGAAAACGTCAAAAGATATATTGATTTTGCGGCTAAAAATGGTTTCGATGGAGTTTTAGTTGAAGGTTGGAACGAAGGATGGGAAGATTGGTTCGGTAATTGGAAAGAAAACGTTTTCGATTTTGTAACGCCTTATTCGGATTATAATATCGAAGAACTAACACATTACGCAAAAGCAAAAGGTGTAAAAATTATCATGCACCACGAAACATCAGGATCAGCAACGAATTACGAGAGACATCTTGACAACGCGTTTTTGTTTATGAAAAAGCATGAAATGAATACGGTCAAAACAGGGTATGTAGGAAAAATTATCCCGCGTGGAGAACATCATGATGGTCAGTGGATGGTTAATCATTACGAAAGAGTAGCGCAAAAAGCAGCTGAAAACCAAATTATGGTAGAAGCTCACGAACCTGCACACCCAACCGGTTTACACAGAACATATCCCAATTGGCTGGCAAACGAAGCCGCGAGAGGAAATGAATTTAATAATGCTCCAACATTAGGACTCGTTCCAGAACATGAAACCATTCTTCCTTTTACGCGGCTCATGGGAGGACCTATGGATTATACACCCGGCTTTTTTCATTTTCAACTGAACCAATACGATACAACGCGTACGCAGCGTGTCCGGACAACACTCGCCAAACAACTTGCACTTTACGTGACCATGTACAGCCCCTTGCAAATGGCAGGTGACTTTCCAGAAAATTTCGATAAGTATCCAGATGCTTTTCAGTTCATACGAAATGTACCCGTAGATTGGGACGAAACCCATATTCTAGAAGCAGAGCCAGGTGACTATATCACCATTGCAAGGCAACAAAAAAATACAACAAGTTGGTTTATTGGTGGAATAACTGACGAAAATGCACGTAAAACAAGCATAGATTTTTCATTTCTACCGAAAAATAAAAATTATCAAGCAACCATTTACCAAGATGGACAAAATGCGCATTGGAACACAAATCCGACATCGTATCAAATATTAAAACGAACAGTAAATTCTGATACAAAATTACCGATTCAGTTGGCAGCAGGAGGCGGATTTGCCATTGAACTAATGGAAAAATAACCACCCTAATTACTACCTATGATGAAAATAAAATTAAAATTAATTGCACTTCTATTCGTCCTGAGTACACTACAATATTGTACGCCCAAGCAGGAAACTCTCTTTCAAAAGCTTGAAGCCGACGAAACAGGCATTGACTTCGTAAATGTTGTCCAGAATACAGAGAATTTCAATATTTTCAATTACCGCAATTTCTATAATGGTGGTGGTGTAGCAGTTGGAGACATCAATAACGATGGTTTACCCGATATCTATTTCACCGCAAATATGGGTGAAAATAAGCTATACCTTAACAAAGGGAACATGACCTTTGAAGATATTACTGACAAAGCAGGCGTAGCTGAGGCACTTAAATGGAGTACCGGTGTGGTCATGGTCGATATAAATAACGACAATCTTCTTGACATTTACGTCTGTAACGCTGGATACCAAAAAGACAAAGGGCAAGAAAATGCGCTCTTTATCAATAACGGTGACCTGACCTTTACAAACAAAGCCGCTGAATATGGACTTGACGACAACGGGTACTCAACACATGCAGCGTTTTTCGATTACGACATGGATGGAGATCTAGATATGTACTCACTCAATAATAGTTTTATTCCCGTAAATACCCTCAATTACGCCAATAATAGAGATTTACGTGCCGAGGACTGGCCAGTCAAAGATTTTCTGAAAGGAGGCGGAGATAAGTTGTTTCGCAATGACAACGGGAAATTCGTAGATGTAAGCGAAGAAGCTGGAATCTATGGGAGTTTAATTGGATTTGGCTTGGGCGTGACTGTCGGCGATGTTAACAATGATAATTACCCTGATATCTATATTTCAAATGACTTCTTCGAGCGTGATTATCTGTACATAAATCAAAAAAATGGAACATTTAAGGAAGATTTAGAGAATAGAATGACACATACGAGCTTCTCTTCAATGGGAGCTGACATGGCAGATATGAACAACGACGGGCATCCTGAAATCTTTGTGACAGACATGCTCGCACGTGACGAAGAACGCCTAAAAACAACTACTTCTTTTGATAATCATTACGTCTATGAATTAAAAAAAGAAAAAGGTTTCTACCACCAACTCATGCAAAATACGCTGCAACTCAATAACCAAGACGGAACATTTACGGATGTTGCGTATCTAGGAAATGTCGCAGCCTCCGACTGGAGCTGGGGGGCCTTACTTTTTGATGCTGATAACGACAGGAATACCGATATTTTCGTCTGTAATGGCATTTACCACGATGTCATCGACCAAGATTTTATTGACTTTTTTGCCAATGATGTCAATCAAAAAATGGTACTATCTGGCGAAAAAGCAAAATTCGACAATATCATCAACAACATGCCTTCCCGCCCAATTGCCAATTTATTCTTCAAGAATAAGGGGCAATTGTCTTTCAATGAAGTAGGAAAGGAAATGGGTCTAGACGATAAAACCTTCTCCAACGGTGCTGCGTATGCAGACCTAGATAACGACGGGGACTTAGACCTCATCGTCAATAATTTGAACCAACCTTGCGGCATCTATAAAAATAAAGCCAATGAGAGCAAAGAGCGAAATAAATACATCAAACTTCAACTCAAAGGCGATTCCACAAATACGTTCGCTATCGGAGCCAAAGTACATGTCTTTATAGGAAATGAAATACTTTCCAAGCAATTACATCCAGCACGTGGATTTCAGTCCAGTACAGAATATCCCATGACCTTTGGGGTGGGACAGGTAGAAAAGGTGGACTCTATCCAAATTATTTGGCCGAACCGCCAATACACAATCTATAGAAATATCCAAACGGACTCCACATACAGCTGGAAGCAACAAGCTGGCCCTATCTATCCCGAATCCATAAACTTGATCTCTCCATTATTCCAAGCCTCTACACTTGAATTACCCAAACACCAAGAAAATGAGCACATAGATTATTACAATGAGAAAAACATTCCGATTATGCTCTCCAAAGAAGGGCCCAAAGTGGCTGTTGGTGATGTAAATAACGACGGAAAACAAGATTTGTACATATGTGGTGCAACAGGACAAGCCGGACAATTGCTCATTCAACAAGCCGACGGGAAATTCCTACCAACAAACGAACGTCTTTTCGGCGTTTACACAGATTTTGAAGATACTGCCGCCTTGTTCTTTGACATGGACCAGGACGGGGATCTTGACTTATATGTAGGCTCAGGCGGAAATACAGTTCCAACAAATGACAGACTTTTGAATGACAGACTTTATGAAAATGACGGCAAAGGAAATTTTACTGCCGTAAGTCGAAAGCTTCCTCCAAACGGTAACAATACCTCTGTTGTTCGAGCCGCAGACTTTGACCAAGACGGAGACCTAGATTTATTCGTCGGAAGTAGAAATACATCCATGCAATACGGTGTAACCCCAGAAAGCTATTTGTTTGTCAATGATGGCAAAGGAAATTTTACCAATAAGACTGAGCAGATTGCACCAGATTTACAACAAATCGGAATGGTACGTGACGCCCAATGGACACAATTAGTCGGGGATAAAAAACCAGAATTAGTTGTTATCGGTGATTGGATGGCTCCCCAAATTTTCACATTTGAAGATAAAAAGTTGAAAATTATACCCAACGAATTATCAGAAATGTACGGTTTCTGGGGAAGTGTAGTGGCAGAAGACATCAACCAAGATGGCTTCATAGATTTAATTCTTGGAAACATAGGTGAAAATTTTGCGCTACGTACCGACCAAGAAAATCCATTGAAAATTTGGGTGGCCGACTTCGATGAAAATTCCATCGTTGATAAAATAATAACCAAATCGATACAAGGGGAGGACGTTCCTGTCTTTCTCAAACGCGAAATGATGGAGCAATTTCCTTTCTTAAAAACCCAAAATTTGAAACACAGCGAATACGCCAAACGTACCATTCAAGACTTATTCAAAAGTTCTATTTTAGACAAAGCAGAACAAAGAAAAGCCAACTTTTTGGCCTCCGGAATTGCCTATAACCAAGGAGATGGCACATTCAAGTTTGAAAAACTACCTATTCAAGCACAGTTTTCATGCATGAATGCCATTCAGATTCTGGACATCAACGGCGACACCAAAAAAGACATTGTCTATGGCGGAAATTACACGCATTTTATTCCACAATTTGGACGACTAGATGGTAATCGTGGCGGTGCATTTATCCAAGACAAACAAAATAAATGGACGTGGCTTTCTCCCCAAAAATCGGGGATTCAATGGACAGGAGAAATTAGAGATATTCAAAAAATCACTATTGGGTCAACCCCTACTCTCTTGTTTGTGCGCAATAACGATACGCCTATTTCATTTATCCCAACGACTAAAAAATGAAAAATACAACGAAATATCTCTTCTTTTTACTCTTTGCTTGGGCAAATATCGCCTGCCAACAAAGTAAGGAAGATAAAATGATTTTTAAGGTTTTAAATGCAGATAGAACGGGGGTTGACTTTGTCAATACTGTTACCCCAACCAAAGACCTAAATATTTTTTCGTACATGTATTTCTACAATGGCGGAGGGACGGCAGCAGGTGATTTGAACAAAGACGGACTCATTGATCTCATTTTTACCGCAAATTTGGGCGAGAACAAAATTTATCTCAACAAAGGAGAGCTAAAGTTTGAAGATATCACGCAAAAATCAAACTTTACATCGGATACAGGTTGGTCAAACGGTATTTCTTTGGTGGATATCAACCAAGACGGACTGTTAGATATTTACGTAAGTCAAGTAGGTAATTATCTGTCGCTAAAAGGGCATAACTTACTTTTTGTATGTAAGAAAATCGAAAATTCAATTCCTATTTATGAGGAAAAATCTGCGGAATATGGCCTAGATCTTGTTGGTTTTGGTACGCAAGCCGTTTTCTTTGATGCTGATTTAGACGGAGATTTAGACTTTTTCCAATTAAACCATTCAGTACATGCCAACGGGACATTCGGCAAAAGAGATGATTTTTTAGACACATTCCATCCACTTGCCGGTGATCGTTTCTTTGAAAACGTGGATGGTACATACGTGGAAAAAACGAAGGAATCCGGGATTCATAGCTCTGCACTAGGCTACGGGCTTGGCGTTGGTATCGGTGATGTTAACTTTGATGGATACCCCGATTTGTACATTGGCAATGATTTCCATGAAAACGACTACTTGTACATCAATCAAAAAAATAAGCGTTTCAAAGACGAAATAGGTACGCGTATCAAACATACTAGCCGGTTTTCGATGGGAATAGATGTCGCAGATATCAACAACGATGCCTTACCCGAAATTATCTCGCTGGATATGCTTCCTTATGACCCCAATATTTTGAAAAGATCGGAGGGCGAAGATGCCTATTATAATTTTAAGTTTAAACTTCAAATGGGTTATAATGTCCAATTTGCGCGTAATAACTTGCAGTTGAACCAAGGAGATGGCTACTTCAGTGAGGTAGGTTTATTTTCAGGAATTCACGCCACAGATTGGTCTTGGTCATCGCTTTTTTTAGACTTTGACAACGATGGTTTGAAGGATTTGTTCATCTCAAACGGGATAAATAAACGCATGAACGATATTGATTACATCAATTATGTGTCTAACGACGATATTCAAAAAAGAATCAACGACAAAACATTTGATGAATCAGATATTTCTCTCGTTGATTTATTGCCCGAAGTAAAAATTCCGAATAAGTTTTTCAGTAACAAAGGCGAAGCTTCGTTTGAAGAAATCACAGAAAATGTAGAAAATCAAGTTCCCTCCTACTCCAACGGGGCTATTTATGCTGATTTAGATAATGATGGTGACCTCGACATTGTCACCAATAACATAAATGCGCCTGCTTTTATCTATGAAAATACCACAGAAACAAGCGCCAATAAATCTCTTCAAATTTCGCTAGAAGGTAGTGAAAGAAACAAACAAGCAATTGGTGCTAAAATCATTGTTTGTCAAGCAAATGGTTTTCAGTTACAAGAAAAATTTCCCGTCAGAGGTTTCCAATCCTCCAGTGAAACACCTCTCCATTTTGGATTAGGACAATCACAAAAAATAGATTCTTTGTTGGTTATTTGGCCGGATAATTCGTACGAAAAAATCATACCGGATAGTTCTTCTAATCAACTCACGCTCACCTACAAGAAGGGGCTTCCACCATTCGATTATGTAAATTGGAAAAAGAAGTCCGTACACCAAGTACCTGCGCAAGATATTACGGAACAAGTGGGGCTTTTGGTAAAACATGAAGAAAATAAGTTCAATGAATTTGACCGCGAAGCCCTCATTCCGTCTATGTTGTCAACCGTTGGACCTGTTTTTGCCGTGGCGGATGTCAATGGAGATGGATTTGAAGATATCTTTATGGGAAGTTCAAAATGGCAAAAATCGCGTTTATTCGCACAAACCCAACAAGGAAAGTTTCAGGAAATTCCTTCTCCTAGTTTGGCCACAGATAGCACATTTGAAGATACATACGCTATTTGGTTGGATGTAAACGGCGATAAAACCCTCGATCTGATTGTCGCAAGCGGTGGAAATGAATATTATGGAAAAACGGGTTGGCTGTCTCCTCGCCTCTATCTTAATGATGGAAAAGGACAACTAACCAAAAAAGGAGATGCTTTTCAACAAATATTCTCGACGGCTTCTGTCATTATACCCTGGGATGCAGACAATGACGGAAAGCCTGAATTATTTGTCGGAGCGCGTGGAGAAGCATGGGCGTATGGCGAAATTCCAACATCGTATTTACTCAAAAACGATGGAACGGGCCGATTCCGTAATGTTACGCAGCAACTTGCGCCAGAATTACAGAAAGTAGGACTTGTAAAAGATGCAAAAGTCGTCAAATTAAACAAAAATAACCCTGCTTCTCTCCTTCTCGCCTTGGAATGGGACGGAATCGTTTATT
>JBKBRQ010000011.1:0-26835 GCA_046292055.1 Spirosomataceae bacterium | reverse complement strand
AGAGCTTGAAATTCAACTAGCGGACAGAAGAATCCGGGAAACTGAGTTCAAAATTCGGGAGAAGGAAGAGGAGATGACAAGTATCCAAATTGCACTTGATTCTCGTAAAATCGCGCTAGACGTAAAGAAAAAAGAGTTGGAAAAACTCATCGCTGAAAGCAAAGAAGACGAGCTTAAACTCATCAAACAAAGCGAAAAACAAGCAGTTAAAATCGAGGAAAGGCTTTTGAACGCGTACAGACGTATTCGCTCAAATGCAAAGAATGGCTTGGCTATTGTTTCTGTAGATAGAGGTGCTTGCGGTGGTTGTTTCAATGTGGTTCCCCCACAACGTCAGGCAGATATCATGGATAAGCAAAAAATTATCGTATGTGAACACTGTGGCCGTATTTTAGGCGGTGCAGAAGGCATCGAAGTACATAAAAGAAGAAAATAAGGGATTGCTTCCCTTTTCTCTCAAACAAAAAAACTCTTGCTTACAGCAAGAGTTTTTTTGTTTGTCCTTGTATTTATATTAAACATCTACACGGGCATATTTTGCATTTTTCTCGATAAAGTCGCGTCTTGGTGCAACGTCATCTCCCATGAGCATAGAGAAAAGTAGGTCTGCTTCTGCTGCTGAATCAATCGATACTTGTTTCAAAGTACGGTGTTCAGGGTTCATGGTCGTTTGCCAAAGTTGTTCTGGATTCATCTCGCCCAATCCTTTGTAACGCTGTACATGTACGTTGTCCTCCCGACCTCCGCCAGCTAATTTCTTGACAGCTTGCAAACGCTGCTCTTCTGTCCAGCAATATTGTTCTTCTTTCCCTTTTTTGACTAAATACAAAGGTGGCTGCGCAATGTAAACATATCCAAGTTCAATCAACTCGCGCATGAAACGGTAGAAGAATGTAAGAATAAGTGTTCGGATGTGGCTACCGTCGATGTCAGCATCTGTCATGATAATGACTTTGTGGTAACGTAGTTTAACCAGATTAAGCGCTCTTTCGTCTCCATCTTTACCAAACTGTACGCCCAACGCCGTAATGATATTCTTGATTTCTTCGTTTTCGTAAATTCGGTATTCCTGGGCTTTTTCAACATTCAAAATTTTACCACGTAAAGGTAAAATAGCTTGGAATGCGCGGTTACGGCCTTGTTTGGCACTTCCACCCGCTGAGTCCCCTTCTACCAAATACACTTCGCAAAGTGATGGGTCAGACTCAGAGCAGTCAGCCAATTTACCTGGAAGACCTGTACCTGTCAAAACGTTTTTACGTTGGACCATTTCCCGTGCTTTACGAGCAGCAATACGCGCTTTGGCAGCGAGCATCACTTTTTCGACAATCATGCGTGCTTCTTTGGGATGTTCCTCTAAGTAATTCTCAAGCATCGATTGTACGCAACCACTTACGGCAGCAGTGACGTCACTGTTACCTAATTTCGTTTTGGTTTGACCCTCAAATTGGGGTTCTTGTACTTTGACAGAAATGACGGCCGTCAATCCTTCCCGGAAATCGTCTCCTGAGATTTCTATTTTCTCTTTAGCCAAAATACCTGATTTGTCCGCATAATTTTTCAGTGTACGCGTCAATGCCATCCGGAAACCTGACACGTGTGTACCACCTTCGTGGGTATTGATATTGTTTACAAAAGAGGAGACGTTTTCAGAGAAACTGGTATTGTAGATCATAGAAACCTCTACTGGAACACCATCTTTCTCCCCTTCCATATAGAGAGGTGCAGGGATAAGACGCTCACGTCCTGAATCAATGTATTCAACAAATTCTACAAGACCACCTTGTGATAAGAACTCATCTGATTTTGGTTGGCCATTTTCATCCAGTTCACGGAAATCTGTCAGTACCAAACGGATTCCACGGTTCAAGAAGGACATTTCACGCAAACGATTGGCTACGGTTTCGTATTTGTACTCTGTTGTCGTGAAGATTGACCCGTCGGGTGTGAAAGTAATGATTGTTCCGTTGATGTCTGTCGTTCCGATTTCACGGACAGGATACAATGGTTTTCCGATGGAGTATTCCTGCTCGAAAACACGTCCTTCGCGGTGTACTTCCGCACGTAAATGAGTAGATAGGGCATTCACACAAGAAACCCCCACACCGTGTAAACCACCGGATACTTTGTAGGTATCTTTGTCAAATTTACCTCCTGCATGGAGTACAGTCATAACGACTTCCAAGGCAGATTTTTGCTCCTTTTGGTGCATACCAGTAGGAATCCCACGTCCGTTATCTTGTACTGTAACTGAGTTATCCTCGTGAATTGTCACTAAAATAGTGTCGCAATGGCCTGCAAGCGCTTCATCTATAGAGTTATCAACAACCTCCCATATTAAGTGATGTAACCCCTTGATTCCAATGTCGCCAATATACATGGCAGGTCTTTTCCGCACAGCCTCTAACCCCTCTAATACCTGAATATTATTCGCAGAGTAGTCTGCTTGGGACGTATTTACAACTTCTGACATAAATTGATTGAATTAAAATATCGTTAAAGTGTTGATAATCAATTTCTTGTAATTATTTTAGCACTTGTTCTTACTACGCAAAGTTACGATTTTTTTACTTATTTACAGCATATACTTAGTAAGGAATAAAGAGATAGTTTATCTTTGTGTACCTAGGTTGTTTGGATTTTGAGGAAACAACCCAATTTGTCCGTTCCATTATTAAATTCCTTTTCATCATGCTGAAAAAAATCATCTTTTTGCTGCTATTCGTGGCTTCTTCATCTGCTTTTGCACAATATGAAACTGCTGCTGGATTACGTCTTACAGGTGCATACGCAATATCACTAAAGCATTTTGTTTCTAAATCCAACGCGTTTGAGGGGCTTTTGTATGGGTATGGTAGTGGTGTAACGGCTGTACTTTTATACGAAAAACACCAACCAGAGTTTGAAAAAGGCTTCCGAACTTTTTATGGTTTCGGTGGGCACATCGGTACTTCAAGTGGTAGAATAGGAAGGTACCGCCCGTATTATGTTGCGGACTCAGGCGTATCAATCGGGGTAGATGCTATCGGAGGAATTGAATATAATTTTGCAGAAGTACCTATTAATTTAAGTTTAGATTGGAAACCTTCTTTGGGAATTGTAAATTCGCCAGGCTTGTATTTGGGCGATATTGCCTTCTCTGTACGTTGGGCGTTTAAACGTTAATTAACCAAAAAATGAAAAGAAAGGGTACACTTTGGATTTTGTTGTTTCTTGCCGCGTTTTCTGTGCAAGCACAATCGATATTTGTTGTTCGACATGCCGACAAAGCGGTGAACCAAGGAAGTAATCCTTCGCTTTCTTCCAAGGGAATGGAGCAAGCACAACGCCTGAAGAATCTCTTAGTGAACAAAAAAATTACGCATATTTACTCAACAGATACCCAAAGGACTTTACAAACAGGGGAACCACTGTCAAGTGCGTTGGGGATTTCCATTGAAAAATACGATGCTTCCAATCAAACTGTATTTATTGAAAACATCAAACAAATGAAGACTTCCGTCCTGATTATTGGACATAGTAATACTATCCATCATTTGATTAATGCGTTTGCAGAGGAAAAAGTCTTGGATGGGCCTATCGATGAACGTGTGTATGAACAGCTTTACGAAATAAAACGAAAAGGTAAAAAACCACGTTGGTCTGTTCGAAACTTCTAAATACAAAAAACCAATTGATTTACTCAATTGGTTTTTTTATTAATCTAACATTAAGTATGCTTTGATGAAACTATCTAATCCTCCATCCATAACAGATTGGATGTCAGATGTCTCGTGTCCACTTCGTGCATCTTTAACGAGTTTATACGGATGGAACACATAATTTCGAATTTGCGAGCCCCACTCAATTCTCTTTTTCGAAGCTTCAATATCTGCTCGTGCAGCATTTCTTTTTTCTACTTCTAATTGGTAAAGGCGCGATTTCAGCATGTTCATCGCGTGTTCACGGTTGGCGTGTTGGCTACGTTCAATCTGGCAGACAATCACAATACCAGAAGGTTTGTGTGTAAGTTGAACTTTCGTTTCTACCTTATTGACATTCTGTCCACCTGCACCACCTGAACGAGACGTTTGGATTTCAATATCTGCGTCTTTCACTTCAATTTCAATCGAGTCATCTACCAATGGATACGCATAGACAGACGCAAAAGAAGTATGTCGGCGTGCGTTGGAGTCAAACGGTGAAATTCGAACAAGGCGGTGAACGCCGTTTTCAGACTTCAAATAGCCATAAGCCATGGGCCCTTCGATTTTCAAAGCGGCAGATTTTATACCTGCACCGTCTCCATCTTGCCAGTCTACTTGGGTAATTTTGTACCCGTGTTTTTGTGCCCACATCAGGTACATCCGGTACAACATACTTGCCCAGTCTTGGCTTTCTGTTCCACCTGCGCCTGAGTTGATTTCCACGATAGCAGAGAACTGATCTTCCTCATTGGAGAGCATTTTCTTGAGCTCCAATGCTTCAATAATTTGGACTGTTTTTTCTCGTTCAGCAGCTATTTCTTCTTCAGATACTTCACCCATGGCAAAAAACTCATGAAGTGTTTCTAAATCACCGATGGCAGTATCTGCTTCTTCGTAGGCTTCTGTCCAGTTTTTGAGTGTTTGGATTTCTTTTACGACCTTTTGGGCGTGTTCAGAGTCACCCCAAAACTCAGGTTGTGCTTGTTGATTTTCTAAATCTCCTAATTTTTCTACGCGACTATCGTAGTCAAAGATACCTCCTCAAAGCCGACACTCTGGCTCTCAAATCTTTCAACTGTTCCGTTGTCATGATTTCCTTAATTTGTTACTAAATGGATTACTTAGGACTTTCCTAAAACGGGTGCAAAGGTAGTGAAAATATTAAGCTTCTGCTAGCTTCTTGCCGTATAATTCAGGTAATATGACCCGCTGTTTGGATTGTCCTGCCCAGAGTAACATGTCTTTTCGGTAGTTCCGTCCAAACGGTATTGTATGCTTGTTTTGAAGATGAACTTGTTGGCTAGACCAGTCGATTCGGAGAATACTTTGGGTATTGACACAGTATCTTTTATGTACTTGAAGAAACGTATTATCTAGCTTTTCAAGCATTTTTTTGAGTGAGCATTTCAATGCAAAACGATGGCTATCTGTGTAGATAAAACAGTAGTTTCCTTCAGAATGAATGAACTGGATGGTCGTTTTGGGTACGCGAATACGCTCACTTCGTGGTCCTTTCAGGGTTAAAGGTGCTTGTTTAGGAGAAATAAGTTCTGGGCATAATTGGTACAAAGATACCAAGAGATTAAGTGGTTGAAAAGGCCACACAATAAAGGCAGAATGCTTGAAACGAGTTGACTGGAAAAAAAGAGAAGCATCGTTGCTGTTAGAAATAAACAAAATAGGTACATCTCGTAAACGACTTTCATCTAATTGTCTAAAAATCAATGAACTACTTTTGGAAATCCCACAGACAACCAAATCGTATTTCGTTTCTGAAGAGATTGTGGCGATGAGAGGAGTCGGGCAATGCTCAAATTCGATAGGTTGAGAAACCGCTTTTTTGAGTTCCTCGAGAGTTAGCAACAGCCAAGGTTGGTCGCTGTGTAAGACGAGAATAGTCATAGTATATTTTGGGACATGAGTGGTGGTGATTAAAGGTTCACCGGAGTTAGTTACTAACTAATTGAAATGCATCGCTTAGCTACACAAAGATATAATTTGAGATGGAAATGTCAAAAAAAGAGGAGTAAATAACGGGTTAATTTAGAAAAAAGTGAGAGATAATTGTTTCGACTCCTGTACATAATTCATTTGAACAACTTTGTAACTAACTTATACAATTATGTATGTGCTGTTTTCAAAAGTATGTTTAGTCTTCATTTGCGAAGGGGTAACCCATTTTTGTATCTGGAAGTCAAGACCGCGTTTAGGACTTTCTTTGTGCTGTGTAAATACTGTTTTCCCCAGAAAGGAAATAGACACTAAAACAGATGAAAAGGTACGCTACACTATTTGCTGCACCAAATAGTTCATACCCAATAAATACACAAGCCCAAGGTGTTTTGGTTGCACCGGCAAAGACACCAATAAAGCCAAGTGCCGCGAGGTAGTCAGTGGGTATTCCAAGTACAGATGCCAAATAACTTCCGAGGGTAGCACCAATGAAGAAAAGGGGAGTGACTTCTCCTCCTTTAAAGCCGACGGATAACGTAAAGGCAGTAAATACAAGTTTCCCGAGAAAAAGATACGGCGCTGCAGTTTGTTCAAATGCAGCTGATAGGGTAGGAAGTCCCAAGCCTTGAAGTTCATCGAGGGGGAAAACCAAGAAGCAGATAAGTAAGATAAGTCCACCCCAAAAAGGTTGAAAACGTTTGTCTGGGATTAAAGCACGTATTTTTTTAGTGACTAACTCACCTATTTGTATAAATAACCAGCTACTTAAAGCGAAACAAATACTTGCTATTGCCAATTTTCCAAGTGTTTGTATATCGAGTTTTAGAAAGGCAATCGTTGGATAGACGGAATGAGTTGCTCCCCAAAAGTGACAAACGGTATCAGCCCAAAAAGCGGCGATTAAACAAGGAACTAACGCAGAAAAGGCAATTTTCCCTCTTTGAGGAACTTCAAGAGCGAACAGAATACCTGCGAGAGGAGTACCAAATACAGACGCAAAACCAGCTGCAATGCTCGCTCTCAGAAAAATAGACCGATTAACTCGGTAGAATCGTTTCAAAGGAAATTGATCGGAAAGGGAAGCACTCATTTGTACGGCTGTTCCCTCGCGCCCCGCCGAGCCTCCTGAAAGATGTGTTAAAAGTGTACCAACAAGAACCCACAGGCTCATTTTTAGTGGAATTTTTTGTTGAGTCGGTACATTAATTTCTTCTAAAATTAAATTATTTCCTTTTCCTACACGGTCACCTCCTTTTTGATAAAACCAACCGATAAACAGCCCAACAAATGGTAGTGCGTACAGAAAAAAAGGGTAGTTGCCGCGAAGAAGGGTGATTCTCTCCAAAGAGTACAAAAAAAGAGCGGATGAAGAGCCAGAAACAACGCCAACAAACAACAAAGCAATCAACCACTGTGCGCTTAATTCATACAAAGTAAACCATTTGTTTTTGGAGAAAAAGAAGGAAGTAGGCATAAATAAATGAGCCGTAAAGACCGGAAAGTTAGCTTGATATGGGGTTGAAGGATGTATTAAAAGTTATTTTGATGGTTGAAGTGCATGTAACATTTACGGAAAAATATTCGTTTATTTGTACAAATACAAGTTATTACTTTGTTTATTTCCAAAAGTCGCAATGAGAAAAATATCGATTCACTTCTTTTTATTCACGCTACTACTTGTTCACTTTGATAGTATCGCTCAGTTACAAAGCTACAAAAAAGGGTTGGCTAGTTTTGAGAAAGGTTTCTATGAGCAGGCAATTTTGGAATTGAAAAAAGTGGAAACTATTGATGAAAGTGAAAAGGGAAAGCTGTTTGGAACAATCGCTGAGGCATACCGTTTGACAAACCGTTGGGAGGAAGCTGCCCCCTTTTATGAGAAAGCCATGGCGGCAGGGAATACAAACCCTGCTTTTTTGTTTTATACCGGGTATAGCTTAAAAGCAAATGGACGATACCAAGAAGCATTCACCTATTTTGAGAAATTTGTCGAGGCAAAGTCCCAAGATAAGGTAATGAATGAAAGGGCAAACCGAGAATTAAATACGTTACGTATCATTGACGAAATATCTGTTCAAAAAAGGGACATAATCTTTCAAAATCAAAAAGAAATAAATACGAAAGGGAGTGAATTTGCTCCAGTAAGGTTGGGCAATTATCTTGTCTTTACGTCTTCAAAAAAAGATAAAGTGTACGCCAATGGGCTTCCGTTTTTAGGTTTATACAAAGTAAAAGTAGGCGATGATGCGTCCATTTTAGGACAGCCAGAACTGTTTAGCCCTTCTATTTTTGACCCAGAAAGAAACGAAGGAACGCCCACATTTACACCTGATGGCAAAACAATGGTTTTTGCACGAGGTAATTCAGGGAAAAAGAAAGATGTATCTCCAGATGTTGATTTGTACATTAGCCGTTTTGTTTCAGGTGAAGGTTGGACAACGCCCTCTTTGGTATCTGCATCTGACTCCGCTAGTTGGGATGGAACTCCTGCTTTTTCAGGTGATGGAAGAACGCTTTACTTTGCATCTAACCGTGCAGGTGGAGTAGGTGGTATTGATTTATACCGCGTAAATATGGATGCTTCTGGTCGTTTTGGGAAACCTCTAAATATGGGAAAAGCCATAAATACGGCAGGCGACGAAATGTTTCCGTTTGTATCTCCAGAAGGAAAACTTTATTTTGCCTCTGACGGACATCCTGGGCTTGGTAAATTGGATATTTTTGAGGCAGTCCGAAAAGATGGAAAAATTTCTGTTGAGAACATGGGTATTCCGTTTAATTCTCCTTCTGATGATTTTGGGTTAACATCGGATGAATACGGGCATATTTATTTTTCCTCAAATCGTAGCGGAGGAATGGGAGATGATGATATTTATGTCTATCAAGCTCCTTTGGAAGAAGACCCAATCTTGGCTTCTACACCCAATACATTGAATCCAAACCAACCAACGGGTACTTCTGGAAGTGATACAGACCTTAAAATGGTTCGGTATTTCTTAGGAGGAACTGTACAAGCAGTTACTCAAAGTGTATCAAAACAAGGAATTGAAGGAGCAGAAGTTAAAGTATATCGTTTATTGGAGGATACAGAAGAGTTGATAAGTACAAAAATGACAACAAAAGAGGGGACATTTGGTCCAATCGCATTGCAAGAAGACGCAGAGTATATGTTACTTATTGAGAAGGCCAATTACTTGACTAAACGAGAATCGTTTTCTATGTATGGTCGGTCAATTCCGGTATCTTTATTAACAAAGCCAGTTACAGATACGACTTTCTTGTTGAATATAGACTTAGACCAGCTATTTATCGGAAAGACATTCCGGTTAGAGAATATCTATTATGATTTGGATAAAGCGGATATCCGGGCAGATGCTGCCGTAGAATTAGACAAATTGGTACGTATTCTGCAAGATAATCCAGCATTAAAAATAGAATTAGGCTCGCATACCGATAGTCGTGGGTCAGATATGTACAACATTCGGTTATCTCAACGTCGGGCAGAGTCTGTTATCAATTACTTGATGACAAAGGGCATTGATCCGCTCCGTTTACAAGCACGTGGCTACGGAGAGACAGAATTGCTTATTGAAAATGCCCGTACAGAGGATGAACACCAAGTAAACCGCCGAACAGAGTTCAAGGTACTGGAAATTGGTGAGGCAGCCAATTGATTCCTTATCTCCTATTATCTTGATCTTCGAGAATACTTAAGTAGCTAAGGTAACGTGACTCTGCGATGGTTCCGTTTTCTAGTCCTTCTTTTACCATGCACTGTGGTTCGTTTATGTGGCGACAATTATGGTATTTGCAGGTATTCAAAAGTTCGGCAAATTCAGGGAAATAATGGTTTAGTTCACCTGTTTCGATGTCCATTATGCCAAGTTCTTTGATGCCAGGGGAGTCTATAAGAAACGTATTTTTAGGGAGTTCGAACATCTCTGCAAAGGTAGTTGTGTGCACGCCTTTATTTGCAAAAGTAGAAACTTCTGATGTACGAAGGTTAAATCCAGGAGCAATGGCATTAATAAAGGTAGATTTTCCTACTCCAGAGTGCCCTGCAATGAGTGAAATTCTGTTTTCGAGTTGCTTCTGAAGCCCCTCAACTCCAGCTCCGGTCAAAGCGGATATAAAGTGACACGGATATCCGAGTGGTTCGTAGAGTTCAGCGAGTTCATTTTGGTAGTCCAATGCTTCTTGTGGCATTAAATCAATTTTGTTGAAGACGATTCGAGTCGGTATCCGGAAAGACTCGGCTGATACTAGAAAACGGTCAATAAAACCGAGTGAAGTGCGTGGGAAGGTCAGTGTGACAAGCAGAATAGCCTGATCTAAATTTGCAGCTAAAATATGACCATGTGCTGTTTTGTGTACCGATTTTCGGAGAATATAGTTTGTTCTAGGGACAATTTCTGTAATCATTCCGCGGTTTTCAGCTTCGTCTTCCACATGAAAATAGACGCTATCTCCTACAGCAATAGGGTTGGTAACCTTCAAGCCTTGTATTTTAAATTTACCTCTAAGTCTACAGGAAATCAACGAACCATCTTCTTTCCGGACATCATACCATGAGCCTGTAGACCGAATTACTAAACCTTTTTGTTGTGTTGGAGTCATTACGAGTAAATGAAAATAAAATATTTTTAACCAAATAGGTGCCTGCATTTATGAACAGAAAAACCCTTTTTTTGTTCGATTATGACGAAGGATTGACCACTCAGTAAATTTTAAGAAAATTTTAAGAAAGAGAACAACTAATTTCGTTTTCTTTCCGTTAATTAGAGCAAAGGTAAAAGAAAGAATTTTTAAAATTTACGTGTATGAAAAAAGGCATATTGTATGGTTTAGCAGCTGTAGCTGTAGGAGTGGTTGTTTATGCTGTAGGTGGAAAGAAAATAAAGCCTGCAATTTCTTCTTTATCTAAGAAGATTATTAAATAGTTTATCTAATATTGTAGATAAATGTTTGGTGTTGGTGTTTTTTTGTAAAATAAAATACTGTTTCTTGAAAAGTTAAAACAAGATATTTTGTAAATTAAAAAACATTTTTTTATTTCGTGAAAGTTTAAATATAACCTATTTTATGCCTTTGCGTAATAAGAACAAACAAGACACAAAACGAACCAGTTTGTCGAGTGATTTTTTTAGCGATGCCGATGTAAAAAAGAGTTCAAAGCAGCTTGCGGCAAAGAGTGAAAAGCGCATCAAAAGTAATCGGCGCATCTTTTTAGACTCTTACTACAGTACAGAACGTGATGATTGATTGGTTTCGGGGTTTAAACCCCGAAACCTTTTTTTTATTCATTTTCATTTCTCAGAACAAGCCGTTCTTCAAGACGCCCTAAAAACTCATACACTCCTTGACGCCCGCTGAGCATCAACATCTCTTTTTCTTCTTGAGGAACTTTGCGTACTTTAGAACTCATACCTAAGTCATTGATATAAATTGTTCTTTCTGGATCTCTCGGGTGTGGAGGTGCAACATTTCGCATCAAAACAGTAGATAACGCATTTGTGTAACTACTAAAGTCTGTGATGGAAATCGGTGCAATGGCATGTTTATTTTGGATGTCATAATCTATTTGATCGCACCTTTCTAAGCGTAAACCGAGTGTTTCTTCGTTAAAAAAATAGTTAGAAGTAGAACGCATATAGCGTGAATTTTCCACATATTTTGGGTTATCGAATACTTCAACGGGGTAGTTCATCAATAATCCACCATCTACAAATAAACTACAATCTGTACAGGCGATGCCTTCTTCATGTACTTTTCCTTCTTTGTCCAACCAAATGGCTTCGTAAAAAAGTGGGATAGACATTGAAATTCTAACGGCATCGGCTACACGCATGTTGGGGTATGTTTCGTGTGAGAAGACTTCTACGCGTTGCTGTGATAAATTAGCCCCCGTTACATATAAATCTCTAAATGGGTGACTTCTAGCTAGTTGGTGCAATTGTGCAAAAGTTAAGTTCGGGTTGCCTGTTCGGGTTGCAATTAATTCCGTGATTTTTTGGAGAAATGCATCGCCTTTGAACCACCCGTACTTTTTTAATAGTCGTTTGGAGCCTTTCACAATAAAGCCATCATCATTGAAAGATTCGATAGGAGTTGTGTTAATGATTTCTGTAATTTCTTCAGCATTGTAACCAATCGCGAATAAACTGGCTTGAATGGCGCCAGCAGATGTTCCTGCTACTCGAGTGATATGACGTAAAATGCCTCTTTCCTCTAGTTCTGCAAGTGCGCCTCCGTAGGCAATTCCTTTGATTCCGCCTCCTTCCATTACCAAATTTCTGTATATAGGTAGTTTGGATTCAGGGATTTCAAGGGTGGAAGCAACTAACTGGGAGGATTGGATGAATATGACTCCGAAAATTATCAAAAAATACCTCATATTTTTTCCTGTTTATTTAAAGTATAACCATTCTAACGTGTTTTTTTGTTCAATGTTCTCATACAAAAAGCAGTAACTCTTTGTACTTTTGCTTTTTTACGATGAATTTTCCTCCTTTGCTTCATGAAGATATCCATTATTACCATTACGTTCAACGCGGCTGCTACTATTCGGACAGCCATTGAAAGTGTACTTTCTCAGTCTTATCCAAACATCGAGTATATTGTCGTTGATGGAGGTTCTACGGATGGAACATTGGAAATACTAAAAGAATACGGTTCGAAAATCCAATGGAAATCAGAACCTGACAAAGGAATTTATGATGCTATGAGCAAGGGGGTGTCGAGGGCAACGGGTGATATTATTGGAATGGTCAATGCCGATGATTTTTATCCTGACGAGCAGGTTCTTCAACGTGTTGCTGATGCTTTTCAAGAAAACCCTAAACTAGATGCTGTCTATGGAGATTTGCATTATGTAGATGCAGGGGATACATCAAAAGTCGTTCGAGAATGGATGGCAGGAGAATTCAAAAAAGACTTGTTTTTATTGGGTTGGATGCCCCCACACCCTACGTTTTTCCTCACGAAACAAGCATACCTTACTTATGGAGCATACAACCCTATTTTTAAAAGTGCAGGAGATTATGAGTTGATGCTCAGGATGTTATATAAACATGAATTAATAGCTAAATACATTCCGCATGTCCAAATGAAAATGCGTACGGGAGGCGTAAGTAATGTCTCGTTTCGAAATAGAATTCGGGCAAATAACGAGGATTATCAAGCATGGATTTTAAATGGATTGAGGCCTAAATGGTACACACGGTTTGCCAAACCATTGTCCAAAATTAGACAATGGTTCTGACAACCTCTTTTATTCTCGAATTTGTCCGTTTCCTCGAATTACCCATTTTTCGGTAACTAATTTCTCGAGGGCAAAGGGTCCTCTGGCATGAAGTTTTTGTGTAGAAATTCCAATTTCAGCACCAAGTCCAAAAACTCCGCCATCTGTAAAACGAGTAGATGCATTGTGGTATACAGCCGCTGCGTCTACATCGGCGAGAAATTGATTTGCTACATCTTGATTTTCTGTTAAGATGGCTTCTGAGTGTTTCGAGGAATACGTGTCAATATGTTCCAATGCTTCAGTAAAATCAGATACAATCTTGATAGTTAGAGTTTTACTTAGCCATTCTTTCCCAAAGTGTGTTTCGTCTGCACTATATAAATTGGTCATCCCCATAGCAGATAAAAGTGCGTAGGCAAGTGAGTCTGCGTAAACAACTACTTCGTTTTTGACAAGTTCTGGAGCTAATTGTGCTAGTACTGCGCCTGCAATTTTTTTATCAATTAATACGCAATCTAGCGAATTACAAACCGAGGGTCTTGATACACGTGCATTGATGACGATGGGAATCGCTTGTGCGATATTTGCGGTTTCTTCTATGTAGGTATGACATACTCCTGCCCCTGTTTCGATGGTAGGAATGAGCGAATTTTTACGAACATATTGAATTAATGCATCAGAACCTCTCGGAATAAGGATATCAACGTAAGCTGTTGCTGTGAGGAGGTATTCGACTTCTACGCGGTCAGTGGATAATAAAGTGACCAATTGTGTAGGAAGAGAAAATTCTTCAAGTGTCTCATGAATGAGCTGGACGAGAAATAAATTCGTGTGATAGGCTTCTTTTCCTCCTTTCAGAACACACGCATTGCCGGAACGAAGGCAAAGTGCCGCGACGTCTACCGTAACATTCGGCCGAGATTCATAAATGACACCAACAACACCTAATGGGGTCGTCATTTTATGCAAAGAAAGGCCATTTTCCAGCTTGGTTTCAAGAAGTATTTGGTTAGAAGGGTCGGGGAGAAGGGCAACTTGGCGAACAGATTGGGCAAGTGCCAAAATACGAGTTGGATTTAGTAGAAGTCGGTCGTATTTTGAATCTTCTGAATTCATTTCCTCTAAATCTTTTTGATTGGCAGAAAGCAACGCTTGGGTGTTTTGTTCAAGTCGTTCTGCTAGAGCTAGGAGGAGTGTTTCTTTGATCTCTACCGAACATTTTTGGATAAATCGAGCGGCAAGTTTCGTCTCTTTAAGTTGGGAAAGTAAGTAGTTCATTTGGTTGGAAAAGTTTTGCAAAGGAAATAAATATATATAGAAAGGAGTGTCTGTATTGCGATATTTTTCAAAAAAAATATTGAAATTAAGAGATAAAATATATCTTTAATGTTTGTAGTAGATTCACTATAAAAACCGATTCATAGCATGGCAGAGGGCTTTCTTTGTCTGTTCAACCCAAACCAAAGTAAAATACTATGTTTAATCAGCAAGATTTAGACCAAATTCGGGCTAGAGGTAGTCAGCTAGCTGTAGTAGAAGAACAAATACGTCATTTTAGAAAAGGGTTTCCTTACATGCAATTAACGGGAGCTGCATGTATTGGAAACGGTATTATACGTCTGACAGAAACAGAGTTAGCATCTTACGTAGAGAAGTACGTGCAGTTGGGGTCAAATTTGGCAATTCTAAAGTTTGTACCTGCTTCTGGGGCTGCTTCTCGTATGTTCAAGTCTTTATTTGCTGCAAAAGAAGAAGGAAAAACAGATGCATCGGTAGATCAATTTTTAGCAGAACTAACAAAGTTTGCCTTTTATACTAGTCTAAAAAAAGTACAGAAAGAGGAAAGTTTGGCGGGCATATTAGCGGGTCTATTGGGCGAAAATGGGCTAGATTATGGACGAATGCCCAAAGGACTTCTTGAGTTCCATGCGTATCCTGGTGGTGTGATTCGGACGGCTGTGGAGGAACATCTCGTTGAGGGAGCACTTTATGCACAAAGTAACCGTATTGTTCGGCTTCATTTTACGGTTTCTCCCGAGCATCAAGAAAAGTTTAAAACGTTGATTCGTCAGGTTTTACCCATGTACGAAGAAAGGTTTCAGGTCACGTATCAAATTGATTTTTCAGTCCAGAAGCCTGCGACTGACACCATCGCAGTAGATGAAAATAATGAGCCGTTCCGGCAAGCAGACGGTCAATTGTTGTTCAGGCCAGCAGGACATGGTGCCTTGTTGGAGAATTTGGCAGAACAAGACGCAGATTTAATCTTTATCAAGAATATCGACAATGTTGTTCCTGACCATCTGAAAGAAACGACAGTCTTGTACAAGCAGGCGTTGGCAGGTTTGGTTTTGGACTGTCAAGCTAAACTATTCTCCTATGCAGAAAAATTAGAAGATGACTATCTTGAAGAGGCTATTTTGGATGATATTTTGGGATATTTAGCCGAAATGCTTGGTACTTTACCCCCTGAAGATGCAAAAAGTTGGAGTAGAGAAGAAAAGTTACAATTTGCACGTGTAAAAGTAAATAGACCCCTTCGTGCCTGCGGTATGGTGAAAAATGTGGGTGAACCGGGTGGAGGTCCCTTTTGGGCAAAAAATTCGGATGGTTCTATTTCGTTGCAAGTAGTCGAATCCGCTCAGGTTGATATGAAAAACGAGATACAAAAAGAGTTATTCACAAAAGCCACGCACTTTAATCCGGTTGATTTAATTTGTACAACAAAGAATTATAAGGGAGAAAAGTTTGATTTATTGCAATTCCGAGATGCTGAAACGGGCTTTATCACGGAGAAGTCACAAAGTGGAAAATCACTCAAAGCCCAGGAGCTTCCTGGTTTGTGGAATGGTTCTATGTCTGACTGGAATACACTCTTCGTTGAAGTCCCTTTGATCACATTTAACCCGGTTAAAACAGTAAATGATTTATTGAGGAAGGAGCATCAACCTAGTTAACTTATTTTGACTTATTTTTAGATACAAATGGGTTTAATGGTACTAGAGCTTTGATTGAATAAGACTATTTCAAGTTGTGAGATAGTCTTTTTTTTAGAAAAAAAAGATGTTTTGCTTAATTTATGCAAGTAAATGACGAAAATGTGGTAACGAGTAAAATGAAATTAGGTTATCTTTGCAAGCCAAAAATCAATACAGGTTTCCCCTTATTGATTTTTTGAAATATTACCTCTCCCTTCTTACAAGTCAATAGAAATTGTTCCACTAAATGAAAAAAAATACATGGAGTTATTTGCACCTAAAAAGTTTGGTGTCTCTGTAGAGGAAGTAAGAACAAAATTAACTGAGTTTGTAGCTATTCATAAAGATATCCTCGATTTTTTTGAGGGTATTAAACAAGGATTGACGCTAGTTTTAGATCAGCAGGATAGGGAAAAAGAAACAGATTGGCTACAAGAAATTGAGCCACAAATTCTGACTTTATACAAGCTGAAATTTGTCGTAGAAAAAACACGAAGTAACCCATCTGCTGATATGTTCATACGTGAGAGAGCAGAGTTTGCTAAACACGAGATGGGTCTGCATGCGATTGGTGAGATTGCCGGACTTTTTACGGCGTATCATAGTAAACAGTCTCCTACGCGCAATTTAGTTCAAGAAGAGCCCAAATTACAAGAGAGAGACATAGACGCAGAGGTGATGCGATTTTTGAACCGGATTTCATTGCAGACAAATTTAGATATGTCCGTATTGAAAAACTATGTACAATTTGAGCGTGTAGCAGGGTTAAGACCTGAGTTTATTGAGTTTTTCTATGTCGTAGAAGAATTAGTAGATTTGATGAATAAGCTAATCATCGAGGAATGGGTAGTTATTAAAGAAGGACAAAAAGTTACAGATTTAGCTGGAAAATTGTTGTTAGATACGCATTTACTTAACTCGATTGCTGCTATTCAATTTTATTATGGAAAACTAGTGGATTTTCGGAGTGAACAGGAACGACTCAAAGAGCAACAAACAGAAAAAGAGGCGATACATCGGTTAGTCTTAGAACTTGAACAAGCAGAAATAATCGATTTTACCAAACTAATTGGTACACTCTTATTAGAACCATCTATTTTACCGCATTCAAATAGTACATTGAGACAACAAGGGCGTGAGCGAATGGCTTCGTTTTGCCAATTAGTAATGCAACTTGTTGATAAAAAGGTACTTTCACCCATTTATTCCAATGACTCAGTTAAAGCCTTTCAGTTTTATATCTTAGACAAGAACAGTATCTTACTTGATTTAGGAACAATTAAGTCTGAAAGACAGCTGCAAAATCAGTATGTTATTTTACAATCTTTGGAAAAAGAATTCGATGGGGAGGATGCAGAGGAATGGAAGAGAGACGCTGCTGTTGCATTTGCCAAAGTAGAGGTTTTGATAGGTCAGCTTGCTTTTCATGGGTTGGAGTATAGTGCGAAATTTTTAGAACAAAAATCTGGACAAATATTGTCATCGCCTAGTCCGATGAAGGTAGCTGAATTGTCTGAATTTTCTGTTTATTATGAATTGATTATCAGTATCTTATGTGACGAATTGTTTCTTGGTAATTTAATCTATGAGGTAGAAGATAGAACGCATTATCTTCAAATGTCATCGCTTGATTTTATAGAAAAAGTTACGCTCATACAAGATGAAGAACTAGTGAATTTAGAGAAATTGAGTTTGCTTTGTCAACGATTGAAAGTATTTTACCAACAAGTACAAAGAATCAACATTGAGTTGGCAGACAAATCATACAAGTTAGCTAAACAAATTGCTACGCACATTGCACAAGAAAATGATTTAGCCGTAAGCGGGTTTCGGTTTTCAGTATATAACCCAATGATGGATAAAGTTTTTGGGAATCTGTATCAATTCTTGGAAAAAGAAGTAGCTCAAATTGAAAACTATTTTTTGGGTAGAGATCAACAATTTTACGAATGTTTGGTCAATACGCTTGATATGGTCAAATTATACAATAGTTTGGTATTTAAGGGCTTACATGATGAATTCCGGACAAGAGACCCCGAATATCCACCTCAAAAAAAGCTTTTTTCGGGTTCGCAGTTAGTAAGTTTTGATGCAGTTTCTGATACACTTTTGGTACTCCGTTCGGTGTTGATTGCAATGGATAAGGAAGCCAAAAGAGAAGAAGAAATGGAAGATACATATCCGATTGTTGAGCGGATGATTACCATGAATAATTTGGCTTTCCGGAAATTACCTTATTTGAGAGAACATCTATTGTCCAATAACCAACAGTTTTTTCAAAAAACAGAGCAAAGGCACTTGCTTAGTCCGAATACGACGGAGGTTCAGTTGAAAGAATTGTGTTTTGAGAAAGGGTTTAGCTTTATAGAATTTCATAATTTCTTACTGAATTTAGAGCGGTTTATGGCGTTGCACTCAGAATTAGGTGCATATTTGTATACTTACCGACCACTAAGAAATGGAACGAATAGCCTGGCAAGTTACTATGTATTTACACCTATCATTCCTGAGGATAACACATTTTTTTCTGTACTAAAAAAAGTATTTGTTGGTTCTAGCGTGTCTAATTCGTCTTTGTTTAGTGAAAAATACGAACGCTTTAAACGACAAAAATTATCCTCTAAAGAGTTTCGAGATATTTCTTATTTAGATAATGTGAATGAAACCTTGGAAGAGTGGAAAAGGGTCTTGATTGCACACCAATTAATTGAAAAAAAGGATACATTCGAAGATGATTTTACAGATTAGCCCATACACTAAAAATGTAACCGAAAAGTAGGTACAATTCGAAATACTACTTTTTATTGTAGGTTTTAAATCCTAAATTTGGAATCTGAATTGCTGTTTTTAGTTATACTCTAAATTGTCCTAGCATTTTATTTGATAAAGTCTTTCCTAACTAGACATTTATTCATTTATAAAGTATTTGGTGTGAGGCACTTAGTAGTATTTGTATTAGTTATCATTTATTCAAACATCTTTGCAGCAGGGCCTAGAGAAGGGCTTTGGGAGACACTGACGACCTCAGATGGCCTATCCCAAGGCATGATTTATGACCTCATTCAAGATGATAAGGGCTTCTTTTGGATAGGCACAAAAGATGGCTTGAACCGGTATGATGGCTATTCCTTTGATACTTACCTCTATGATCGTGCCAATCCTTACAGTATTTCAGGAAATACGGTAACTTCCCTTTTATTTGACTCAAAAAAAAGAATTTGGGCAGGTACGGATGTCAATGGCCTAAACTTATTTGACACACAAAAGCGTCGATTTTATAAAATTATGCTTACTTCCTCTCAAAATGAGGCAGTATATATCAAGAAAATCAAAGAAGCACCAGATGGACGTATTTGGGTAGGTACTTATACAGGAGAAGTTTTTTTGATTGAGCTACCTGACTACATGAACAAGGTTAACGGACTTCCTTTCTCCGTAGATTTTACCAAAGAAGTTCGCATCACAAAGCTATTCGACCTTGAAAAATACCGTGGACCTATTCATGATTTTTTCTTTGAAAATACGGGTACTTTATTTATTACTGGAGGTATTGGACTTTTTGAGACCAATTGGCGAAAACCAGCTCAATTAAAAGTAATACAGGTACTTGAAGGTATCAAGGAGCAGCGGCAAGGTTCAATACTGAATTGGGAGTATGTTTCTTGGAAATACCAACAGTTTGTTAGAGATAAGTCTGGACGCTTTTGGGCAATAAATAGGAATAAATTAGTTACGGTAGATAAGTCAGGGCGGTTAGATGAAATTGATATTACTTCTGTTCCATCGGATATCCGTTATTTATTCTTGTCTAGGGATGGGCAACTGCACCTTTTTTTTGAAGGAGAGTTTAGCTCTTTTAATCCTGATGAATTACTTCGTAAAAAGAAAATCAATGATTTTCGTTCTACCCCAATTCCCTTTGATGCCAATACGACTTGGCCTTCAAGTATGTACGAAGACACCAACGGTAGCTTTTGGATAGGAACAGTTGGTTTTGGTATTCGTAAAGTAAGATTAACCAACAAAGAATTTCTCACGATTAACGAAAAGAGCCCGGCGTATTCACTTTTTGAGGATAAAAAAGGGAATATTTACATTAATAATCGACTTCACTTCTCAATGGTGAATCGCTCAGCCAACTACCAAGAAGTGAAGTCTGTTTCAAATCAATATCATCTTCATCTTGGATTATTACAGGATAGGAATAATGATAGTTTTTGGATGATTGCTTCCCAGCCTTCGGGTTCAAAGAGTGAAAGTAGTGAAATGGAAAAAATCTTTTATTTGGTGAACTATGATTCCAATTGGAAACCAATTGAAAAGTATGTGATTCCTAAAAACCAGTTAATCAAGGAATCGGGTGGTAGTTTTTTGCAAGTAAAAGACGGTTCTATTTGGTTTGCTAGTACAAATGGGAATTTGATTCGATTTGTTCCAGCAACTAAAAAGTTTGAAAAATACCCTTTTGATATCATTTTAACAAAAAAGGGAGTCAATAAGGACGTCTATTCACTTTATGAGTCTGTAGATGGAACCCTTTGGGTAGGTACGCGCTCCGGGTTAATCCAAGTCAATCGCACAGGAAATAAGCTAAAGGTTAAATTATTTGATAGTGAACCGAATGATCCAAATAGTTTACCGTCCAACTTTATTAGTGCTACGGTAGATGACCCTTTGTATCCCCAAAAATACCTTTGGGTTTCTACTAGGGGGGGAGGCATTATTCGGATGGATAAGCAAAAAGAAACTTTTGATGTAATCGACAAGAAAAACGGGCTTCTAAACCTCGTGATTTATGGAATGCTTGTTGATAATCAAAAGAATATTTGGGCGAGCACCAATTACGGAATTTCAAAAATAAATCCGGAAACACTCCGTGCCAAAAATTATACAAAACGGGATGGTCTTCAAGAAGATGAATTTAATACATACTCGTTTGCGAAAGCTCCAACAGGTGAACTCTTATTTGGTGGAGTTAATGGAGTAACTCGTTTTAACCCTGCTAATGTAGAAAAAGTAGTACGTAAATCAGCCGTTCAAATTGTACGTATGTGGGTTAACAATGAAGTATTACGTACTGAAGGTGAGAATAATGATGCAGATGCACCTGTTTCTATCGAATATTTAGACGAGTTGAGTCTTGCACACAACCAAAATCAAATCTCTTTTGATTTAGCTTTGATGGATTACAGTAATCCAGCTAAAAATCAGTTTAGATATCGTATGCAAGGAATTACGGAGGGTTGGGTAAAATTAGAAGGGAGGTCGCTGAACTTCTCTCAGCTATCTCCCAAAACGTATCGACTGGAAATCGTGGGTTCAACTGACGGAGAAAATTGGAGTAATCCAAGGATATTTACTTTTACAATTTCACCTCCTTTTTATCTTTCAACTTTCGCGTATTTGCTTTATTTCATCTTTTTTGGTGGTCTTTTGGTGTGGCTGTATCGTGTTCAGACCCAACGACTCTTGTTACAGCAAAGATTGCTTTTTGAACAAAAAGAATCTGAGAGGCTGTCAGAATTAAACAATTTGAAAACAACCTTTTTTACCAGTATATCGCATGAATTCCGAACTCCGTTGACTTTAATCATTGGTGCCGTCGAACGATTAAGTGACCAAGGAAGCCAGCACACGCAAGTAATTCGAAGACACGCCAAACGGTTATTAAATCTTACAAACCAGCTTCTTGATTTATCAAAATTAGAAGCAGAGAAGTCGGATTTAGACTTAAAGCCTCTTGACGTCACAGCATTTGTAGAACAGCTTGCTCAGCTATTTTATCCTTTATCTGAAAACAAGCAAGTTCGGTTTGAAGTGACAAAGCCCTCTGTACCCCAGTGGGTTTTGTTAGACGCAGATAAATTGGAAAAAATTATTGTGAATTTACTTTCTAATGCCTTCAAGTTTACGAAAGCAAATGGACAGATACATTTTACCGTGCGCCTAATTCAAAGAGCAAACAAAGAGTACCTTTCTCTACAAATTGACGATACGGGTATAGGTATCAAAGAAGGAGATATGCCCCATATATTTAATCGTTTCTTCCGGATTGCTCAAAACGAAGGAAAAATAGTAGAGGGAACAGGCATCGGCTTGACTTTGGTCAAAGAATTAGTCACCTTGTTAAATGGTAAAATCTCTGTCAATAGTGAATATCAAGTGGGGTCTAGTTTCTTGGTAGAAATTCCGGTTGAGTACGTATATGCCCAGCCCGCAGTCAGTATGGTTGTGCAATCGTCTTTGACAGACGTGGAAGATTTGTATAAAGATAGTGTTGGGTCAGTTGATACGGTTGCCATTGAGAGAGAAAAACAAAAGAATACACTGCTCATTGTAGATGATAATCCTGACATACGCTGGCTTATTCAAGATGTTTTTAGACAAGAATATACAGTGATTACCGCTGAAAATGGTTTAGAAGGGATAGAAAAAGCTCTTGAGTTTATTCCAGATTTGATTTTGACAGATTTGATGATGCCTGCGATGAATGGGATGCAAATGGCGGATATTTTATTGGGTGACGAACGTACTAGCCACATTCCGATCATTATGTTGACGGCAAAAGTGGATGAAAAAGTACAAATTGAGAGTCTTCAAAAAGGAGTGATTGATTACCTTGTAAAGCCATTTGCGGTGAATCAATTACAACTTAAAGTCCATAATTTACTGCTTCAGAGGGATAAGTCTAGAGACTTCTTCAAGAAAAAACCATGGATAGCTGTGGAAAAATCTCCACAACTTTCAACGATAGATAAATCATTCTTACAGCGTTTAAATACGATTCTCGAAAAAAACTATCAAGATGCTCAATTCAATGTCGATAAGTTTTGTGAAGAGATGAACATGAGTAACTCCCAGTTGCTACGCAAGTTACGCGCTTTACTAGGTATGACAGTAGTAGAATATGTGCGGGATTTTAGACTTTCTAAGGCTGAGGCATTGTTCAGAAACTTGGAAGCTGAAACCGTTTCTGATGTTGCCTATACAGTTGGATTTCAGAATTTGAGTTATTTTTCTAAAATTTTTCAAGAAAAATACAGCGTTTCTCCCTCTGAATTCATGGAAATTTGCCAAACAAGTGAATAAATGTTCTATTTTGTTAAGGAATAATGTATTGATAATAAGCACGTTATGTTTTTTTGATTGAAATGTGTTAGTAAATGCTTGAAATTTACTAACACGTAAGTAGATGTTTGATGTAATTTCAATCATTCATTTGAAATCAAAACAAAGGTTATTTTTTATATGTGTTTTTCATTCTATGAAAAACAGAAAAAAACTAAACCGATTACGTGCCTTCTAACTTTGAAAGCCCAACTAGGTCCACTAGTTGGGCTTTCTTTTTGGTACAGGATTGAATTCACCATTCTTTGACCTTATTGCACACAAGAAATTTTACTAATGTATCCTCGAGCAATAAAAGGTATAAATTATAATACACTTGAAAACTTCATGAATTACGGGAAATATTAGGCTCAAGTGCTTGATATGGTAAGTACATGATTGGAAATAAATAGCTATGCGTTTTTCAGGATGGTTGCTTTTATTAGTGTACTAATAAGGTTGAAATAAAGAGAATGAGTAGACAAGAAAAATAAGAAAATGTTTCTTTCTATTTTGTAGAAATGTATTTTGATGTAATTGTGTATTTATAATTATTTGATAATGAAGCGTTTATGTATTTTGCTTGAAATGTGTTAGTAAATGCGTGAAATATGCTAACACCTAGCTATGGGTTTGATGTACATTTGGTCATCCAATTGAGAATAAAAAAGGTCTAGCTTTATATATGTTTTTCGTCGCATGAAAAACAAGAAAATCTAAACCGACTTCGTGCTTTCTGACTTTAAAAGCCCTACTAGTTTACTAGTAGGGCTTTCTTTTTAGAATAAATGTAGGATTGATTTTACATCATCTTCTTCATCTACATCATTTAGTGTAGGAAGTAAAGCATATCTTTTTTGCTGTTGCTTGAGTGCATCACAGGCTTCATCAAATACAGCATGATGACTCCATTGTTTCCCTAGAAATACTTTTTCAAGTGTTTGCGTGTCACACGCATTTTCCTTTTCGAATCGGAATCCAATTGCATAATACCCACCGTCTTCTGCTGGACCAATGACAGCTGAGTTGTCTTCTAAGTGTTCCCATGCTGTCGAAATAATTTCAGGTGAAAGTTCCAGACAATCACTACCTACAATCAGTACTTTCTCATATCCTTTGTTTAATAGATGTGAGAAAGCTGTGAACATTTTTTGCCCTAAATCTGCACTTTCATCTTGGACAAGCTTGTGGAAAACTAGATCAGACCATTCGTCAGATTCTTCAATTTTATTGGAGTAAAATAAGTATTTGTCGGCCTCTGTCTGAGATGTCACCTCACGTGTATGTTGCATGAGATATTTGTAGATGGCAAGTGCTTTTTCGGGACCAATAGTGGCAGCAAGCCGTGTTTTTACTTTTCCTAATTCGGGATTTTTTACAAAAATGATGATGGCGTTCACTTGGGATATGCTTAGATTTGTGACAAAACTAAAGGCAAATCCCTAAATTCTCAAAACGAATGGCAAAAGAAATCATTTTTTCCCCAAATGCTCCCGCACCAATAGGGCCGTATAGTCAAGCAGTTCTAATGAATGGTACGTTGTATGTATCCGGTCAAATTGCATTGGAATTGGCTACGGCTGGCGATGTTGCAGCTGAAGCCGACCAAGTAATGAAAAACATTGGTCATATTCTTGAAGCTGCTGGACTTACATTCGCTCACATCGTGAAATCGAGTATTTTCTTAAAAAATATGGACGACTTCGCTACCGTAAATGAAGTATATGGTACATATTTTCCGGAAAATCCACCTGCAAGAGAAACTGTTCAAGTAGCGAAATTACCAAGAGATGTCAATGTCGAAATCTCTGTAATTGCTGTAAAATAAAAAAAGGCTGTTTCAAACTTGAAACAGCCTTTTTTTATGGATGTTAATTAAAGAGAATTAACCAATTTTAAAAATTTGTCTGGAGGTGTATTGGCCTTGATAGCCAAGTCTCTTGCTTGTTGTGCCTCTTGTCTAGCAACCGGAAGATTCCCCATTTTTTGGTTTAGTCGCGCTGACTCAAAATACATTTCTGCTAAATCTTTATCTGCTTGGATAGCACCCTTTACGCTATCCAGCCATTTCTTGACAGTCGTTGTGTATGTTTTATCCGGATACACGTCATTGAAGACCTTGGTAATATAGACAATAGACATGGGGTTTTGCTTGTATTTCGTGTACATTCTCTCTCCAATCGCTAATGATTCGCTGGCACGTTTTTCACGTACAAGTGCCTTGATTTCGTATTCCCATGTAACACCTTCTGCATATTCACCCGCTCCAATTTTACCCATTAAGGTCTTGATTCTCCGGAGTTCCGCTGTGTTGTAACTTAAACCACGTTTGCTGTACAGTGAATTTTGGACAATTGCCCCCAAAATATTATTCTGTAGTCCTTCGTGCCCATCTTCTTTTTCGAACGCAGCCGCAGCTTCTACGTGGTCAAACCAATATTTCGCAAATCCATTGTTGATGTCTGTCACACATTTACGCGTAATTTTCCAGCTTTCTTTCGAGCCAATTTTGTCTTTCGGATAAATCTCGAATAACTTATTAGCTACTTGAAGATTTGCCGTCGTATCTTTTGCCAATATACTGAAGGCAGCATACGAGACTAAGAAATCGAGTGAGTTCTCACCTTTTTGAAAGCGTTGAGCATAGCTTGAAGCTCTTTTTGTCTCATCCAATGCTATTTTTCCCGCTGTATTTATAGAGGCAACCGTATTGACAACATCGCCCTGATGCACTAGTTTGCCGTCTGGTGTAAAGTATAAAAACTGAGGAAATGTAGGTAAAAAGATGTTGTTATCGTTCAAAAATTTTACTTGCTCTGCAATACCTACATCTAATTTATAACTCACAAAGTTCTGATTATAAAAAGTAGCCACTTCTTTGTCTTTGAAAAAAGGCTCCATGCTTTGGCAAGTTGGACAGGTCGGAGAATAACATTCAACGAAGACAAGTTTGTTTGCCTCTTTGGCAGCCGCAAATGCTTGATTAATGTCAGAAATCCAACTTATCTCATTGGGGTTTACTTCTTTTTGTACTGCTGAGGTCGTAGAACCTGATTCCGCTGTTTTACTTTGGCAACCTATTGACAGCAAAATACTTGCGAGAACTAATGACAGAAATTTCATGCTTTGAATGAATTTTATGAATAGTTTATGAATGATTTTTACTTGAATTTGAACAAAGTTAGCGAAATTTGGCTATCAATTCGTGTGATACCCTTCTTATACCTTCTATCAATGATTATTTTATACGGAATTCCCAATTGCAATAGTGTTAAAAAAGCCATGGATTGGCTTGCTAAAAATCAAATTGATTATCAATTCCATAATTATAAAAAACAAGGAATTACAGTTGAAAAACTAACGACTTGGCTTGCTTTTACTTCTTGGGAAAAGTTACTCAACAAGGCAGGGACAACCTATAAAAAACTTTCTGACGAGGAGAAAGGAACAATTATAGATGCTAGTTCAGCAATTGAATGGTTGGTGAAACAAAATTCGATGATTAAACGCCCTATCTTGGAAGCCAACGGAAAGTTGCTTGTTGGTTTTGACGAACAGGCGTATCAAGAACTCTTCGCTTAACTTTCTGTTGCTAGAAATTCTTGAATTCTTCTTGCTTTGTCTTTACCGACCAAAGAAATTAGTTGCTCTTCGGGTGCACTTTTGAGGCTGGAAATTGTTTTAAAGTGATTTAAAACCTTAGTTGCGGTCGTTTTTCCAATTCCTGGTGCAGATTCCAATGAGCTGATTAAGAAGTTCTGGCTCCGCCTGTTTCGGTGATGTGTAATACCAAAACGGTGGGCTTCGTCGCGGCATCGTTGAATTAATTTCAAGGATTCTGATTTCTTGTCAATGTAAATAGGCAAGG
>JBKBRQ010000118.1:0-8705 GCA_046292055.1 Spirosomataceae bacterium | reverse complement strand
AATAAAATGAGCCAACTGTTAATAAACCATTTCATCTGTTCCTTCATTTTCTTTTGTTTGAATGGTATACATAATAGACAATTGTCTTTCTAAAATATCAGCCTGCCAGCGTAAATTTTGAATCATGGCACGTAGAATTTCCTCTTGGTTTGGATTTTGTGTGAGTGTTGAGCGAAGTGCCTGGTAGCTTTTCTCCAGTTCTTGCCATTCTTTTGCAAACTCCGCGTATAAATCTGGATTTTCTCTTTGAAGATCCCCCAAATCATTACGTCGTGTCTGAATGAGCGATACGTAGGAGGCAGCTTGTTGGGCATATATGGGCGGTAAAGCCGTAAATTCGTTTGATACAGGTGAGAAATTATCTTTTTTCTGTCCCCAATAATAACCCAAACACAAGGCAAAGGTAATTCCAGCGACCCACTTTATGTGTGTAAGTTTTAAGTAGAATTTTCTTTTTGGCTGAGCGGTAGCAAGTCTTTTTTCTAGGTTTTGCCAGACTTCGGCTTGCGGAGAGAACGTATCAAATTCTTCTTTATGTTGTGAAATATATTCGTGTAACTTCATTTTTTACGTTTTTAAGAATTGGATAAAAGAGACAACAAGCGTTTTTTTGCCCGTGAATATTGGGTTCGGGAAGTTACCTCATTGACGGATAATATGTGTCCGATTTCCTCGTGGTCATATCCTTCAAAGAGGTACAAAGACAAGACGGTGCGGTATCCTTCGGGTAATTGAGCAATAGCAGCATTAATTTTCTCAACGGTAGTATGCTCGGGCAGGTCAGGGTCGTCGGTATTTTCTAAGAATGAATCCTGACAGGTATCAATAGAAAGAAAATCTACTTTGCGTTGGCGAAGTTGATTGATAGCTTTCCGGACGACAATCTGCTTCAGCCAAGCCCCGAAAGAAGCTTCAAAACGGAAAGTCTCCATCTTGGTAAAGGCATCAAAAAAAGCTTCTTGCAAAACGTCTTCTGCTTCTTGCACATTTTGGAGAATACGCATACAAACATGCAACATTGATTTTGCGTAAAGTTGATATACGCGGTATTGTGCTCTACGGTCACCGCGAGCACATTGTTCAATTAGTTCTACATGAGGAATGATGTAGTTCTCTTTTGCCAAAAGATAAGCAGTTTACTTTTTTCTAAAGACACAAGATTATGCGAGATGTTGCAAATAATTGCAAAAAAAGAGAAGAATTAAGCTACATTTTGGCTTTGGTATGAGTCAAAATGTAGGTAAAATAGGAGTAATGAGAGATTCTCAATCTCTAAAGGCATCGAGAACCTCTTTTCTTCTTCGGCTGACTACAATGATTTCTCCGTTGGAAAGTTCAACGGCTTTCGTTCTTCCTAGGTCATATATTTTACGAATGAACGATGGATTAATTAAATAGGCTCTAGTGATGCGTAAGAAATGCGAATGTGCCGTCTGGTGTTTTTTTAAGGTATAGCTACTGACTTCTTTGGACATATCTGTAAGATGAAACTCAGTGTAATTGTCATACCCTTTCAAATAAAGGATTTTTTCACTTGGCGGAAAGATAATTTTTTTCATGTCAGTTCAGTTTTTCTTGTAAGAATAGTAGGCTTACTTTTCAATTAGCATGAACAAAGGTAGTAGAACATGAAAGGTGTTGAAATACTCCTTTTGGGGTATTTTAAGGCACAAATTACTAGTTTAGATAGGGTTAAGTCTATTTTATGAAATTATAAATTTTCTGTTTTGAGACATGATTTTTGTGTTTTTAAATGCTGCAATGTGTGATTCATCCGCATAAAAAAACGTTGCACCTACAGTTTAGATGCAACGTTTTTGGAGATATATAAAAAGGTTGATTATACCTTCACATGTTCTTTTTTCGGAGGAAATACCAAAGAGGCAATAATACTGACAGCCAAAATTCCGACAATGACCAGTAGCGAGTGAACATTCGTAAAACCGAGTTCTTCCAAATAGCCATGAACAAGCATTTTGATACCAATGAAGCTCAGAAGTACACCCAAACCGTATTTTAGATAACTGAACATATCAATAATATTGACCAAGAAGAAGAACATAGAACGAAGCCCCATAATGGCAAAAACGTTGGAGAAGAACACGATATACGGATCTTTGGTGATAGAGAAAATAGCTGGGATGGAGTCCACAGCAAAAATAACATCTGTAAATGCGATAACCACAATAACTACAAATAGAGGCGTGATGAATACTTTGTTTCCTTTGTATTTGTGACGTATGAAAAATTTATCCGCAACAAATTTTTCATATACATTGAAGAACCGAGAAGTTATCTTGACGGCTACGTGGTTTTTGGTATCAATTTCTTCTTCCTCATCTCCGGAGAATAGAATTTTCACCCCTGTATAAACCAAGAAAAGACCGAAAATATAGAGAATCCACTCGAAACGCTGGATAAGTGCAGCACCCAAGAAAATAAATACAAAGCGTAAGATAATAGAACCTAAAATACCCCAAACGAGTACTTTTTTGTAGTGTTTCTGGCGTACACCAAATGAGTTGAAAATCAGGATAAAGACAAAAATATTATCCACAGAAAGCGAATATTCCACCAAATAACCTGTAATATATTCCAGCGCCATATTACTTTGGAATTTATCTAGAGCTGCGGTATACTCCAAAGGTAGTTCCAAAGATTTGTAGTACGAGGTTCGGACGCTTTCGAGTAGTTCGGGCGTATGTACATCATGTATGAGGTAGCCGAATTCTTTCAAGAAAAAGTAAAAACCAATGGCCAATAAGAGCCAGACGGCACTCCAGCCCGCTGCTTCTTTGAATTTAACGATGTGGCTGTCTCCTTTGCTGAATGCACCTAAGTCGAGCAGCATAACGAAAACAACAAAAATGGCAAATGCACCAAAAAACAAAATTTCGTTTGACATGTATTTGTGTTGAAATGGTAAGTTCAAAATAAGAAAAAGAAGCACTATTTGGACTTTTAATGCCTATAAACAGCAACTTCTATCTACAAATTTGGATAGAAACTTCGATATTTCGCGTATGTCAAAAAAAAATTTGCGATTGTCAGAACAGAAATAAAATGATTCCATGATTAAATCGCATTTTATTGAGTTGGGAATGTGTAGAAAATCCAAGGTTGTTTTGTTTACTTAATCGTTGGACATTCATAATACACGCCAGTTTCTTCTCTAAATCCCCATCAAAAATTCAACTAAATTTTCTTCTGTTCCTAGTTCTAATTTTTGGCGAAGTCGATATCTTTTTAATTCTACGCTTCGGATTGTGATGTTCAATAATTGGGCAATTTCTTTTGTAGATAAATTCATACGAAGATACGCCGCAAGCTTCAAGTCTCCTTTTGTCACGCTTGGGTAACGTTGAATCAATTGCTTAAAAAATGTTTCATGCACTTGATTGAAATTTTGCTCAAAGATATGTTCGTCGTTTGTATTGGCAAAATGTTGATCGATGTACGTCGTAATTTGTTGGACTGCCTTTGAGGGTGGCAATTGACTGAGTTTCTCTTTCAGTGACTGCAAAGATTCAGCATTCTTGATAAGTCGCATGGTTGAGTTTGCCAATTCCTCCGATTTTCGGATAACATCCTCTTCTAACTGTTGATTGCGCAGTGCGATGAGTTTCTGTTTGTTTGCCTCTTGTTGTTGCCGCAATTCTTCTTCCTTCTGAACACGCAAACGCGTTAATCTACGGATGTGCCAACGGTATAAGACTTGGAAAAGTCCCGCGACAAGAAGTAAATATCCAAATCTACTCCAAGTATTCCAATACCAAGGTTCGTGTATAGTAAAGGTAAACGGCTCTGAAACCCCTCCAGAAGAGGTTTTAATGTATAACGTATAGGTATTCGGAGATAGATTTGTGTATTCTTTGAAGGGGTTCTCTTGCCAAATAGACCACTTATTATCTCCTCCTTTCAGCAAAAAAGCATATCGAACCTCCCGTTTGTAATCTGTGGTGCTTGCTTGGATAGTAAGTGCATTTTCTTTGTGTGAAAATGCAGGAAGCTGAACGGGATTGTGTTCCGTAGCTAACCATGTTGTATTTCCTTGCTGAAAAGACCGAACAAATGGTTTGCTAGGTGTCGACGTTTCTTTTTGTGGAGGATGGTTAATGATAGAAAATCCATTTTCGTGACCAATGAGCCGTTGTGTTTCACTGATGGGCATGACTTTGTCTGCTCCTGCCAAACGATGCCGCCGTGAAAGTTGAACGGATTTCCAAGGTTCGTTTTTCCATTTTCGAAAAACTTCTCCCTCTTGTGATATTCCCCATGATTCATTGGTAGAAATTCCTTGTAGCCGCTTGAATGGCTTTTCTTTGGATTTTTTAAAATGAGTTCCATCAAAAACATAAAGCCCTTTTTCTGTTCCAACCCAAACAGTATTGTCCCATTTCTCAATACTTGTCACAAAGGGTAGTTTTCGAATAGGGAAGTCGGAGACAACTCGGGTAAGACCTTTGTCAAGAGTTAAAACATGGAGACCGTCTTGGGCTGTTAATGCTAGATAAACGGTTGGCGAATAAGCAACTAACTCTTTAACAGGAGCAGAAAAGCCCGTAACCGTATGAGAAAGACGCCAAGCAGATTTGGGTTCTTGGACGTACACACAAAGTTGAGTGTATGTCCCTTGAAGTAGTGTGTCCTTTCGAGATGAGATGGGTATCAAATGCCAGCCACCTGTGATGGGTGAAAGACGAGATAATTGATGATTCTCAATAAGAAATGTACCTGAGTTATGGCCACAAAAAAGTTTTTCACGCACGACATATAAATCCCATGCTTGGCCTTGAGACCCGGGAATGAGCTGAAAGTCATCTTTATCTTTGTAGAAAACACCATGATTTGTTGCAATATACAATTCACCCTCAAAGACAACAGCATCGTAGATTGTTCCTAACTTATCAGATAAGTCTTCGTACAAACGGATATTTGGGTAGCGTTGTGCCAAGGCAATTCCGTTATCTAGTGCAAGCCAAAGTAAACCTTCTTTGTCTTCGAGCGAAGCTAAAATGGTATTGTTTTGAAGTCCTTGTTTTTTAGATATTTCTTGTACGGTTTCCCCCTCAGAATCGGTCAAAATACCACCGGCTAAAATACTTCCCCAGAAATACGTATTTGACCGTAGTTTTCGTGCGGTATTGAGTTGGTTTTGTTGAATAAACCGTCGCAAAGATGGGCTAGGATGAAGTTTGAATTGCTTACCATCCCAGATATAAAGATTCTTTTGTGTGCCAATCCAGATTTCATTGGACTTATTTCCTTCGACAATTGCGTGAACGGTTTCTTGTCCTAGAAAACGAGAAGAAGGAATGTATTCGAATGTATTTTGAGGCGTTATCCGGAACAATCCTTTGCCGATGACCTCCAGAAAGAGTTCATTTCGTACAACAAAGGCAAACATAATGATACCCGGAGTCGGGATTTGCGTGATGTGTTGTCCGTCAAATCGGTATAAATAAGCAAAGGATTGAAAGAAAATACCTTGTTTAGTTTCCACAATATTCCAGACTTCTTCCGTCCGGAAAGCAATGTCAGAAATTTTATTTTTTAAGGAATGATAGGTCAACTTTCCGTTGGTGTTGGGTTCCCAAAATCCAAATTCACCTAGTCCGCCGGTATATATTTTTCCATCCTTGCTGATATGTAATGAACGAACAACTTGTTTCTGTGGGAGGCTGTAAGTGCGCCAATATGCGCCATCGTACTCAAGCAGTCCTCCTGAATTTCCGGCATAAATAAAGCCTGTCCTTGGATGCTGCGCAATTGACCAATTTTGACGTTGAGCTTGGTAGGTCTGCCAAGAAAAATGAACGATTTCAG
This sequence comes from Spirosomataceae bacterium, assembly GCA_046292055.1. Lineage (GTDB taxonomy): Bacteria > Bacteroidota > Bacteroidia > Cytophagales > Spirosomataceae > CAYNRA01. The sequence goes on along the minus strand of JBKBRQ010000118.1, from coordinate 2,879 downwards.
TCGACGAAAAGGCGTTCATCTCTTGCGCATGACTCTGCACAGAGAAGCATCCGAGTAAGAAAAGAACAAGAAAACAGACAGTCTTGTACATATATTTTAAAATGATGTACCAAAAATAGTTGTTTCAACTAACTATTTAAAGGAAATGATGTAGTAATGATGTGGATTAAATTTAGGAAAACCACAGAAGTATATTGTACTTTGCCATCGAAATATAGTACAATATTGATATGTCCACACGAAATCTGTTCTTTCTCCTTGCGCTAACACTTGGAAGTTCTGGCGCACTTGTCGCACAAACATTAACTGGAAAAGTTGTTGATGAAACAACACAAGAGGCGCTCATTGGAGTCGTCGTTCAAGTCAAAGGTACGAATCAGGGTACACTCACAGATGTAGATGGCAGTTTCTCTCTCCCAGTGAAATCTGCTCAAACAATTGTATTCTCTTACATTGGATACAAGTCAAAAGAGTGGGTTTATACCAATCAAAGCAATCCTGTCATTGCGCTTTCTTCCGACATGACGGATCTTGACCAAGTTGTCGTGGTTGGATATGGGCAAGCTAGAAAAGTAGATATAACGGGAGCAACAGCCTCTGTAAAAGGAGAAGATATGATTAATCAACCAGTCATGACTGCAACCCAAGCGATTCAAGGGAAAGTAGCGGGTGTCCAAGTTATCTCATCCGGACAACCAGGAAGCTCACCAACGCTCCGGATTCGCGGAACAAGTACTGCACTTGCCGGCACAGCAACTCTTTATGTTGTGGATGGTGTTTTAACGGATGACATCACCAATATCAATACAAATGATATTGTAAACATGGATATTTTGAAGGATGCTTCTGCCACAGCTATTTATGGAGCAAGAGGTGCAAACGGGGTTGTCATCATTACTACAAAACGAGGCGAAAAAGGAAAACTACAAGTCAATTACCATGGCTCAGCCGGTGTACGTAGTGCCACAAATGTCGTGGAAATGGCCAATGCCGCTGAATACGCCAATTATGTAAGTGCTGCTTCCGGTCGGATTATCCCAACGGGTGAGTTTTCTACGGATTGGTACAGACAAATTCTACGCGCTGCACCTATGCAAAACCACAATATCTCGATTGCAAACGGAACAGAAAAAGTAAATAATTTCTTCAGTTTTGGTTATTTGAATGATCAAGGAATCGTCATTGATAACGAGTTCAAGCGTTACACAGGTCGCTTTAATACAGATTATACATTCAATAAAAAACTAACGGCGGGTATTTCTACATCATTTACGCATACAGACGACCAACCCGTTAATCTAGGTACAGCCTATAACAATGCTTACCGCGCTGCGCCAATTATTCCTGCCCTTGACAATGGAAAATACGGAAATACTTCGCTTTACCAAAATGTAGGAAATCCAGTTTTGGATATAAAAAATAACGATAATTTAAATAAGTCGAACAGACTTCAAGGTTCTGCCTTTTGTAGCGTACCAAATTCTTCCTTCGCTTACGTTTCGGTCTTCAATTGGAGCAGAATGGAACACAGGCACAAGTCGTTCCTATACTTTTGCATTCGAAAATGACACAACGACATTCAGTATGCCCGGAGGAAATCAGCGAAATCCATTGAGTGGCCTGCGCACTTCTTCTTTTCAGGCATTCCGTTACGTTTGGGATAACATCGTGCAATGGCAAGTCAAGAAAGGGAATCACTCGTTGGGTGTACTTGCAGGAACAACAGCGGAAGCCTATCAATTCAGCTCCTTTGGTGCATTTCGCCAACAAGTACCACCTGCATCGAATCTTTGGTATATAGACACAGGAAATGCCAATACATCCACAAATTTTGGGAATGGCGATGCTTGGGCGCGTCAAGCTTATCTTTCTCGTTTGACATACAATTTTTCGGATAAGTATTTATTCACGGGGACAATCCGTGCCGACGGTAGTTCTCGTTTTCCGGCGGCAAATCGCTGGGGATTCTTTCCTTCTTTTGGTGCAGGATGGGTGCTTAGTCAGGAAGAATTCTTAAAAAATCAATCATTTTTTGATTTACTCAAATTACGCGCTTCTTGGGGGCGTGTTGGAAATGACCGCATTGCTTCCGATGCTTACATCATTACGGTAGAACAAAATTTGGCGTATGCGTTTGGAGGAGGTACGGCAACACCAGGCTCTGCAATCACGCAATTAAAAGACAATAATATTAAGTGGGAGACAACCGAAGAGTTCAATTTGGGGATAGATTTCAGTGCGCTTCGAGGTAAACTCCAAGGTGAAATCGGGTATTATGACAAAAAATCAAACGATTTATTAATCAATGTTCGCGTTCCATCTGTAACGGGTGACAGAGATGGCGTTGTTTTGACGAATGCCGCTTCTATTCAAAACAGAGGTTTGGAAGTATCGCTCCAATGGAGAGATAAAATAGGAACGGATTTGTCGTACCGAATTAGCGGAAATGCGAGTTTTAATCAAAATACAGTTGTTGGTTTAAATGGGGGGCAACCGATTATCGACGGAGGTATTGGCGCAGCGCAGCCTTACACAACCCGTACCGATAACGGGCAACCAGTAGGGAGCTTTTATATTCTTCAAGTCTTGGGTGTATTCCAGTCAGATGCAGAAGTGGCCGCTTACCGCAATGAGCAAGGAAATATCATTCAGCCAAGTGCACAAGCAGGCGATTTTAAATACCTAGACGCGAATGGAGATGGACGAATTGATGATACAGACCGTGTGTTCGCTGGTTCGTATCAACCGAAAGTTTTTTTTGGTGGTAATGTAGGGGTTTCGTATCGTTCGTTTGACCTCTCAGCGGACATAGCAGGAAATGTTGGAAATTTCATTTACAATGGTAAAAAAGCATTTCGTCAAGCAATGAACGACAATAT
>JBKBRQ010000117.1:0-8763 GCA_046292055.1 Spirosomataceae bacterium | reverse complement strand
TGTTCAAACCTTGTGTAAGAATGATTTTAAACTCGAATTTATCCACCTGCTCAGCATAACAGGGTTGCGTAATTGTATCTAATATGGGAACACCTTTCCTCATTTTTTGGATAAAATCAGCCGTGATAGGTTTATCTACTGTAACAAAATATTCTTTTTCGTGTTGGTTGCCAGCACGTAATATTTTATTCACGATGTCCCCGTCATTCGTCAAAAAAATCAGTCCTTCAGATGGTTTATCTAGACGACCAATTGGAAAAATACGTTGTGGATGATTAATATATTGAATAATGTTGTCTTTTACATCTACTTCCGTTGTACACGTAATTCCACGCGGTTTATTGAAAGCAATGTAGACCCATTGTTCGGTAGCTGGGCGAATTAATTGGCCGTCTACATGGACGACGTCTGTCGGTTTCACTCGTGTACCAAGTGCCGGAATTTGCCCATTAATCGTCACACGTTGCTCCTCAATTAGCTGGTCAGCCACGCGTCTGGAGCAGAAACCCGTTTCACTTATATACTTATTTAGTCTTTTATCTTGGTTCTCCATCTCGTTACTATTTGCACGCAAAAGTAAAACAAAGCATTTATTTCTACTCGTTATTTCCTAATTCTAGATATATTTAACCCTTAATTCAACCACCATTCACCTTTACGACGATATGAAATTCATTTCTACAGTTCTCTTTTTAATCGGAAGCTCGCTTAGTTCATTCACGCAAGCACAAAAACCAACAGAAAAACTCTACGAATTACGTATTTACCACTGCCTAGATGGTAAGCTACCCAATTTAGTACAACGATTTGAAAACCATACAACAAAGCTTTTCGAAAAGCACGGCATGGAAAATATAGGGTATTGGTTGCCTACAACAGACAATAACCATACGCTCTATTATGTATTAGCTTACCCGTCTATGGAAGCAAGAGAAAAGTCTTGGCAGGCATTCATCCAAGATTCCGTTTGGAAAGAAGTAGCACAAAAATCAGAAGAAAACGGAAAAATCATCGAACGGATTGAATCTGTTTATCTGAACATGGCGCCAAACCTCTCGAAGAAAATCAGTCCGTCCAATCAAGGAGATGACCCTGTATTTGAGCTTCGTACTTACACTTGCTTGCCCGGTCGGCTTCCGGCATTGGTTACGCGTTTTGAGAAGCATACACGCGCATTATTTGAGAAACATAAAATGACCAATATCGCTTATTTTACTACGATTGAAAAAGACCAAACCCAACCAAAATTAGTGTATTGGGTTGCGCACAAATCAACGGAAAATGCCCAAAAATCATGGGATGGATTTCGGCAGGACCCTACGTGGATAACAGCGCGCGATGCCTCTGAAGAAACAGGAAAAATTGTTGAAAAAGTAGAATCCATTTACATGAAACCCACCCGATTTTCTCCCTTAAACTAGTTTTTAATACATGTCCCTTAACAAATTAAGAAAAAAAAGTAAAACAAACTGGCTAGCGTATGCACCAGTTTGTTTTAAAATCGTCCCCTTACTTTTACTTATTCACTCCCCATTCCAAGGGATTGCTCGTGTTATTTTCCAAAAATCATTGGTTAACTATCAGTTAGTCCCTCGAGAAAAAACGACAAATCAAGGTAGCTACACCTGGCAAATAAAAGTATTAAACGAATCATTCTCAGCCATTTCTATCAGAGTAAAAGCAGAGGGTGAATTATTCAATTATCAAAAAGTACCTTTGACCTTAGCCCATCCAGCTGAGACCTTGTGTGAGTTTACCACAACTTTTGTTGCACAAAAAAAAGAGTATTCTTGTGAAATCTATGCGCATACACCTTCGGGTGACTCCGTGTCAATTCGGTACGTAGAACACCTCCTTTGCGGAGATATGTATGTACTTTATGGCCAATCCAATATGATTGGCTTGGCAGATTACGACGCCCTGACCCGACAAATAGACGATACCTACTTACGTACTTTTGACTACATCGGTGCAAACTATGCAGATTCTGAACTTCGGTGGACCCGAGCGAAGGAACCATATGCACGAGTTGGCGGAATTGGTTTGCGATTGCAACAACAAATTTTGGAAGAAACAGGTATACCAACGTGCATTATTAATGGCGCTGTAGGAGGAATGAGTATTCGAGATTTGACCTATCGGAATAATCTTCGCCCCGAAGACGTATCAAACACCTATGGTAGATTGGTGAGACGGGTACAACTAGCAGGTGCTGTAGGGAAAATTCGGGCTGTTTTATGGCGGCAAGGCGAAAATGAAGGATGTACTTGGAAACCAGACATCGATGCGTATCCAGCTCTATTTACCCAATTATGGAACCAACTAAATACAGACCTTGGTGAATGGGACTGGTTTATTAATTGCCAAACAAATGTACATTCTTGTACACCCTTGGAAGCAGCAGGGGAGCTGAGAGAATGGATGCGTAAAACGAGTAAACTATTCCCTAACACACGAACAATGACTGCATTAGGAGTAAAAATGGGAGATGGATTACATCATACATCCACAGGATATGCACAATTAGCAGATGAGTTCTTCCAGTTAATTAAAACTAAAATTTACGCTATTCCAACCGATGCCAATATCGAATTTCCTGACATTCAGCATATTTTCCTTTCTCCGAACAAACAAGTCTTGCAATTAGTTTTTCAAGCCAACCAATCGTTGGTCCTACCCAAAGACACCTTACTTCATGATAAGAGATGGACATTTAAAAATCATTTTTTTATCAATGAAACAACACGAACACAAACAGAAACAATCGACTCCATTCGTGTTTCTGCAAATACGGTCACTATTTACCTAAACAAGCAGATAGAAGGTGGATACGTAACCTATCTTCCTTCCTTTGTAGAACATCCATTACCAGATTTAGGCGCACTGCTTACAAACATAAATGGTAGAAGGGCAATGGCTTTTTACCAATTCCCAATCAAAATAAATTTAGAAAATCCACGCATTCAAGAAGTTAAAACCAAACGAACAGGAGCTTTCATCCAATTTAATCAGAAATTTCCGGTTCCCATTCGTATCCAAAAGTCAGAAGAAAATCTCGAGAACTTCAAGGATATTGCTTTTATCACAGAAGATACCTATTTGGATACCTTGCGATGCACACGACGCTATCAAGTGTTTTACCGCGCACAACTCCACCTTCCTACTATTGATACAGTTTGGAGCACACCTATTGGTCACCCTTGTACACCCGCAGATTTACTCGAAGTCAGAGAAACAATAGATAAACCAACAGAGCTATATGCTAGAAAAATACTTCTAAATGCACATGTAAAACACAATATATTCCTTGAATACACAGAATCCTTACAATTTCAACCCAATTTTCAAATAAATATGGGGGTTCATTTACAAGCCAAGCAAATTCAAGAAGTCATGCAAGAATAGATTTCGAACTAGTCCAAGTCGAAAGAGTGAGACATTTCAGTTCAAAGTATGCGCGTTACAGGCAAGATTTTTTAACTTTACAGTTTCTAAGGTCTCTAATAGAAACTGTAAAGACAAAAAATCACTTATTTATTCTGGCTAAAATTACCACATTGTAAAATAGTATGTTATCATTAATAGATTGGCTTATCAATCGGTTTGAGAAAAATAGGAAATCTTTTGCTATTAGCTTTTTCTTTTTTGGTACGCCCGTCATTTACTTTCTTCGAGATGGCGTCGGTTTAGCTCCCAACAGCACGGCATTTACAGCGGTATTCACGTTTGGAAGTTTATTATTAGCCCTCCCCTTTCGTCATTCTGATAGACTTTATTCATTCAATAAACCGATTTTTTCTCTCATAGTAATTTATTGGATTGTTGCGCTCTTATATCTTGCTGTCTATGCACCCAACAGAGGTTGGTTTACCAATACAACGGTGGAGTTTGTATATTTTGTTGTATTGGTTGTCTGTGCGTATGTATTTGCAGCTTCTCCTACATCTGACTTCCTAAATGGCTTCTTAAAAGCAACTTTTTGGATTTGCTTATTTGGCTCTCTCGCTATGGTAGCCATCGTTATTCAAAATCCAACTTATGTATTGGGACAACGAGCAGCAATCACCTACCAAGTAGATAATGAAGGAAACGCAATCGGAAATCCACATATTTATGGCCGAGCAGCTTACGCCGGACTAGTTGCCGCCATACTGATTCGTTCACTTACCAAAAATATTTTTTGGAATTTATTTTATTTAGGTAGCATTTTTATCTTTTTGGCTGTGATTGCACTAACGCAATCCTTTCAAACAATCATTGCCCTCTTGCTTTTTGGCGGTATATTTATCTACGTTCGTACAACAGCTACCAATGTGTATTTCTTTCTTAAATGGATTTTTGGATGGAAAGGATTTCTGGCAGCCGTACTTATTCTGTCGATTGTCTATTATTACCTCACTTATACAGATATCATGGGTACGTTTAATCAATTTTCACAGATTATCGGCTCCCGCTTCGAGAAGGTATTTAGCTTTCTAAGCTTTGAAGAGAAAAACCCTTTTTTATCTCCTACCAAAGAGATTACAACGGACGCCTCTGCTCTTGGACGCGTAAAAACCATTGGAATGGTAGGAGAAAAGATTATTGAGCACCTAGAAAATAAAGAATGGTGGTGGTTGCTCATCGGAAACGGATACCACCATTTGTATGTAGACAGCCCAATGATACAAACATTTCATGATTTAGGCATCATTGGCTTTTTTGCTTATTTTGGTATGCACGTTTATCTTGTTAAGTACGCTTTAAGAGAATATAAAAACGCGTCACACCCTGCACTTTTGTTTTTATGCCTATTCATAATCCATACATTTGTACAAAATTTTGTATACGGAATGCCTTATGATTACAGCCGTTGGTCATTCTTTGTTTTCATGGCTAGAATACTAAAAGACTATCGACCGTTTTCTACACTACCCGTTGTTCCTTAGCAAGAAGCTTAGCCCGTTTCTTCAAATCATTAGCCTTCGCTATAATTTCGGATGCCATTTCCAAAATTTCTTTTCCCTCTTTAGTCACAGAAAAGGGATTCCGTTTAAATATTTCGACGTCCAATACATCTTCTAGTACTTTTATCTGTTGGCTTAACGTAGGTTGCGTAATGCAGCAGTGTTCAGCGGCCTTCGTGAAACTCTTAAATTTTTGTACCGCCAAAATATATTCTAATTGTCTAAGTAGCATATCTTTCTTTTTTTACAAATGTACGCACTGAAATAACTATTATACAAGTAGGCAGAAATATTGTCGGTTTGGTTTAAGCCTCTTTATTTTTTAATTTTGAAAGAAAAAAGTCATTGTCACATTTTAGAGAGAAAATTCAAAATACGCCTATTTTACATCTCCTTGCCCAAACAGCAGCGAAACACAATACTGAAGCGTATGTTATAGGAGGTTATGTTCGGGACATTTTTTTAAACCGAGAATCAAAAGATATAGATATTGTCGTCGTTGGAAGTGGTATTTCTTTTGCTGAGCAAGTTGCTTCTGCTCTTGGAAATCACTGCAAGGTAGCTATTTTCAAAAGCTTCGGCACAGCTCAAATTCGTTACCAAGACCTCGAAATCGAATTCGTTGGCGCAAGAAAAGAGTCTTATCGAGCAGAGTCTCGTAAACCGATTGTCGAAGATGGAACTCTCGCTGATGACCAAAATAGACGTGACTTTACCATCAATGCACTTAGTATTTCGCTTAATCCCATAAATTTAGGTGAACTAATTGACCCCTTCCAAGGTATCAAGGACCTAGACAATCGGCTTATCCGAACACCACTAGATCCCGAGATTACTTTCTCGGATGACCCACTCCGTATGCTTCGTGCCATCCGATTTGCCTCACAACTTGGCTTTGACATGGAAACAAGCGCCTTTGAAGCCATAAAAAAAATGAAGACGCGCGTTTCTATTCTGGCGCAAGAACGCATTACCGATGAATTAAATAAAATCATCTTAAGCCCTACTCCTTCGTACGGCTTCAAACTCTTGTTTCAAACAGGTTTGCTCTCGATTATTTTTCCAGATTTGGTCAAATTACATGGCGTAGAAACCATGGATGGCAAAGGACATAAGGATAATTTTTACCACACCTTGCAAGTACTTGATAATACTGCCGCGAAGTCCTCTGATTTATGGCTACGTTGGGCGGCTATCCTGCATGACATTGCAAAACCTGCCACCAAGAAATTTCATCCTAAGGTAGGTTGGTCTTTTCATGGCCACGAAGAACTCGGAGCACGTTGGGTAAAAGGTATTTTTAGACGGTTTAAATTACCGCTAGACCATAAAATGCGTATGGTAGAGAACTTAGTACGTCTTCACCTACGCCCTATCGCAGTGGCTAAAGAAGGTGTCACAGACGCAGCACTCAGACGACTTTTGGTGGATGCAGGAGAAGATATTGACTACCTCATGATTCTTTGTCGCGCAGACATCACATCCAAAGATCCCAATCGTGTTCGGAAATACTTGAAGAATTTTGACAAAGTAGAAGAACTCCTTATAGAACTCGAACAAAAAGATAAATTACGAAACTTCCAACCTGTGGTTACAGGAGAAATGATTATGGAAGTCTTTGGACTCAGACCCTCCCGAGAGGTTGGCCAAATCAAACTCAGCATTCGGGAAGCTATGCTCGATGGTATTATTCCAAATGAATTTGACCTTGCCTTCGAATTTATGCTCGAAGAGGGTAGAAAACTTGGTTTTAGACCTATCAAAGACAAAGAAACCATCCGAGCAATCATTCCACCACCCGAACCCAAGGTACCACCCATTCCTTAATTAATACATCATACTTTTTGTATAATATGTTGACCTACAGGACATTCCAAACATTTCTTTGCCTGACAAAACTGTGTATAGAGCCCAATCATACCTTGTGACTCGTATGCGTCTTTGGGCTTTACATCTAACTCTTTCCATTTCTGAATAATGGAGTTGGTCTCAGAAGGTAATAATGACAACAAGTGAAGCGCATTGTCCATTACCTCTGGTAAATCGAAATATTGACCGTAAAAAAATTGGTATGGAACAATGGCATTGATGATGAGTAAAAAAATCGAATCTTGTCCCATTCCTTGCATGCGTTTCTTGGCTGGTTGTTCCCAAGTGTACTGATTTTGCCAATACGAAGATTGTTCTACTGACAACCAATGAATTGCCTCATCAATGGATTTTATCGCCAATGTTTGGGAAGAAATATGTGGTGTTTTTTGAATAAACTGGGCGAATTGTGCCAAACGAATGGTCGGGAAATTACCTGGCCTTGTACGCGCATACTGCCAAGATACGGCCTCCATCTTTCGTTCTGACCATGAAAATTTACGTTGAATAAACGCAAATTCTTCTTTTATATACCTGGCATATTCACTTTGTTCTGCTACGTCTATGGTAGGCAATAAGCCTGCCATACCAAATAAGGTAGCTTCTGTTTGCCCCACATTCCCCCTTTGTTTTTGTAGCACTGCTAGCGGAATAACCTCGGTTAGATGTAGAAAAGATGATTTATTGAGCTTAAATCCAAAAGCACTCCCCCACCATCTGTACGCAGTTTGTTCCCAATTATTTTCAGAAACTTGAAAAAGTAGGGTAATTTCTTCTACTTTTTTCTCTAAGCGCGCAATGCAGGCGCGATCAATAGCTTGTTGTTTGTAAACAGAGTCCACGGAAGACCAACTCCCCTGGCAAGAAATACTTGTCGGATTTGTCGTTAATGAAATGTATCGACCAACTAATTCTAGCGGAGTAATCGATTTAAGTTCAAGCGTTGGAATAGGAATCCCATTTTTGTAGGCAATTTCTTTTTTTTGTTCCCAAACAACATGTAAAATCACAGAATCATACGCAGGGTCATTGGTATGTTGATGTGCTGACCAATCTGAGGACGAAAAATGGATTTCAACATGACCAACCCATTCTAGCTCATCAATGACTAAATGTGCTTCAAGGAAATCCGGGCCTGCATGTGGATTAGACCAGCCCGGTCGAATAACCCGAAGGACTTGCCCTTGGGTCGTGATTAGTTCACTCGTGCGCATCTTTTGATACTGCCACACGTAGTGGAGAAAAAATTCATTCATGGCTACTTTTAATTAGTAGCTCAAAATACCAAAGTTTTGTAAATAAATAGCCATTTCCTCTTGAATTTTTTGTGCCTCAGCTGCTGCTTTTTCAGCAAAATCTCTCCCAGACGAAGCGTAGATAATCCCACGAGACGAATTAACCAATAAACCGCACTCCTTCGTCAAACCATTCTTAGCTACTTCTTCCAGACTTCCTCCTTGTGCCCCTACCCCTGGAACCAATAAAAAATGGTTGGGAATAATTTGTCGCACCGCTTGTAAATTAGCCGCTTGTGTTGCCCCCACAACATACATCATGTTGTCTTCAGTACCCCAAGTTTGTGAAATACGGAGAACTTCTTCAAAAAGAAATGCATCGTTTTCCGTACGAATATACTGAAAGTCTTGGCTACCTACGTTAGAGGTTAATCCCAATAAAATCACCCATTTATCTTCAAATTGTAAAAAAGGTTCCACAGAGTCACGACCCATGTAAGGCGCAACCGTCACAGAGTCAAATGACAAACCCGATGCTTTTTTATCAAAAAAAGCTTTAGCGTATAAACTAGACGTATTTCCAATATCTCCGCGTTTAGCATCCGCAATAGTAAAACAATTAGTTGGAATGTACTCAACCGTTTTTTGAAGTGCTTCCCACCCTTTGACACCCCAAGCCTCAAAAAAAGCAATATTGGGTTTATAAGCAACAG
>JBKBRQ010000116.1:0-8796 GCA_046292055.1 Spirosomataceae bacterium | reverse complement strand
GTGGATTTTGCTGTTCGCGAGTTGCGTTAATAGGAATTGTATAAATCATCTATCAGAAGAGCAAGAGGAGGAAATTTCTTGCTCTTTCTTGTTGACCTATCATGTATTGTCTAGCAAGTCGTGACGTATGAAAATAGGATAAGTCGGTGTAGTTAAGTTTATCAAAGAATATAAAAATACTTGATACAAGATACTTTCATAGCTTGGGAGTATTTCGTTTCTGAGGATAAATTTTAATCGCTTGTCTGAAAGTATGTAGATAAATCTCTTTTCACTATTTATAAAAAAATACTGTTCGAAAGATAGAAGTTAGCATGTGTTCCGATTCGTATTTTTAGTATTTATCGGTTGTTTGAGTGTATAAAGAATGAGGTATTTATGTATATGTAATGCTAATTTTTTTGTTCACGCTGTAGAATGGCTAACCGTTTATTATCAGATAATAAGTTACTTATTTACTTGTATAGCCAGAGGGGTATTACTCCTTTGGCTGTGTTTTTTTATGGGGTATGATGAGTTTAAGGAGAGGAAAAGGGTAGATATGGGGTTTGTTTTTGGATTTATGAGGACGATTAAAGGGGGTTGGCGTACGAAAAGGGTTAGTTGGTAAACTTGTTATTTTTCGACTTTGAGACAAGCTGGGAAATGTGTTAAATTTGGTAGAAATAACTACAAGATTTCTCTCCGTAAAAAGAGTTAAAGAAGTAGTTTAGTTTATCTGAGAGATTATTTCCTGCAGCATACTTTTGAATAGAATAGGCATGTTGTTGGGTTTTTGAGATAGATTTTTGACCACTTAGATTTTACCAAAACAACCAAGACCGTCGCAAGACGAATGATTACGTGTGTAGATGACCTTACGTTGCTTTTCTAACATTCCAATTCTGGAGGTAAGTGCTTGTTCTGTGTGAGTTGATGAAATCGGAAGATTTAGTAAGACAACGCAAACGACGAGCTATTTCACAGAGCACCTTACTTCCGGATATTGGGATAGAGGGAAATCTACAAAGCCTTGTCAAATAAACGACGATATATTTTTATGGGTACGATTTGAATACGATGCGAAAGGTAGTTCCTTGGTTGGGTTTGCTGGATACCTGTATGGTTGCGTGGTTACTATCGACGAGTTGTTTGACAAGTACAAGCCCTAATCCAGTTCCCTTTTCTTGTGCTGTTCCTAGACGTGAAGGTTCTTTGTTGATTTGGAATAACGTATCGATTTGGTTTGTAGGGATACCTATTCCAGAGTCTTTAAATTGAATGACAACAGACTCTTTTTCGAGGTATGTTTGGATTTGAATCTGTCCTCCTGGTTTTGTGAATTTGACGGCGTTTTGGAGGATATTTCGGACAATGATGGTGAAGTGATTTACATCTGCGAAGATAGTCAGTGCCGGGTCAATGGTGTGTACAAGATGAATGTTCTTTGCATGTAGATTAGGCAGTAATAATTCGATTTGGTTTTGGAGAACAGGTGCAATCGAAAGAGAGGAAAAGGAAGGTTTAATGCCCCCCAACTGCGAAATAGCCCATTGGAGCAGGTTATCGAGCATCGTACGAACAGAACCAAGCTGTGTATTAAACAAAGTGATAGACTCTGCAAACTCTTTTTGGTTTAGTGCCCCCCACTGAATGAGGTTTAAAAAAGTTTGTAGGTTGGCTATGGGTGATTGTAGGTCGTGAGATAGCAAACCAAATAGTTTATCCTTTGTCGTATTGAGCTGTATTAGTTCTGTTTTTTGTTCTTGAATTTTTAGTTTAGACCGTTGCAAAAGAATTAGAAAACAAACCAAAACAAGAATAACTAGAAAGGCAATCAATAAATAGAGTAATTCGATCTCTCGTTTGTTTTCTAAAAGTCGTATTTCATTCTCTTTCTTCTCTACCTCAAGTCTTTGGCTTAACTTAAGTCGTTTGGTGTAGAAATAGATAGAGGAATCTGGAATGGGGATGATGTTTCTATATGCATTTCCCAACGTATCTAAATACATGAGTTACTTTTTGACATCTTTTTCTGTAGTCAATTTTGCTCTCAAACTTGAGATATTCTGCCCATTTACCCCCAATGCAAGGATGAAAAAAGTGAATAAAAGAATGTTTCGTCCAAAAATTAAGGGTAAGATAGTTATGTTATTTCGTGTTCTAGTGAGGTGTATGGATTGATAACGCCAGTTTTCTACATTATATGGGTCGTAGATTTACGTATATTTAGGACGTATAGTAACAAGAAAAAGAGTGGTTTATCTTAGAAAAATACGATGTAGCAATGATTTGATTCCTAATTGTTCCGTGTAACTAAGAAACGTTCAACGTGTTTTCGATTTAATTGGTTTCGGTATTGGTCACCTATTGGAAGACTTTTTCCGGACTTCAAGAGCACTTCATTTTTTGAAATGACATGAATGGCTTCCCGATTAACTAAAAATGAACGATGAATACGAATGAAAACATCCCCTTTTAAACTCTGCTCCATTTTGCTAATCGAAAGTATAGGCATGTAGGTTTGTTGGGAGGCATAAATCTTAAGAAAATTATCCTCGGACTCCATAAACTCTATGTCATCGTAAGCAACCTGGACGTATGTATTATTCTCGCGAATGAAAAGGTAAGGTTTGATCGTGAACGTCTCAGAGTGATTCACAAATCGTTGTTTTGCCTTTTCGATACTCAATAAAAAACGAGGAACTTCGAGCGGTTTTAACATAAAGTCTACCGGTGATACATCATAGCAATCCAAAGCGAAATCTCGATGTGATGTGACAAAGATTACGAGTGGTGGATTTTTGATATTCCGGACAAAGTCAATCCCTGACATTTCAGGCATTTCTATGTCACAAATGAGTAAATCGACTTCCTTTTCTGCCATGACACCATAGGCTTCCATAGCAGAAGAACAGGTACCTATAAAATGTAAGTTAGGGTTTATTTGGACGAATTTACTGATGGACTGTTGCCAAAGTTTATCATCGTCAACGACGAGTGTGTTCATCTTTATCATAGACTATCACTTTTTATATTATGGTTTTGGGACGTTCACGTGCGAAAAGAGCTAGTTTGTAAACTTGTTGTTTTTCGACTTTGAAAACGCTTGTGAGACAAACTAGTTCTGATTTGTTCTAAATACGAGAACTAGGTGCAAAACTAACCTAAAAACACTCTTTTAGGCAAGGTTTTAGAATAGAATTTATAAAAAACAGTACAAAGTCATTAGGTCTCTTTTGAAATTTATCAAGAATACACAAAGTACGCTCTAAAGACTAGGTATTGATAGGAAATTGTTTGCATTGAACATGTAATCTCCTCATCGTTAAGCTGGCGTATTCTTCACTGTCTGCGAGTTTATTGGTAAGATGCTTGGATTATCCAAACGACTAGCCTGTTTATGAATCAAAATAGTTAATTTATTTAATATAGAACCTGTTAATTCCTCCTATGCCTACTTCTTGAAACACTAGCAAGCCGTACATTAAGGAGAGAAAACTATGGTGTAGATTCTGTCAATTACAACCATTTTCAGTCACATATAAATGAATTTTAACTCCATTTGTGCATCTTTTGCTAATCAGAGTATTTTGAATAAGTTTCTATTGGATAAGTTTTGGTTCAGTTGTATATTATTTCACAAATCACATGTTTGACTTCTTTTAGCTCTACTTGTTTTTTGATAGTAGGTAATATTTTGGCACTTACACACTTTAAAGTATCTTCCTTGTATCAATTGGTAGTATCTTATTTTTTAGCAAAAGTGGCTACATATCAACTGAAGTAGAAAAAATCAAGTTGTTACATAACTTTTCTGTTCGGACTTGTCAATCTATAAAACAAAGCCTAAAATAAACGTAGTTCCCTGATTCACTTCACTTTTAACCTCTATAGTTCCTTTGTTTGCATCCATGAGGTCTTTGACTAGAACTAGCCCTAATCCAGTTCCACTTTCGTTAGCTGTACCAGGCTGAGAAGGCTCTTTGTTTATTTCAAATAAGTGTTTTCGTCTTTGTACAGACATCCCTATTCCTGTATCGTGTATTTCGAGATAAACGCGGTTTGATGTTTGAAAACAAGTGATGTGGATTTTACCATTTTCAGGAGTAAACTTGATAGCATTTTGGAGAAGATTTCTGATGATGATTGTTAAGTGATTGCTGTCGCATTGGAGATGTAGTGATGGAGGAATCAAGTGGGTGATAGAAATCTGCTTGGCTTGGGCTTGATTTTTTACTAGCTGTATTTGGGAGGAGATAATTGGTTCAACTTTGACTGCGGCAAGCTGAGCCCTTATTCCACTCATTTGGGAAAGAGACCAGTTCAACAGATTATCCAACATACTACGTACTTTTTCGAGCTGAACGCTAAACAGATTTGTGGATTCTGAAAATTCCTTTTGGCTTAAAGCGCCCCATTGAATTAAATTCATAAAGGTTTGAAGGTTGGCAATAGGTGACTGAAGATCGTGAGATAGAATGGCGAATAAACGATCTTTTGTCGCATTGAGCCGAGCTAATTCTATTTTTTGTTTTTGTCCGCGTCGGTAAAAATAAAAGACCACTCCCCCCAGTACAAGAACAAAAGCAGCAATAATACCGATCAAATTACGGTAAAATTTTTCACGTTCTACCTCTTGCTGTTTGATAAGCAAGTTACGTTCGCCTTCAACCCGAATCAATTTTCGCCCGGATTCTAGGCTATTTAAGCCTTTCAAGGTCTCTGTATAGGTTGATGAATACTTTTTGAAATAAGCTAGACTATTTTTAAAATCACCTTTTCGTTCATATCCTAATGAAATAATCTCGAAAATGTGAATTTTTTTACGCTCTAAATCTCTAGACTCATCAAAACGTCTAAGGTATTCTTTGGCAAAAAATATGGCTTTATCATACTCGTTTATTTCTAAGCAAATTGTAGCTATATACTCATAATCCCCAATCTCGACAGACTCATCTATTAAAGGTAATAATCGATTAATTTTGCTTTTATATCTAGCAGCTTCAGAATATTTCTTAGGATATCGGTTTAGAACTTTGTAATAATATCCATACATTATAACTCTTAGATTGGCTAAGTCCGTTCTTTTTTCGACATATAGAACACCTTTTTTCCCAATTTTTAGCGCTTCTTCAATTTTGTTATCTTCTAAGTAGAATTCAATCAACCAACGAAAAGATCCTAAAAATATCTCATTTGATTTTTCTGAATAGGCTATAGACTGTAAAAAGTAGGCATACATTTCATCTCGAAAATTTTGATGTTCATATATCGCTGCTATTGAATAACAAATCCATGCGGCGGTAGCATAATCTTTATCTTCTTTCGCATAAGCCAGGGCTTTGGTGTACAAGGTAAATGCAGCTGGCTCGTCTAGGCTTTTACGCATTTTTAAATTAGCGATTTCCAATAAGAGAAACTTTGCATTTTTCTTATCTCCCAATGATTCAGCAACTGAAATAGCTTTAAAGTACAGCTCAGCAATTTGGTCGGCGTGCGTGAGGTAGTCAGCCCAAATGGTTGGCGCATTTCGCATGATTTTGATCTTTTGTACTTTATTAGAGGTTGCGTGAAATAATTGTGTTAGGCTATCAATTTGACTTTGGCGGTAGGCGTTCGTCCGGTTTTGGGAAAAAGCCATGAAGGATAGAAAAAATACTAAAAAAAAGATATACACACGATTAGGTAGGTACATAAGTCTGGTTCGTAACGATTGTTAGGAATACTATATCAATTATCAAAAATGGGCTATTGAATAACAGTTTGTTTATCCATGAAATTAGTCCACACATGAAACAGAATTTATCATCAATCACCATGATGCACAGTAAGTGTAGGCAAATTTAAGTACTTCTGCTAGAATTGGTAAATCAACAGAGAACAAGTTTGCGCAATAGTGTCCTATTTCTAGGCCAAATTTTCCTTGAAATAGGAAAATGAGAATATTTCACTTACATAAAATGCCGTTTCACCCACATCGAAAGACTTTCTACCCAAACCGTTTATTTGGCTTTTGAGATGAGCTTTCGGCGGCCGTAATTTTGATTATTCAGGTGGTAAAATATTTCATTTGAAAAATCTCAATGTGATAAGCTATCATAGAAAAAGCATGAAAATATTGAGATACCAATGATGTTTCGATTCCCCTTTTCTATAACTAATCCTTTTCACTTAGTTTTTAATTTTATGCCAAAAATTCTCCTTCAAAAATCGTTTTGGGGACTTAGGGTTCACATGTTGTTTTGTATCCTCCCCCTGCTCTTGAGTAGTTTTTTTAGCTGGTCACAAACCCTGACGAGTTGTCCCGTTGATCGACCTGATATAGTTTATCCAATATCGGACATACGAACGGGTAATGGCCATTTCCCTTACCGTTTCCATCACAAGGACGGAAGTTTCGACAATACCTTCTATAAGGATGAGACCATTTACAGTTATAGTACACGCATCGACCAAAGTTGTAGGAGTCCAGCCGCGACAGGATTTCGTACACCCATCATGCCTTCGGAATTCTTATCCCTCTGTGAGCCTGCCAATAGTCCTTTTTTTTACACAGCTACATTGGATGACGAAACCAATACAATATCGACTGTCCTGAAAAAGTGTCAGGTCGTAATCGGTAACCAATTTGTATTTTCACGAGCAGAGCGTCTTAAGGCCACAACGACGGGTGAATTCATCATACCATTCAATAATAGTGACGGTACCAAAGTTACGCTTACGATTCTAGATCGATTTGCTGTGTACACGGACTGTGGAGATTTTTCGGGGAACTACAACGAATCGGGCACAAAGAATGGAAAGAAAAAATTTGTTGATTCGGATGGCAATGAATTATATTATGATGATACTAATGCCCAATGGGTAATTCAGGGAGCTTCAGGAATTGCCTACTCCGTAGCCTCAACGGATGATTTACCTCCGCTCACGGGTTGGCAGGTAGAATCTGCCTGTGCAGGAAAAATCATTTTAGTACAGGAGGGAGAGTATGTTTCCCCAACTATTCCCAGTACGATACGAGTTGATGTTTCCGGTTTCTGTGAATTCAGTGGGATTTATGAGCAAAATGGGTTGGTAAATGATAGACCTTCCCTGTTTGGACCAAACGAAGGAAGATTATTTTTCTCAGATGTATGGAGGCTGTCAATTCCGGGTAACAGCAGCGAAAGTTTCGTTCGACAAAGTGTTTTTATCGCCAATACAACCGCATCTGAGCCTCCTTCAACGGGTTGGCAAAAAAATGGAGTCGCAGGAAAAAATTACACATGTGATGTCACCACACCACCTACTCTGAGTGTCGAAATACTCCCTACCATTATCGCCAACCCTACCATTCGGTGTGTTCGGTCTTTTTGCGATCTAGCAAATGGTAAATATACCGAAATAGGCACCTGGAATATGCGTCCTGATTTGAAAAATGAAAACCAATTCAGGATGTTTTATTGGGGTGGGGGTGACCCTAATCACCCGGAAGGTTGGTATATTGCTGATGCTGATAACAAATACATTTTTTACAGTAATTCAAGCTCAACCAATCCGCCAACGAGTGACTGGAAAGCCTTCTCTGGAGATGGAGTGAGTTGTCGAGATAATATTGGCGTTTTTGAAAACGAATGTGAGCCTTGTCCAGAATATGCAGTTGAAAGTATTGCATATAGTAATACCACATACTGCAAAAGTGTAACCGAAGCGACGGCAACGATCATTGGCTCAACTGGCGGTACATTTACCTCAACTTCAGGGTTGCGTATTGATGCTCAGAGTGGAGCCATTAACCCGAATGAGAGTGTTTTAGGCACGTATACCACTACGTACAGCTTAGGAGGTACAAATGGATGTGAAGTTATTTCAACCACTACCACAGTTACCATAGAAGATCAAAAAACACCAACTATATCATTGGATGCTACTGGCGGTAACAGCATCACCCCTGGCACGAGCGTAACCTTTACGGCTACGCCTACCAATGGCGGAACAGCCCCGACGTATGTCTGGAAGAAGAATGATTCGGTGATTTCCAATGAAACGGGAGCAACTTATACTACCAATAATCTTGCTAATGGTGATAAAATTAAGGTAGAGATGACGAGTAGCGATGCTTGTGCGAATCCGTCGATGGCGGTGAGTAATGAGATTACTATCACGGCGACACTAGATTGTCCGATTGGTGGCGACGTTTGGACGGCTCGCACGGCTGCAGAAAATAATGGTTGGAAGTCAGTTGCTTATGGGAATGGACAATTTGTGGCGGTTTCAGAAACTGGTACCAATCGAGTCATGACCAGTCCCGATGGCATCACATGGACGGCTCGCACAGCAGTAGAAAATATTTTTTGGCAGTCGGTTACTTATGGCAATGGACAGTTTGTGGCCGTTGCAGCAACTGGTACAAACCGAGTGATGACTAGCCCCGATGGCGTTACGTGGACGGCTCGCACGGCAGCAGAAAATAATTTTTGGAAGTCAGTTACTTATGGCAATGGACAGTTTGTGGCAGTTGCATCAAGTATATCAACTGGTAATAACCGAGTGATGACCAGCCCCGATGGAGTTACTTGGATAGCTCGCACGGCAACAGAAAATATTGATTGGAGTTCGGTTACTTATGGCAATGGACAGTTTGTAGCAATTGCATCAGATGGTACCAATCGAGTGATGACCAGTCCCGATGGCGTTACGTGGACGGCTCGCACGGCAGCAGAAAATAATGGTTGGCGGTCCGTTACTTATGGAAATGGGCAGTTTTTAGCAGTTGCACAAACTGGTGCAAACCGAGTCATGACCAGCCCCGATGGCATTACGTGGACGGCTCGC
>JBKBRQ010000115.1:0-8846 GCA_046292055.1 Spirosomataceae bacterium | reverse complement strand
GTGTACGAAAAACGGAAAAACCAAGCAAAAAAGAGCGGAAAGAAGGCGCATAATTTTAGGTAGGTTTATAGATAGATGGAGAATAAAGTACAAGATAGAACAGCCTCCCGAAAAAAGAGAAACGTTTGCGGATTTTTTTCAATGATTGGGGTGAATAGCATTCGCCCGTACGGCGTTCGATGGTGGATGGGGTTGTGGCATATTTTTGAAAATGATACCCCGTAGCACCACGATTCATCGCTGTGTGTATTTGATTCATCGCGTTGTGTATTTGTTGAACTCGTAGCACCGCGATTCATCGCGGTGTGTATTTGATTCATTGGGTTGGGGGCATATTCCCCTCGCCCGTACGGAGTTTGGGGGTGGATTGGATTTGTCCGATTTTAATAATCAGTTGCCCTGATTTTCAATTCCGAAAAAAGATATTGGAATGAATGGCATTCATCCAATTTTAAGGAATTACAATCTTTATTTGACTAGATTGATTAATAAGAAATGGGTTAAGGTTTTTAGATTACCGTTATTGAGCGAATATGAAATATTTTGTATTAATAAAAATCACTTTGTAAATTTATTAGAAGAACTCGATTTGATTATGCCCAAATTTTAATTGGTGCCATGCTTAGAATATATTTAATCCTCATGCTAATTGCGTTCTTGAAGCAAAGTATGACATTTGCAATTTTGATACATATCGCCCTCGTTCTGGTAGTGATATACTATATCTTCAATCCTTTAGATAGAAAAGAGGATAACAAGAAGCGAAATCAAATGTAGATTAGTTGAATGGGGACTCTGGGTATATTGTCCATAAAAGTTGAGATTAACCTCACTCACTCCAATTTTGGAAAATATCATTGGAACAGATTGGGACGTACGCCCTTCGCCCTTTTGTTTAATTCATCGCCTTATTTTTTACTACATTGCGTCTATTTAAAATACGTCGCCGTGATAAATCGCGACGTTACGTCATCGTCCTATTTTATAAAAAATCGTTGCGATACATCAACATTGCCGCGATGCACCGCAACGGTTTAAATATGTTTTATCAAATTATTGGTCTTTAAACGTTTTTTCTCCCGCTTCAACGGCTATTTTTAAGGTGTTTTCAACGGGTGGAACTGGACAAACATAGTTCTCATTGTATGCACAATAGAAATTATGTGCTGTATTGAAATCAATTGTCAATGTACTTCCTGATAGATTTTCTTTCGGAATATTGATATAACGTCCACCGCCGTAGGTAGTTTGTCCATTGGTTGCATCCCGAAACGGTAGTAAAAACGTCTTTTCTTCGTCAAAAATATGGACAGTCACTTTTTCGCCATTCCATTTGAAGGTCGCTTCCCCGAGTTTGGGTAACGTCGTGGAGGAACTATCTGTCATGATAAACTGGAACGTCTTATTGGTAGTAGTAGCTACAAAATCCGCCTGAATCACCCACTTGGGGTCTGCCGGAAAGTACGAAAAATCTGTAAATTGACGTACATCCTTAATTGGAGAGTCCTCCATGGTTAGCATATTTTCTTTGTAATCTGCGCGTTCCGCCGCCGCGATAGAGGTATAGTCTTTTTCTGTATTGAGCGAATAAAACAAAATCCCGACAATCGAAATACCCACTACAGCCAAAAGCAATTTATTTTTAAACATAGCACAAGACAGTTTGTTGATTTTGCGAATCTACTAAATTTATAGCTACATTACCGCTATCTTTGCGCTACTTTGTGACTCATCTTTCTATTTTGGTGGTTACAAATCGTATTGTCGATAAAGAAACGGTTCATGTAAGAACACAACACAACTTTATGTTTACAGGAATTATTGAAACTTTGGCCACCGTGACGGCCATACAAAAGGAGGGTACAAATGTGACATTTACTTTGCAAAGCCCTATTACTCACGAACTGAAAGTGGATCAAAGTGTTTCGCACAACGGTGTTTGCCTGACAGTTGTTCGTTGTGCTGTTTCAGCCGACGGCATCGGTGGAGAATACGATGTAACCGCCATTGACGAAACTCTCCAAAAGACAAATATTGGCACGTGGAAAGTCGGCTCGAAAGTAAATATGGAACGTTGTATGCCTGCGCATGGTCGTTTTGATGGCCATATTGTGCAAGGTCATGTGGATCAAACGGCTGTCTGCGTCTCTGTTGAAAATAAGGAGGGAAGCTGGCTATTTACATTCCAATACGACGAGTCGCTTGGGAATATTACGGTTGAAAAGGGCTCTATTTGTGTAAATGGTATCAGCTTGACGGTTGTAAACTCGCAAGAAAATCAGTTTAGTGTAGCCATCATTCCCTACACGTGGGAACATACGAATTTGCACGCAGTTCAGATAGGTGATACAGTAAACTTGGAGTTTGATATTTTGGGCAAATACATGCAGAAAATACTTTCTAAACGGCTTTCTAGCTAAGAGTTTTTGACTTTTTCAAAAATCCATTCCATGGGTTTATCGTTTGAAGAAAAGATTTAGTAGCTTTAAAGCGTTTTTTGATACGATTATTACTGAACTTACCTAACTATATTTAGTACGTATGCCCAAATTGAGCACACAAACCCGCGCTGATATTTTTGTCCATGTAGGCATTATTCTTGCCTCTGGTCTGATTATTTTCTTTGCTTTCTTTTTTGTCTATCTTCCTTGGTCTACAAATCACGGAGAAGCCATTGAAGTCCCCAACTTAAACGGAATGTCCAGTGTGGAGGCGATTGAGAAGTTAGAAAATATGGGTTTAGACTACGAGGTAAGTGACTCAACGTATTTACCGGATAAAGCTCCGCTGAGTGTTCATGCACAATATCCAAAGGAAGGCTCAATAGTGAAGTCAGGTCGTAAGATTTATTTGACGATTATAACCGAGAATGCTCCTTTTGCAACAATGCCTGATGTACTCGGTAGGTCAAGTTCAAGTGCAACAAACCAGTTACAAATGGCAGGTTTTATTGTGAGCGCACTGAAAATGATTCCAGCTATTGAAAAAAATACAGTTTTGAAGGTAGAATTAGATGGTCGTGAAATACGATTGGGTGAGCGGATTCCTAAAGGTACAAAACTGACACTTATTGTTGGGGATGGATTAGGAAACCAGCTTTTAGAAACGCCAAGTTTAGTCGGTATGTCTTTAGAAGAAGCGAAGCTCGTCTTGGAAGGTTCAAGTTTACGGATTGGTTCTGTATTGAATGATGCGGGTGGAAGTACTACAGAAGGCACTGTCGTTCAACAACGACCTGAAATTGGCACTAAAATCAAAGCTGGAGACGTTGTAGATATCTGGGTGAGTGACAGCCCGACAACTCCGTCTAATTTACCTTAATGGTTTCAAAATATGTACCCGTTTTCTACTTTTTGCTTTCGAGTTACGCTTTTTCTAACATTAGTATACACTTCATCAGGATTTGCACAGCGGCTTTCTTTGCCATTTTTTGATGATTTTTCAGCACATACAAACTCCAGCATTTCTCCAGCTAAATGGATAAATGCTGGAGTTTGTGTTTATCCAAGTTCCACACAAGCACCTAGTTTTTATGTGGCAACGTTTGATGGTCGAGATATAAGAGGTATTCCCTATGTAACCAATTTTCCAACTGCTGTAGGGCAGACTGACTCGCTTACTTCACGTCCCATTGACTTATCTGGTGTTTCTCTCAAAGACTCTCTCGTCCTTAGTTTTTTCTATCAAGCCAAAGGAACAGGGGAAGCCCCTGACCAAGAGGATAGCCTGATTCTCGAAGTACGAACCAACCAAGCAGAATGGAAAACTATTTGGCACTCACCAGAAAATAAACCACTTGATTTCACACTCGTTCTACTTCCTCTCGTTGACGAAACTCTTTTTCATGAGGATTTTCAGTTTCGCTTCCGCAGTTTTGGCCGCCAAACAGGGCCTTTCGATACGTGGAGTGTAGATTACATTTATTTAGATACGCAACGCGATGTGCAACGTGGTTTTTTTCCAGATATCGCAATTTCTTCCATTCAAACTTCTCTTTTAAAAGGATTTCAAGCCATGCCTTTCAAGACGTTTATGGCAAATCCTACGCGTTTTCTTGCTGATTCCCTCGCTTTTTCGGTACGAAATCTGAGGGAATTTCAAAGCTCGTTTCGGTATCAATTTACCGTCAGCGATTCTTCTCAGAGTACTATTTTTAAACAAATACAAGTACCAACGCCTGTCAACGTAGACGGTGATGGAATAACCTCTTTCAAACTAGCTTTGGCCGGAACTCGGTTGCCTTCTTCTCCACAGACAGTTCAGTATGAACTAGAGCTAGCAACTCCTGAAACATTCGATACGACCTCTGTAGCTAGTCCGCTCTTTCGACAAAATGACCGCATCGTCTTGCAAAATGATTTGACAAATTACTATGCTTACGACGACGGAACGGCAGAAGGAGGCGCGGATACAGACAAACAATTTGGCTCTGTAGCCATCCAATTTGTAGGTTTACCGCAAGATACGTTAGCTGCCATTCGGGTCGCTTTTTCACCGACATTTACAGATTTGATTGGTTCAACCATCGTGCTTCAAGTGCACCGCGCGAACAAAGGTGTTCCCGGAGAACTACTGACCTCGCAGGCTGTTCGTCTGACAGAACCATTTCAGAAAAATGAATTTCTCGAATTTGACTTGATGGAAAGTATCGTCGTAAATGATACTTTTTTTGTAGGTTGGCAACGCATCGCACCGACCGCTGTTCCCATCGGTTTAGATAAAAATACGAAACCTTATACATCCGTTATTTATCAAAATACGGGTGGTGAATGGACAAGGTCAAATCTTGATGGTTTCTTGCTCATTCGGCCTGTAATGGGTAATAAAACATTGGTTAATAAACCTTCTGATGAATTAATTACCGGACTTGAACCAGATAGTATTTTCCACGTTTTTCCGAATCCAACGTCAGATTTGCTCTATTTTGACCTTCCCCAAAAAGAGTTTGAATCGCTATCTTTGGCAGATATTTCTGGGCGATTGATATTCTCTACCAAGGATGTGCATTCGCCCATTTCATTAGAAAACATACCAAATGGTACGTACTTTTTGAAAATAAAGACACAATCAAATACATTTACTAAAAAAATAATTTTATCACGCTAAATCTTCCTTAAAGAACAATGGAGCAACATTTTGATATTACCGTAGAACAATTAAAAGAATTAATCGAAAGCGGACAGCCTTTTCATTTTTTGGATGTTCGGAATGAAGATGAATACGAAGACGATAATTTGGGCGCTAAATTAATTCCACTTGGTGATTTACCTGACTCTGTGGAGGAACTCGAAGCATGGAAATCCGAAGATATCTATATTCACTGCCGAAGTGGGGCGAGAAGCGACCGTGCCAAACATTTCTTGATCGCTCAGGGCTTTGAGAAAGTACACAATGTTTTGGGTGGAATTATGGCATACAGAGATTTGGATTAATATGGCTTCTATTTTCACTCGAATCGTTCAAGGTGAAATTCCTTGCTATAAAATTGCCGAAGATGCTAATTTCCTCGCATTCCTCGATGCGTTTCCTTGCATGAAAGGACACACATTGGTTATCCCGAAGAAAGAAATTGATTATTTGTTCGATTTGGACGATGATTTATACGTTGGACTAATGGCATTCGCTAAGAAAATTGCGCCAGCCATTGAAGCAGCCGTTTCATGCAAGCGCATAGGTGTAGCGGTTGTAGGGCTTGAAGTACCACATGCACACGTACATTTGATGCCCATCGAACATGTTTCTGATATGGATTTTAGTAAAAAGAAGTCATTTTCTCCCGCAGAAATGGAAGAAACGGCTGCTTTGATACGTTCGTTCTTATAATTTTTTCACTAAATGACGGGTCAGGTTTCACTACTTGACGCGTCATTTCTACTTTTGTGCCATGACACCTATACACGTTTTAAAAAAGTACTTTGGGTATGATTCCTTCCGCCCATTGCAAGAGGAAATCATTCAATCTGTTTTAAATGGACAAGATACACTTGTTTTAATGCCTACCGGTGGCGGTAAATCCATTTGTTTTCAAGTGCCTGCCTTACTTTTGGATGGATTAACGGTTGTTATTTCTCCGCTCATTGCTCTCATGAAAGACCAAGTTGAGGCATTGCGCAGCAACGGTATTTCGGCTGCTTTCTTAAATTCAAGTCAATCATCAAAGGAACAAGATGCCGTTCTTTGGCAAGCGAAAGTGGGGGATATTAAGCTACTTTATATTTCGCCAGAACGTATTTTCTCAGGACATACAATTCCATTTTTGCAAAGCATTGGTGTTTCATTATTTGCCATCGATGAGTCACATTGTATTTCTTCTTGGGGGCATGATTTTCGGCCAGAATACCGCCAACTTCGGAATTTACGGAGTTACTTCAAGTCTACTCCTGTTATTGCCTTGACTGCCACAGCAGACCGGGTAACACGTGCTGATATTTGTTTACAACTCGGTATTGTAGAAGAAAATAGCTTTGTTTCTAGCTTTGATCGACCCAACTTGTCGCTTCAAGTTCTTCCTGGTCGGCAAAAAATGCAGCAGATGAAAGATTTTTTGCTGCAACGTCCCAATCAAGCAGGAATCATTTATTGTTTGAGTAGAAAAGCGACAGAAAAAGTAGCATCAGACCTGCAATTAGCTGGTTATCAGGCAGAATGTTACCATGCAGGATTATCCAACGAAGAACGTTCTCGGGTACAAGAAGCCTTTCTGAAAGACGATATTCAGGTAGTTGTCGCCACAATTGCCTTCGGAATGGGCATCGATAAGTCCAATGTTCGGTGGGTGATTCATTACAATTTGCCGGCGAATGTAGAAAGCTTTTACCAAGAAATTGGCCGAGCAGGCCGTGATGGCGAACGGGCAGATACAATCTTGTTTTACAGTATTTCGGATATTATTTCGCGCAAAGAGATGATTCTTCAGTCCAGTTTGCCTGAACCTCAGAAAATTCTACAGGAAGCGAAATTGGAACGTATGCAGCAATATGCGCAGTCGGATATTTGCCGACGTATCATTTTGCTAAGTTATTTTAATGAATCAACAGCAGAAAATTGCGGTAACTGTGACGTTTGTCGGAATCCTCCTGTTCGGTTTGATGGCACAGATTTAGCTCAAAAGGCATTATCTGCTATTGCCCGAACGAACCAGCAAATTGCGATGGGTTTGTTAATTGACGTATTGAGGGGGAGTCGCAATCAGCAAGTTTTACGGAGTGGTTACGAAAAAATCAAGACGTTTGGCGCAGGAAAAGATACGCGTACAGAGGAATGGATGGATTATATCAGCCAAATGTTGAACACAGGTTTAGTGGATATTGCATACGACCAAGGGCATCGGTTTGTATTAAATGAGGTGAGTTGGGAAATCCTACGGGGCAACCGAAAGGTTGCGTTGTCGCGTTATGTTTCAGCTGTGGAACGCAAAGAGCGAGAGGAAGAATTTGTACCATCCGCAAAATCAAAACAAGAAGAGTTACGTCAAAAACTGTTCGAGCACCTTCGTTTACTCCGAAAACAGGTAGCCGATTCTTTAAAAATGCCTCCTTATCTTATTTTTAGGGATAGTTCCTTGATTGAAATGGCAACCAAACGACCGGTTACGAAGTCACAAATGATGGATATTGGCGGTGTCGGTGAAGAAAAGTACAAGCGATTTGGTGAATTATTTTTGCACGAAGTTCGGAATTTCGTTGAAGGACAGTCTGCAACTGGGATGCGTGTCACGGCGAAAGGAATGACCTATGTTCAGACATTAGAATTATATAAAAAAGGTTTTTCTGTGGCAGATATAGCAAAGCAGCGTGAGCTAAATCAAGCGACCGTCGTTCAACATTTGATTCGAATGAAATCCGAAGAACCTTCTATTGATTTGTGGAAATTAATAGAAAAAGAAGAATATATTGTGATAATCAAGAAGGCAAGGGAAATAGGAATTACGCCTTTATTACCGATGAAACCACTTTTTGAAGCATTAAATGGGGAATATGGCTATGATAAAATCCGATTGGCGATGGCTATTTGGGAAGATGAAATCAGGCAAAGTTCTTTGTAAAAAAAACTCCCGTACTTACTGGTAAAAGTGAGTACGGGAGTTTATGATTAGATGCCAAATTTGAGTTTTCCGTACCAAAATGCGCCATTCCAGCCCATTTGTACAGGGTCCCAAGGACCACCCGATTCTGTAACATAACCTGAAGACATATCAGGAAATACATTGAAAACGTTGTTAGCACCCACTGTAAAGTTGATTTTCTGACTCGGCTTGAAAGTATAGCCCCAATCTGTCGTGATTTTAGGCGTATAAACATCCAAATCATTTTCATCGTAGTTCCAGTTAGCCAATTCAATTTGTCCGAAACGAACAAAACGAACCAAGAAGGAAGATTTTTTGATTTGATAATCAAGAGTTAAGTTTAATTTCGAAGGGGGTGCAGAAGCACGTAAGAAATAACTTTCCCGTAAATCAAAATAGGTATCTTCTTTTCCGGCTAATTTTTCATTGGTATTGA
Source organism: Spirosomataceae bacterium (assembly GCA_046292055.1). GTDB lineage: Bacteria > Bacteroidota > Bacteroidia > Cytophagales > Spirosomataceae > CAYNRA01. The sequence goes on along the minus strand of JBKBRQ010000115.1, from coordinate 345 downwards.
CAGAGTTTATCGTCAAGTCGTTGAAATTTGCAGCAAATGAAGTGGTAAGGTAGCCTTCACCCAGTGCATTTCTGTTCGAAAGAATGATGTCCAATCCTTTGGTTGTAGTAGAAACAGCATTCGTAAAAAATTGAGCTCTACCGACGTTTAAATCACTGAGAAGGGAACCAATTTCAGGATCTTCGTTGGTAAATTGTCCTGTCAATACGATTCTATCTTTTACTTTCACTAAGTAACCATCTACCGTTAATGAGAAAGAATTAGATGGACGAACCGTAAAACCAGCGCTCAAGTTTTGCGAACGTTCTTGTTTCAGAGCTGGAATACCTAATGTTTGGGTAACAC
>JBKBRQ010000114.1:7862-8860 GCA_046292055.1 Spirosomataceae bacterium | reverse complement strand
ATGAATACTCCAAGATAGTCTCTGATTTGGTCCAAAAGTGGGAGGCTGGTGAAACCTCATTTTGTATACAAACTTCGGGGAGTACGGGCAAGCCAAAAGAGATTACGATTTTGCGCTCACAAATCATTGCCTCGATTGAAACTACCAAATCTGCCTTTGGTTTAGATTCTGGAGACTGCGTATTTTGCTGTTTACATACATCCTACATTGCAGGGATGATGATGGTTTTTCGAGCGCGTTATCTTCAGTTAGAGTTTTTTGTTGTCCCGCCAAGCGCTCAACCCATTGATAAAGAAGTCTATGAGGCACTAACTCAAAAAAAGTACAAACAAAAAGTCTTTTTTGCGTTTGTTCCTATGCAGTTGCAGTATATTTTGGAAGATGAATTAGCCCGAAATTTACTAAATAATGCCAAAGCCATTCTTGTTGGAGGTGCGCCGATTTCAGCTCATTTACAAGAAAAAATAAGTCAACATACCTTTCCTATATGGGCAACCTATGGTATGACAGAAACCGTCAGCCATGTAGCCATTCAGGCGTATTCTCCGACTTACTCTCCTTATTTTACGGCCTTGACAGGTGTCCAAATTCGTCAAAATGAAGATGGGTGTTTGGAGATTCATTCGGAAATGTCGGGAGTTCAGTGGTTGGTGACGAATGACTTGGTAGAAATGAAGACAGAAAATTCCTTTCGTATCGTTGGTCGAAAAGATCAGACTATTAATAGTGGAGGCGTAAAAATTCCATTAGGGAAAATAGATGTGGAAATAAGTAATTGGTTTGCTTCGAGAGAAATTTCACACCGTTTTTTTGCTTGGGGAGAACCAGATGAAGTTTTGGGGCAGCGTTTAGTTATTTATCTGGAGGCGCAGCAACCACCCGGAACCATCGAGGACTTTTGGGCGTTTGCCTCTCAACGGTTAAAAACCTATGAAAAACCGAAGGCGTGGATATGTATCTCTCATTTTGAAGAAACTCCAACGGCTAAAATTGATAAA
>JBKBRQ010000114.1:0-7852 GCA_046292055.1 Spirosomataceae bacterium | reverse complement strand
GGAAATTGGTATGTATTTTCTTGATAGAGAAGATTTTACACAAGAAGAATTGGAAGAAGAAGGCTATACGGGGCAAGATGATTTGGAAGAAAAGATTACGCTTCCAACCGCTTGGAAGATAGTTTTAGAGCAACTTTTAAAAAGAACGAAACCCGTTGAAAAACAGTTTTTAGCCGAGTCTGAGGCTTATTGGGAAATTCAAGTAGATGGCCAACCGACTTTTTACCCTATAAATGAGGAAGAATGGCAAGCTTTTTTAAATGAATTATTGCAGGCTGTATTTGAGGCGAGTAATCGAGAGAAACCTATGGAGATTACGTTGCAACGTATGGATGGAGGAGTGAAGAAGTCACATCAAATCAAGGCATCTTTTGTAGAGCGTTCTCTTGCGCGTGTGCACAGTCAAACCGATGGGAAAATTGCTCGAGAAGAGCTTACTTGGGAGGAGTTAAACAAATTGTTAAAGCAAATTTACTCTGGTGAAATGTTGTACGAAGAAGCCACCAATACAGAACCAAGCCGAACAGGCATGTATGTATCTATGGGTGATGGATGGTGGTTTGAAGTGGGAAAAAGCTATTTGATTAGTCCGAGAAAGGTCCTCCGTACATTTGGTGCTGAATAATTGCATGTTTCATTCATATTTTGACATTATCGTATTCGTCCAGTAAGGAGTTATTGAATTAAAAGAGGGGAAATGATTTTAGTCATTTCCCCTCTTTTTTGATGCGTAAGTAAATTATCTTTTTGGAACGGACAACATATTTGCAAAGAGGCGGTATGCACCGGGAACACCCGCTGGGAGTTGTCTGAAAAAGGCAAGTCCAGTAAATACAAAGTTTCCTCTTCCGTAGGGAGTATAAAGGACGGCTCCTTCCTCCGTACTTCTTTCGTTATCATCCTTCATAGATAAAAGTGTTTGGTACTCTGGTGCCCATTTGGAGGCAAAGTATAGCCCTCTTTCTTGTACCCATCCCGAAAAATCGTTGGCATTTATTTTATTAGGTATTGTAAAAATAGGGTGTTTCGAGTCTAAAATTTTCATTTCTGCCTCTTCATTCGTCACGCGCCCACGTCCAATTTCAAAGGGATATGGCCCAAGTTTACGTGCTTTAGGTACACCATAAAAGGCGTTTGTTTGGTATTGAGTGACTAGGTTTCCTCCTTTTTCTACATAATTCATCAGTGCATCTACGTAATTTGGAAGCCAGTCTTCGGTATTATAGGCACGTACACCTACCACGATGGCATCAAATGAAGCGAGTGATTGACTGAAGTTCGTCTCTTTCAAAAGTGTTACTTCGTAACCGATTTGTTCCAATGCTGCAGGAACTTCATCTCCCGCTCCTGCAATGTACCCAATTTTAGACCCACTCTTCTTCAAATCCAACTTAATTGCTTGTGCTTCAGCTGGTGGAAATGTATGTAAAATAGGAATGTGTGGGTATTGAATTGTATTGTAGGCTTGAGAAAAGGAACGGCCGTTGTCTTGGGTTACTTGTGCTTCTAGTCGTACCTCTTGTGTTGGCTTTGTGGTTGGGGTTAATTCAAAACGTACTAGTTTTTCTTCTTCTTTTTTAGAGAAAGAGACAGGGATTTGTTTTGGTGATATAGACCAACCACTTGGTATAGAGATGCTTACGTTTCCTTTGAACGAATTGGCACTGCTACGGACAAGAAGCGAAATACTACGCGATTTATTCTCGCTAAAGACCAAGACTTTTTCTTGGAAAGTCACGGTAACAGGTGGATGAATCTCAAAATAACGGTAAATTTCTCCGATAGAAGGTTCAACATACTTGTTTTTTACGGGCAAATGAACGGGTAAAAGTGTGTTATTTATACGCAGATAGGCAGTACAAGAAACAGCAACAGGTGCCATCGGTAGACCGATAAGTGTGGGGTCGTCGACAGTATAAAATCCTTTTTCTTTGGGCTTTTGTAACCAATAAGGTTGTGAAATTGGAAAATCAGAGGGAATGGAAACGTCAAATGGGATGTCAATAGATTTGTTCAGACTGAGAGGTAGTTGAAGGGTGGAATCTTTTTGAATATTTTGGAAGGAAATTTTTTGTAGAGTTACACCTTCTAAATTCCGGCTATTGAATTGTACAAAGATTTTTGCGTTCTCGCCTTGTGCAACAAAAGGTTGTGTAGAAGTAGCTTCTGCCCAGATTCCTGCAGCAGCCAAGATACAATTTTTGAGTTGTTCTTTTTTATACTCTGTATGTACAGATTTAGGGAGTTTATCCAGCTCACTGTAAATGGTAAGAAGCGCCGGAACACTTTTGGCGGGATTTAAGATAGAAAAAGAAGAAATGACGTTTTCCATCGCTTTTCCGATAGGTGCGCCGCCAGGAATTCTATTCCAAGAGACGTCGATACCGTCAAAAAGGTCATTTTGAGCGGGTGTACCTTTGATGTGAAGTGCGTAGTCTGTACGTTGGTCACGTGTTTTTGCTGAACCAAACCCTTGGCTTCTGTGCATGCTTCTTGCCTCAGCAGCAATTTCGGAGTATGACGCCCCGAGGAGTGGGTTGAAATCACCTAAAGGAATTTTGATGTAGGAAGGCTCTTCTGGCGTATTATTCTGAAAACCAGGGCTATACGAGTTCCAAACAAGGCGTTTGGGTTGCCAAGTATTTACATATTTTAATTGTTCAGGGAATCTAGAAGGATCAACAGCGGCGTCGAAGGCTTCAGCAGAAAGAACAGCGGAGGCAGAGTGATGCCCATGGCCTGCGCGGGAATCAGGTGGAAAACGGTTTACCATGACATCTGGTTGGAATTTTCGAATAGCCCAAACGAGGTCATGTAATACTTTTTCTTTTCCCCAAGTAGTAAGCGCTTCATCCGTTGTTTTGGTAAATCCAAAATCAACAGCACGGGTAAAGAATTGTTCACCACCATCTCTTTTTCGTGCTTCTAGGAGTTCATGTGTACGAATCAAACCCACATTTTCACCTTGTTCATTACCGATTAGGTTTTGACCGCCATCTCCACGGGTCATGGCAATATATGCTGTTCTTGCCTTTTTTTCATTGGCTAAATACGTAATAAAAAGTGTGTTTTCATCGTCGGGGTGGGCAGCTACGTACATAACATTACCAACTACTTGAAACTTTTGTAATTCATGTAAAATCTCGTGACTTCCCTGCGGTACTCGCTGGGCTAAGCTCGAGAAAGAGAGCAGTAATAGTAAGATTTTTTTCATAAATTTGTATAATAATAAAGGGTGAAGAGATGAAAATTCAATGGTTTATGCTGATATTCTTTCTACTCTTTGTTGGAGAATCACTTGGACAACAACGAGAAAAGCAAGAATTTGTACCCAACGAAATTTACGTAAAAGTAAAAAAAGAATACTACAGAAGAACTAATCGGGCGAATACAAACCAGGTAGTCATGTCGCTAGAACTACCATTTTTGTCGAAAGGCCAAACAAAGTCAGTCATTCGAAATGCTTCAAGACCTTTTTATCTAGGGAAGTCAGATAACATGAAGCGAATTTATAAACTCGAAGTTACAACAGGTAAGTTGGATTCAATTATTGAAATATTGAAGCAGGACCCTTCAGTAGAGTATGTAGAAAAAATACCAGTCAGAAAATTATTCGTACAACCGAATGACCCACTTTATAACCAGCAATGGCATCTACCGAAAATTCAGGCTGAACAAGCATGGGCTTTTCAGTTAGACTCAGGTTCGGATGTTGTAGTTGCTGTCATTGATAATGCCTTTCAAATAAACCACCCTGATTTACAAGGAAACTTTGTAGCAGGATACGATATTTCTGATAACGATACTGATCCAAGCCCTCCCAACGATTCCTTTAATCATGGAACACATGTTGCTGGAATAATCAATGCTTTGACAAACAACGGTTTGGGAGTAGCGGGTGCAGGAGCGAATCGTGTGAAAGTTATGCCCATCAAGGTAACACCAGATGATGCGGACCCGAATTCTATTTTTTCTGGCTATGAGGGGATACAATGGGCCGTTGCGAACGGCGCAAAAATCATCAGTTTGTCTTGGGGTGGCTATGAATACTATCAATTTGAACAAGACATTATTAAAGAAGCCCATGAGCAAGGTGTTTTAATTATCGCTGCAGCAGGTAATGCTGGCAACGAAGACCTCTTGTATCCTGCCAGTTATGATCACGTCCTGTCGGTAGCAAGTACGGATGTAAACGATAATCGGAGTACTTTCTCGAGCCATGGGGAGAAAGTAGACATTTCTGCTCCTGGGAGTCAAATTCTAAGTACCGTTCCGTCTGGGTCTTATGCAGTTTTGAGTGGGACTTCCATGGCTGCTCCACTTGTAGCAGCAGCAGCTGGCTTTCTGAAACATGTAAATCATACGCTTACTGCAAGTGAATTAGAAGATTTTTTAAAGAGAACGTCAGACCCCATAGATGAGATAAATCCAAATTTTGTTGGGAAAATGGGTGCAGGACGTTTAAATCTGTACAAAGCAGTTACTTGTTTTAATTCACCGTTACTTTCCCTCGCTATTCAAACAGATGACCCCCTCTATATTTGTTCGACAGATGTTGTCCGGTTAAAAGCGTCTGTAACCGGAGCTGAAGCATACAAATGGTATAAAAATGGGATTCTCTTTAGTGAATTATCGAACATCCGTACAAACCAAGAGGGGACATACAGTTTAGCTGCTCGAAAGGGTGCTTGTGAAGTGAAAACAGGAACGGTAAACATCTACCAAAATCAACAAAAAACACAGAAACCCACAGTTACCTCTACAACAGGGTTTTATTGTACTGATAGCAAAGCTCTTCACGCTACTTTAGCTTCCCCCCCTTTTTATGGACCTCTTACATCTACATACACGGGAGGAGTTGTTGGCTATGATAATTTCAGACAAAGTAATGCAAATCCATCGGTTGTTGTAGATGGGATAGGAGGGGTCTTGTCTGGTTTGCAGGTACGAATTAGTTGGCAAAAAAAAGATGGCACAACAGAGGCATTTTGTGATACACCTGATGGAGGAGGAACTCCTTTTTTTGATGAAATTAGTTTTCAGTTGCAAAGTCCTTCAGGAACTGTATTGACGTTACTACCTCTAGGAAAATACCAGCGTGGAAGCTTGGGTAATAGTCAGTTGTTTACCATGGATTTTGCCATGAATGGGGTTGCTATACAGCAAGGTTCAAAACCTTCAAATGGTTTATTTTTACCACAAGATTCATTCGAAAAATTGTATGGAGAAAAGCCCGTTGGTACATGGACCCTCTTACCTACAGATGATACATTTTATGATCCTTTGTGTGTTTCTGGCTTTTCAATTACCATACAGACTCAAGGTAGTGACAGCCAATTAGGTACTCTTTTTTCTTGGTATTCGTCAGCAACAACAGATTCCACTTTGGCAATTGGTAGTCTGTTTTCTCCCTTAATTACACAAATGTCGGGAAGTCAATCTTTTTGGGTTGCAGCACGTAATTCGGGGTACTGTGAGAGTGAGAAGGTGGAAACTCACGTGCGTGTTCGGGATGTACCTTTTATTTTTGCTACTTCTTTGTCCGATTTGGCGGGTTCTGATGCCCCATTTTTGTACCCTTCAGACAGTATTCGTTATACAGAATTGCCAACTCCTTCTATTTTAATTTACAAAGGAAATCAGGTATTTACATATTCATTACGTGATGTAAAAGTGCAACAAAATATTGTAAATATATGTGAGCCAGATATTTATATTGTTGCTAGTACTGGGTGTTTGGGAACTACGCGTTGGAGTAACGGATTTGTTGGTGATGCGCAGTTGGTTCAAATCAATGAGAACAGAATTTGGCAAGTAACATGTGAGAGAGATTGGGGTATTTGTCAGATTCCAGAACCTAAAATATTTTCTGCTACTATCGGACAGGAAACAGACATACGACTGACAACAACCATTGAGGCTGGTATTGAACAAACCTTTCTTGGAAACAAGATAACTTTAGGTGCGCTGCTAGAGACACCTTCAGAGATAAAAGTATTAGCGAAAAAGAGTGTCATTTTTGAGCCTGGCTTCCAAGTGACTGGTTCTTCTATTTTTGAAGCTCGAATTGGAGGTTGTAGCAATTGAATTATTCCCAATCTTCATAACATCCTTTTAAATTAGCTTCAAATGTTGCATTGGCTTCTGTTGCAAAACCAGGTTGCAAAAGGATAAATTCTTCAGCAAAAGCGGAGAAGACTTTTTTCCGAATGGGTATACCAATTTCCACTTTACTTTGTGCGTATAGTTTAGTTATATTGTTTTTTGGGTGCTCTGTTGCGTCTGTGAGTGAAATAGACGTTTCACAACTTACTTTTGGCGACACAAAATGGTTTCCATTTTGAGACTTAATAAATTGAAAGCTATCAAATGTTCTATTAAAAGGAGCAACTTGAAAGTTTGTAGGTAGTTTGGTTGTTTTATTTTCGTACAGTACTGTTGGTAGGGTAAATGTGGGAAGAAGTGGCTTCGCATTTTTAAAAAATTCGGAAGAAAGTGCTTTGTCCCAAGCTTGTGCTAGTAGGGTTAGTCCGTTGTATCCGGGTTCATTAGAAAAATGAATACCATCACTTCTTGAGTTTACAAACCCATCTGTTGCAGGGCCAGCATAAACTTGGTTGATTTCCTGTACTAGTTTTCTTTGGTCTGCAATGACCGTAGGACTTGTTTTATCCAAGAAGTAAGAAACTTCTGAAACGACCCAAGGAAGTGGAAAATTGACTTGTTTTCGTGTTTCTTGAATGACTTTAGATAGATTAGTAAAATAGGAATCAGTTGGGGGGAAAATAGTGTCATATTCTCCTTGATGCCATAAAATAGCTCTAAAACCTGTGATATTTGCATAAAACTGAAGTGTTTTTGCAACAAGATGGTAAGGAAAGTCAGGTCTACCGGCTGTATGCATTGCTTTGTTTTCGATACTTAATGCCCAATCTGTAGAGCTTGTGGCACCTATAGCTGCATTCAAAAATAAAACAGGAACCTTATTTCTTTGTACTAGCATATCACCTAAAAGTCCATAGCACCAAGATGTGTTTCCAGAAGGATATAAGGTAAAATGAGCTAGTAATTTTTGATAGTTAAAGGTCGTAAGCTGGTTCATTGAAAGCGAGTAATCCAAAATTGTATTTACTCGTTCATACATGTCCAACGACGAAGGAGGGTTTCTGGAACCGTGACCTTGTGCATTTGACTGACCTGCGATGAGAAAAACATCACCGATGCCAATTTTTTCAAGTTGGTACAAGTCTATGAGTCGGCTGTTTCGATACGTGCGGACAACTAAATTGTACCAACCACTCGGAGCTTCAACAATTGAGGAAAAGAGTTGTTTATTTTCACTCCGGAAATCATTGCAAAGCTTCTCTTGTTGCAGCTCTCCAGTTTCTGGAGCAACCGGCATTAATTGAACAGTAATTGAATCGACTTTAGGAATAGTATAACCCGAAATGAGAATCTTTCCTCTATTTTCTTGGTCACGCTGAAATACCATTCGTGTAAATGGAAAGTCGAGTGTTATTTGTGCAAATGTAGGAAGTACTACAGCAAAAAGCCAGGTTATGGTTAAAAGGGAACGTTTCACTTGTTTGAATTGATTGAGATGATGGGACGTACTTTTTTTAAGTAAATATTGTATTTAAGCGATTTTGTATTGTACTCAAAATCAGTATTTAATGGGCATTTACAGAATTCAGTGCAAGGGTATTAGATAAGTAATTGGGTTTGTTTAAACTTCTTGAAATAGATTGTTTTGACTTAGTTCTTCTGGGGAATATCCAAATTCTTTTATAAGTAGTTCATATGCTTCCTTTTCTGCTCTTTGATATAACTGAAAATTATTTTGTGTATCCAA
>JBKBRQ010000113.1:0-8861 GCA_046292055.1 Spirosomataceae bacterium | reverse complement strand
CGAACAAGTATTAGAAAAATACCCGGATGTACGGCGAGATTATGTGCGTGGAGCATTGTATTTTCCGCAAGAAATAAGTGTGGAACCCCATCAAATGATAGCTTCGTTGCTCGCTTATCTTGAACAAAAGGAAGGGCTTGTATATGCTTCTAGTACACCCATCGTTGCTCTTCAGGAAGGCAGCGAGGGCGTTAAATTAACAAGTTCGCAGGGAACAATCTGGACGGCTGAACGTGCGCTAATTTGTGGAGGATATGAATCTCAATGGCTATTTCCTGAAATAATCAAAAATAGTGGATTGATTATTAGTAAGTTACAAATGTTGCAAACCGTTCCTTTACCTTCAGTTGTGTTGCCAGGCAATGTACTTACAGGTTTGACTATCCAGCGGTATGAGTCTTTTCAAACGTGTGATGCGCACGCTCGTTTACCCGTTTTGGAAAGAGAAATGGAGTTGAAAAAATGGGGAATACATGTTTTATTCAAACAAGCGATGGATGGCTCGATTATCTTGGGCGACTCGCACGAATATGCACCAATCTTCGAAAAAGAGACACTCGGATTGGGAACGAAAGAAGAAATTGACCAACTCATTCTTGACGAAGCAGTACGTATTCTATCTGTTCCTTTGAAAGATAAAATTGCCCGTAAATGGGCGGGGATGTACAGCCAACACGAAGCGGATATTTTGGATACAATGGTGACTCCATCCGTCCGAATACTTACGGGAATCGGAGGAAAAGGCATGACTTCTTCTGCTGGATTCGCCCAACATTCGCTCGAAAATTGGATTTAAGTTTGAGAAAAAGGAGGGAGAAATTCCTCCTTTTTTCAGGAAATGGAAGGCGTTATTATTTTTTTGGAGTCAGTAATTTTTCTTTGAAAGAATAAGAATTGGAGTAAAGTCAGTAGCCATCCCAAGATAGAAAGATATAGAAAAGCATGTGTGAGAATTTGAGTGAAGGAGAGCGAAGAATCCGCATAAAGTTCCCGTCCGAACATTAAGAGAACACTTCCTAAATAGCCCAGAGAGTCACTGATATAAACCATAAAACCGACATTCCCTTTGCACTGGAATAGAGCCAATAGACGCTCAAAAAAGGTAACTTGAATCAATAAATAGGGTAAAAAAAGTGCGATGCCTGCCAAGATGTACCAATGAGAGAAAGATAGTTTTTCTTGTAAGAATAGCCACGTACTCGCCATTAAAAGTGTACAGCTGCCGAGTAAAAGAAAGGTATTGAGATGAAAAGCCCGAATGTTGTCTCGAACAGTTGATAAAAAGCCGATAGAAAACAATACCACAACTGCAATCCAGGTTTCATAACGAGCAAATAAGGTCGGATCAAGAGATTGATTAGACTGTTCTTTCCAGATTTCAAGTGAAAAATTATCCCTAAAATCACGTAAAATAGTCAGAAATGTATAGATAGTAGCTACTAAAAATATCCCTGTTCCCATCCGTTTCATCATTTCTTTGCGCGTAGATTTAGTCATGGGAACACGCTCCGTTCGTTCTTTTTTATCCTCTTCCGTTGGCTCAGGAATGCGCGTCAGCATCCAAAGGAATAACAAAAACAGAGGGGTGGCCAATACGCCCAAGACAAAAGGACGCCAAGTTTCAGATAAATTCCATGATTTCTGTAGAAGTAAATAGCTGGTTTTTAGTAATCCGGATGTAATGACAAGGTTGATACTGAGGGCAATACCAACAATTTCAGTGATTTTTCGACCTTCCAAATAATGAAAAATAAGCCCGTACATCATGCCGAGGGGCAACCCATTGAGAAATAAAAATACAGGTTGAAGGGGGCCAGGATAAAGTCCAAATAAAAGGAGAGAAAAGAGAGAAAAACCAAAAAACGAAGCAAGCAAAAAGACCCGACTCTGTTTTTTTGTGGCAGAAATAACCCGAATCCCAATCACTTTTGAGAGCATATAGCCTAGCACTTGAGCTAAGATAAGTACCGACTTGAAAGAAAAAGCACCTATGTATTGGTCTACGTACATGCCCGTTGTGAAGGGTTTTCGGAGGGCATAGGTACAAAAATAAGCACCGAATGCTGCTAACATCATCCAAGCAGTTTGTATAAAATGAGGAGGAAAACGAAGGGGATATCTTTGCATACTACGAATCAAAATGCAAAAATATCCTTGCGATATTACCAGACCTTTAGTTAGATATTATCTTCCGATGACTATATCAATAAATGGAAAGTTGATCTAGTAGTTTTACATCTTACAAAAAAGTCAGTATCATTTCCTACTACAAACCCTGCTGTCTGTCATATTTATACGTGACAATAGTCACATAGTATAGATGGATTCTATAATATATTTGCATAATATATAAATTAACTATATGTAGATGATTTGGATGTATTTTCAATATCATTTGTATTGCATTAACCAACACATAGAATGAAAAAAATGATGTTTACATGGCTGTTCCTTGCTTCAGGGTTTGCAGCGATGTCACAAGAGAGCGCTGGAGAATGTCCACTTGGACATGGTTCTGCAGCGAAAACAGAAACAACCAAGAACCGTGAAGCTGCCATGAAGCAGCAGAGTCCAGAGTATTGGTGGCCTAATCGCCTTAATTTGGAAGTTTTGAGACAAAATTCAGAAAAAACAAATCCGATGGGTGCTAATTTTGATTACATCAAGGCATTCAATTCATTGGATTATTTCGCTTTGAAAAAAGACATAGCAGACGTTCTGACGACATCACAAGATTGGTGGCCAGCGGATTTCGGTAACTACGGCCCTTTGTTTATCCGGATGGCTTGGCACAGTGCAGGAACATACCGCTCAGGAGATGGTCGTGGAGGTTCAAGAGCTGGGCAGCAACGTTTCGCGCCTTTGAACAGCTGGCCTGATAATGCCAACTTAGATAAAGCACGAAGACTTTTGTGGCCAGTTAAACAAAAATACGGTAGCAAAATTTCTTGGGCTGATTTAATGGTTTTAGCAGGAAATGTTTCCCTCGAAACGATGGGCTTTAAAACGTATGGTTTTTCTGGCGGAAGAACAGATGTATGGGAGCCAGAAAGTGACGTATACTGGGGATCAGAAACAAAATGGTTAGATGACGTAAGACATGCTGAAGGAAGAGCATTGGAAAATCCATTGGCGGCTACACAAATGGGCTTGATCTATGTAAACCCAGAAGGGCCAAACGGAAACCCAGACCCCGTTGCGGCTGCAGTAGATATCAGACAGACATTCAAAAGAATGGGTATGAATGATGAAGAAACAACAGCTTTAAATGCAGGTGGGCATACGTTCGGTAAAACACACGGAAAAGGACCTGCTCATCATGTAGCAGCTGACCCCGAAGCGGCAAGTATTGAAGAGCAAGGACTTGGTTGGAAAAGTACCTATGGAACTGGAAAAGGGAAAGATGCTATTACATCTGGTCTAGAAGTAACTTGGACAGGTAAGCCAACGCAGTGGAACCACGGGTTCTTTAAAATTCTTTTTGATAACGAATGGGAGTTAACCAAAAGTCCCGCAGGTGCACATCAGTGGGTAGCTTCGAACGCAAATGCATTTATTCCAGATGCTTTTGACCCTAATGTAAAACACAAACCAACCATGTTGACGACTGACTTGGCGTTCCGTTTTGACCCTGAGTACGAAAAAGTCGCACGAAAATTCTATAATGACCCAAAGGCATTTGAAGAAGCATTCGCGAAGGCTTGGTTTAAATTGACACACCGCGACATGGGGCCAAAATCAACGTATGTTGGACCAGAAGCACCGAAAGAAGATTTAATCTGGCAAGATCCAATTCCTGCTTTAAATCACAAAGTAGTTGATGCGAACGATATCAAAGCATTGAAAAATCAACTTTTGAATTCGGGTTTGACGATCAGTGAAATGGCAACAACTGCTTGGGCATCTGCTTCTACGTATCGTCATTCAGACAGAAGAGGTGGAGCAAATGGAGCAAGAATCGCTTTATTGCCACAAAGAAACTGGGAAGCAAATAACCCAGAGGCATTGGCAAAAGTTCTTCCAAAGCTAGAGAAAATCAAAGCAGATTTTAATGCAAAAAGTAAGGATAAGAAAGTCTCTCTTGCAGACATCATCGTACTTGCAGGTAATGTAGCCGTTGAAAAAGCAGCAAAAAATGCAGGTTACGCCGTTCAACTTCCGTTTACACCGGGTAGAATGGACGCAACACAAGAACAAACGGACATCGAGTCGTTTAACTTGTTGGAGCCAATGGCAGACGGTTTTAGAAATTATTTGAAAACAAAATATACGTTATCAACAGAACAATTATTGGTTGATAAGGCTCAGTTATTGACATTGACAGCACCCGAAATGACGGTTTTAGTAGGTGGAATGCGTGCCTTAGGTGCTAATTATGACCAATCAAAAAATGGCATCTTTAGTGATAAAAAAGAAACGTTATCCAATGAGTTTTTTGTGAAACTTCTAGATATGGATACAGAATGGAAGGCAAAAAATGAAGATAAAGAAGTGTTCATTGGTACGGATAGAAAGACACAAACAGAAAAGTGGACGGCTACTCGCGCTGATTTAATCTTCGGTTCAAATTCTGAGTTAAGAGCCCTTGCAGAAGTCTATGCAGCAGAAGATGCAAAAGAGAAATTTGTAAAAGATTTCGCTGCTGCTTGGACGAAAGTAATGAACTTAGACCGTTTTGATATAAAATAAGTAAGGCCAACTCATCCACACTAAAAGAGGAGTTCAAAGCAAAGTCCGTGTTACCTCAATCATGTTGGGAACACGGACTTTACTATTTAGATGTATAGATAATTACAATTTAATGGTAACAAACGCTCTTGCATTGAAGGGAGTACCTGGTGTAAAATGTATTTCCTCAACAGGTATATCTTCTTCTTTCAATCTACTTAGTGTAGCAAATTGGGTTTCTTTCCAGCGGACATTAAAGATATTATGAACAGAAACTCCATACGTTATTTTGTTTCTATTATACTGTATGAGCAGGTCGTTTACCCAATACCCTTTGGCAACGATACTAAAATCTTCATTGGCAGGTCTGTTCGCCAAATATCTATACCTAAAGCTACCACTCAACCCTTTTTCTTTTTTTAAGGTGACACCACCCGCGCTAGCGAATGGTACAGCTAATGGAATAAAATTCTCGCCTCTTTCTTCGTCAACAGCACGTGGTTTTGCCCAATTCAAATCGGTGTCAATAAAGAGATTTTTTAGGAGTTGGTATCTCGCAGATACATCGATACCCAAACGACGCGTTCTTCCTGATTCCTCTACAATAGCAGCGTCACCAACATACACAAACTCTTGGTCTAGCCAAAGATACCAAACAGATGTATTAATCAAGAGCTTGCTAACGGGCTTTATAATTACGCCTAAATCACTTCCATACGCAGGTGGGAGTATTCGTAACCCGTTTTGTGGAACAACAACGCGTGTGTCATTTGAATGAAATCCCTTGCCATTCGTAAAGTAGAACTGAAGATTTGGGTTGGGTGTATAATAAACATTTAGTTTGGGTAGTAAAAGTTGCGAATCTTGTGCACGCCCGTTCGAATCTGTGATAAAGTCGATGTATTGGTTCTTGAAATATTCATAACGAAGTCCCGCCGTGATGCTCCATTGGTTTGATAGAGAAATGTTTTCTTCTATAAAGGCACTCATGTTTGCTTCTTGGATATCCCCGAACTTCAAACGCTCCAACAGTTCAGTGCGATTGGCTGTTCTGGAAAGCTCTGACCCCGTAACAAGGTCGTGTCTATAGTATGTACCCAAAGATAAAGTAGCTGACTTTCCTGCTAATTCATGGAAAATAGCATAGTTACTCTGATACCCCCACAGGTTTCTTTTTTCTTTTTGCTTGATTTGATCACCACGAACTGGGTCCTCTAAGAAAAAAGTAAAGTTGGAGAAGAGTTCGAAATGGTAATTTGAGTAGTAAAATAGATTCTTCCAAACATGATTTTGCTTGGTTGTGGTAACGAAATCGGCATAGATGTTTGTTCGTGCTGTCTCACCCCCTTCTGTGGGGTCAATGGCACCAAAAAAACCGATAGATCCGTCGTTGACAGCTCGCTCAGGAATTTGTCCTGAAGCATCCCAACGACTCCAGAATGTAGAAGCCGTAACCGTTAAATTAGTTTTTGGCGTGATGTGTCCGTGGTATCTTCCGAATAAATTAAGTCGATTGAATCTCTGAGAGGATTCAAAGAAGGAATCTGAATAGGTATATTCACCAGATAGGTATGTATTATTTTTGCCTGTTTTTTGTGGGAACTTTACGCCACCAACCAGTCGATATGTCTGAAACTGCCCTGCTTCTGCCTTGACAAAGTTTTCGTCCAAGACTTTTTTCGTTTGGAAATTCACCCAACCCGCCGTCGCAAAATTTCCTTTATCGGCATCGTACATGCCTTTCTTAAAATCTACTTTTTCTAGTAACTCTGGGATGATAAAATGGGCATCCGCATATCCTTGGCCATGGGCATGAGAAACCATATTGATAGGAACTCCATCTACTGAAAGTGCAATGTCCGTGCCGTGGTCTATGTCAAATCCACGCAAGAAAATTTGTTCAGCCTTACCACCGCCCGCATGTTGCCCGATGAACAATCCAGGAACACTCCGTAATATTTCTTGTGAATTCTGAATGGGACGTAATAAGATGTCAATCGAGGAAATCAGAGATTGATTCTGTGGATTTGAAGAAGAAATGATGACTTCATCGAGTGAAATTTCTGATGTGTTGAGGGCAAAATCTAACCGTACAATGGCGTCGTGCGCCGATATAAAGTCAATCGTCTCCGTTTGATACCCAATGACAGACACGCGAAGTGTATATTTCCCTGTCGGTATCTCTGTAAACTGAAAAAAACCTGTTGCATTGCTTTGGGTACTGAATGAAATCTCTTGGATTTGAAGTGTTGCTCCTGCTAGCGGAATACCCGTTTTGGCATCTTTTACAATACCTTGTACCTGGCCTTGGTGTGCCAAGCTGAAAAACGGAAAAAGACCAAGCAAGAGAAAAGGAAAAAAACGGAGCATGTTATTTATTTTTTGTTCACAATAGCAAAAATAAATAACCTAGTTGAATCGAGTGCTCTTAAAAAGGAGTAATGGTATTTTTACGTTCAAATGGGGGAGTATGATACCACGTTTATTTACTCAGTATCTTACGAATTACTTTGATTGTAAAGTATATAAACGCCATAAGAAGAGTGAAAACAAAAATTTGCCAAATGATTAAGCTTATTTGTAACATGGTACTTATTTATTAGAAATGATGGATGAACGGTGAAGCAAATGTACTGAACTATAGAATCAATGACTTGTAAGTAAGGTGACTATACTCTTATAATTACGTAAATATAGATTTTATCAACAAGTAATTCAACAATGCACGTATTTTATTATGCTATGATAAATACCTGAACTTATCCACATTTTGGGGTCATAAAAAGGAGTTATCCACATTTTATTGTGAATAACTCTCGTGAAAAGTAGTGTTTTTGGAAAAGTAAGGAGGTAGTTTCGTTATTTCTTTCTCAATAACTTTGCTCATCTAGCTGTACTTTACCTCGAAATGTGTAAAATACAAAGGCTGTATAAGTAGCTACCAACGGCACACCCACCGCTGCAAAAGTCAACATAATACCCAATGACTTACTCGTCGCGGATGAATTCTCAATCGTTAGATGATGTGCAGAACCCAAAGAAGATAAAACGATATTCGGAAATAATCCCACCGCTACCATCATCATCAATAAGGCCGTCACCAAGGCCGACGAAGCAAATGCCCATCTGTATTTTCTTTTTGTGATATTGCGCGTGATATTTGCCACTGCTAAAATCGCCAATACCGGAATAAAGAACATCCACGGCACTTCTTTGTAACGCGCTACCATGTGCGGAATGAATAGAAGTGTCGCTAACGTGGTCAAGCTGAACATCAACACAAAAAATATCGTCGTATTCCGGACAAGAATAGTTAATTTGGCGTACAACCTATTTTCTGTTTTCATAACTAGATAAATACTTCCGTGCATCATAAACAAAGCCAAGGTCGTAAATGCGACTAAAAAAGCATACGGATTGAAGAAATCCAGTAACGTTCCTCTATATACATACGTATTATCGATGGCTACACCTTGAATAATATTGCCTAAAACAAGTCCCAAAGAGAGCGCAAGTAAGATACTAGCGACAGAATACGTGGTATCCCATGTTTTTCGCCACCAAAGCATAGGTTCTTTACTCCGAAACTCAATGGAAATCGCACGAAGAATCAGAAGTACTAAAAATAGCATAAATAATTCATAAAATGCCGAGAAGACTGTCGCGTAAACGACTGGAAAACCAGCAAATAAAGCACCGCCACCAATAACGAGCCATACTTCGTTTCCGTCCCAAACAGGCCCAATGGCATTTAAGGCAATTCGCCGACTTTCTTCTTTCTTGAAAAAGAGATGTAAGGCGCCTGCACCCAAATCGAAACCATCCAATATGGCGTATCCCGTAAATACACCCCCGACAACCAAAAACCACCAAGTCGCGTAAGGAATAGACAAAAATGTTTCCATAATCCTAAAAGTTAAATGTTAATGTGTCGATGAAATGAATGGATTATCTCGTTTGGAATAATCTGGAATTTGTTCGACTAACTTGCTATCATCGTATCCATGTTTGATTTTTTTCGTCAATAAATACATGAACAAGGCAAATAACAGTACATAAACCAAGGTGAAGAGAATCAAAGAAAACCAAACTTGCTCCGCCCGAACGGACTCAGAGAGGGCATCCGACGTACGAAGAAGTCCATACACGACCCACGGTTGTCTGCCAACTTCCGCTGCATACCAACCCACTTG
>JBKBRQ010000112.1:0-8914 GCA_046292055.1 Spirosomataceae bacterium | reverse complement strand
CGAACTTCAAAACGAAAAACCTTCAGAGCCTGTCATTTTTACCAAACCCGAGACAGCCATTTTACGTAATAATGAGCCGTTTTATTTGCCAGATTTTTCTTCGGACATTCACCACGAGGTGGAGGTTATCGTGCGTATTTCTAAAATTGGGAAAAATATTGATCCTGCCTTTGCACATAAATATTACGACGAAATTGGTGTCGGAATTGACTTTACTGCGCGGGATATTCAATCAAATTTAAAGGCGAAAGGGCTTCCTTGGGAACTTGCGAAAGCATTCGACGGTTCAGCACCGATTTCTTCGTTTATTCCAAAGTCCACGTTTGCAAGTATGGAGGATATCTCCTTTGATTTACACGTAAATGGTGAATTGAAGCAAACAGGTAATACATCCTTGATGCTTTATTCCATTGATTTTCTCATTGCCCATGTTTCGAAATATTTTACGCTAAAAGTAGGTGATATTCTCTTTACGGGTACTCCCAAAGGGGTAGGTCCAGTAAAAATCGGAGATGAACTAGTTGCTCGTTTGGGTAATCAAGAGTTGCTTCGATTTTCCGTCAAATAATACGTTAAAATTGCCTTTAAACTTAGTTTATTTCTTATGCGCTTGCCGCTTTTATTGCTCATTTTCCTCTGTATTACAACTGCATTCGCTCAAAAGAAAGAGACTGAATCACGTTATTTACCTACACCACCCAACGTCCCAAAAGGGTATTTTATCTTACCCGTAAATCCTTCTAGTGTTGCTTCACTTTCTGGATGTTTTGGGGATATTCGGGCAAATCATTTTCATGCTGGATTGGACATTCGGACTGGAGGGGTAGAAGGTGTTCCCATTTTTGCCGCTGCTGATGGGTATGTTTCGCGGATTAAAATTGCCCGAGACGGCTATGGAAACGCTATTTACATTACACACCCCAATGGTTTTACTACGCTATATGCACATTTAAAAACGATTGTTGGACCTATCGGTGATAAATTAAAAAGTGAACAATACAAACAGAAAAAATGGGAGGTGGATTTATCATTTGATGCCTCCGAACTACCGGTAAAAAAAGGAGAAAAAGTTGCTCTTTCCGGAAATACAGGAAGCTCAGCTGGTCCGCATTTGCATTTTGAAATTCGAGATGTAAATGAAAATGTCTTAGACCCAGCCTTGTTTGGATTTTCAGAAATTAAGGACAATACAGCACCCGTTGTTGACAAAGTGATTCTCAAAACACTGGAGAAAGATGCCCGAATAAATGGACGCTTTGGGGCAATTGAATTTACTCCACAGTGGAATGGCAAAGCATTGGTAATTCCTGCTCACATTAAAGTAAGAGGAACCATAGGTGTCGAATTACTTGCGTATGATAAGTCTGCGAACTCTCCGTTTAAACTAGGTGTGCAGCACATTCTTGTTGAAATGGATAATGAATTGGTCTATGATTTTCATCTCTTTCGGACCTCTTTTGACCTAAAATTAGACATGAATCTCCATACAGATTACGAACGAATGTTCAAAAAAGGACAACGTGTTCATCGGTGTTACGTTTTGCCTGGAAATCGATTCACACATTATAAAACCAATGCCAACAGAGGTAAAATTAGTATCAATGATAGGGCTAATCACCCAGTTCGAATCCTCTTGGAAGATACATTTGGGAATAAAAAAAGTCTTGAATTTACGCTTACAGGTGATAAGTCGGAAGCTTTTTTTCAAGAAACAAGCGAAGAAAGTTCTTCATTAAATCCAGAGGTAAAAGTTACACAAGAACATAATTTTTTATTAATTGAAGCTACACATCCACGTCCTAATACATCCGTTGCGTATGTCGAGGTAAAAGGAGACTGGTTTCCTGTGGGTCAGCCTATTTTATCTCCTGAGAAAAAAGTGTTTGTCTACGACATGGCAGCAGGAATTCCTACAAAAGTAAAAGTAGAAAAAACAATTCAGTCCGTACCGTCTATTGGTTTGGTGAGCCCTCGCAAAACATCGCTTTCTTCTGCCGCATTTACGCTAGATATGAAAGAATCTTTGTACGATTCAACTTTCATTCAATTGGCTACTAATGGGACAAAATTGATGATTCATAAGGACATTGTTCCGCTCAAAGATTATTTTGCGGTAGATTGGGAAGTGCCAAATGTAGGAAATACGTCACACAAACATGCCTATCTAGAAGGTCGAGGCAAATTTTTAGGAGGCATTTGGCAGGATGGACATATTAGGTTCCAGTCCAGAGAGTTTGGTGTTTTTACAATTCGTGAAGATAGTACGCCTCCAACAGTGACACCTGTCAAATTAACAAAAGATTTCCTTCAATTTAAGATTTCGGATAATCTATCCGGTATCAAGGATTTTGCTTGTTATGCAGATGAGGAATGGATTTTGATGAAGTATGAATACAAAAATGGGCTTATATGGTCGGAGAAAAAAGATAATTCCGTAAATTTCGGAGGAGAAATCAAATGCTTGGTAACAGATAGAGCAGGAAATACACGTACTTTCACAAAAACATTGTAAAGCATGCAAGTTGAAATAGGACAAAAAGCCCCTTTATTTGTGGGTGTAAATCAAAAAGGAGAGGAAATACATTTGACCAATTTTCTAGGGAAAAAGGTGATTTTGTATTTTTACCCAAAGGATAACACACCCGGTTGTACAGCACAAGCATGTAATTTAAAAGATAATTACGAACAGTTGCTTGCAGCAGGCTATGTAGTTTTGGGAGTAAGCCCTGATTCTGTGAAGTCACATGTCAAATTCATTGATAAATTTAGTTTACCTTTTGATTTACTTGCAGACGAATCACACGAAATTGCTGAGCTTTATGGTGTATGGGTAGAAAAAAGCATGTACGGACGAACTTACATGGGAATTGCCCGGACAACTTTTGTTATTAACGAAGCAGGTATTATAGAAGAGATTATTCAGAAAGTGGATACGAAGAACCATTCGGCACAACTCTTATAAAGACAATAGAATTTTAGTTTTTCTTTTTTATCAAATAACACGTCAATGCAAATTCACGAATTAGAAGCGGTGGCTACTCAAGTACGAAGAGATATCGTTCGGATGGTTCACGCTTGCCAATCTGGACACCCAGGTGGCTCTCTTGGATGTACAGATTTATTAGTTGCTCTGTATTTTCAGCAAATGAAAATCAATAACCGCAAAGGAAAGGGTGGTTATTTAAGTTTTAAAATGGATGGCACAGGCGAGGATTTGTTTTTCTTGTCAAATGGTCATATTTCGCCTGTTTTTTATTCTGTTCTTGCTAGACGTGGATATTTTGGTGTAGATGAATTGGCGACGTTCCGTAAAATCAATTCGCGTTTGCAAGGTCACCCAACAACGCACGAGCATCTTCCAGGTATTCGGATTGCTTCGGGTTCGCTTGGTCAAGGCCTTTCAGTGGCAGCAGGCACAGCACTTGCCAAGAAAATGAACGGAGATACATCTACGGTATATTGCCTAATGGGTGACGGTGAGCAGCAAGAAGGTCAAGTTTGGGAAGCAGCTCAATTTGTTCCACATCACCAATTAGATAATCTTATCGCTATTATTGACTTAAACGGCCAACAAATTGACGGACCAACGGCTAAAGTCATGAATAACCGTGACTTAAAAGCAAAGTACAAAGCGTTTGGTTGGAATGTCATGGAAATTAAAGCAGGAAATGACATGGACTCGGTGGTAAAAGGACTAAGAAAAGCCAAAAGATTATTGGGTAAAGGTACGCCCGTAATGATTCTTCTTGTCACAGAAATGGGTGCAGGCGTTGACTTCATGATGGGTAGCCACAAATGGCACGGTGTCGCTCCAAATGACGCACAATTGGCAGATGCCCTTGCGCAACTTCCTGAAACACTGGGTGATTATTAATTCAAAAAACTTGTATCTCATTCAATGAAAAAATATACATATACAGAAAAAAAAGATACTCGCTCAGGTTTTGGTGATGCCATGACGGAGCTCGGTAATACCAAAGAAAATGTTGTAGCTCTTTGTGCGGATTTAATCGGTTCACTTAAGTTAAATACATTTATTGACCAACATCCTGAACGTTTTGTGCAATGTGGAATTGCTGAGGCGAACATGATGGGCGTAGCTGCGGGTCTTGCTCTTGCGGGTAAAGTACCTTATGCAACGACTTTCGCTAACTTTGGTTCTGGTCGTGTATACGATCAAATTCGTCAGTCTATCGCCTATTCAGATAAAAATGTGAAAGTTGCGGTTTCTCATGCTGGATTAACTTTGGGTGAAGATGGTGCGACACACCAAATTTTGGAAGATCTTGCCATGATGCGTGCCATGCCAAACATGACGGTCATCAATCCATGCGATTATAACCAAACCAAAGCAGCAACTATTGCTCTTGCAGAACATGTAGGTCCCGCGTATCTGCGTTTTGGTCGCCCAACCGTTCCTGTATTCACAGACCCAAATCAAAAGTTTGAAATTGGGAAAGCCTGGATGGTGAACGAAGGCAAGGATGTGTCGATTTTTGCGACTGGACATCTTGTTTGGGAAGCGATTCAAGCGGGTGAAATTCTGGCTGAAAAAGGCATTGACGCTGAAATTATCAATATTCACACTATTAAGCCGCTGGATGTTAAGGCTGTCATTAAAAGCGCAAAGAAAACAGGCTGTGTGGTAACCTGTGAAGAACACCAAAAAAATGGTGGTCTAGGTGATGCCATTGCGCAAGTTTTGAGTGCTGAGTTACCTACTCCACAAGAATATATTGCTGTAGATGATTCGTTCGGTGAGTCTGGAACTCCTGCACAATTGATGGAAAAATACGGCCTTTCGGCTGCTGCTATCGTGGATGCCGTTCTGAAAGTGATTGCTAGAAAGCAATAATTAGTTACGAATAAAAGTTAGTTTAAGACCTTGGTACACGTGAGTACCAAGGTCTTTTTATAGATATATGCAAGAAGAACAAGCACTTATTTCGCTTCTGATTAATCCCGAAACGCGCGAAAAGGGGTTTCAGAAACTCGTGAACCAATATGCACAAAGGTTGTATTGGCATGTGCGAAGAATGGTCATCGACCACGACGATGCAGACGATTTGCTCCAAGAAATATTTATTAAAATTTGGCAAAATCTAGACAAATTTCGAGGCGATTCTAAATTATACACTTGGTTATATAGAATTGCCACAAATGAAACACTTACTTTTCTACAAAAGAAAAAAAGAGCGACAATGACTTCGTTAGAAGATAACCAAGCGCTTGTCGATACATGGGAGGCAGCGGTTGCCTCAGGAAGTGTGTCAGGTGAAGAAATTGAACTCAAATTACAAAAATCAATGCTTACCTTAACAGACAAACAACGCCAAATTTTCCAAATGAAATATTTTGAATACCTCACATTCGAACAAATTTCAGAGATTACGGGTACAACAGTAGGAGGGCTTAAAGCTACTTACCATACTGCTATGAAAAAAATTGAGGAAAATTTACTTGAGGAATAAACCTTTCGCACTTTCTTTTGTCAAAGAAGCATAACAAGACGTAAAATGGAACAAGATAAGCAGAAGCATACACTTTCGACCAATGTGCCTGACAAGGACTTTTTTAAAGCATTGGAGGAACGTCTGTCGGCTATTCCGTTAGAAACAAAATTAGACTGGAAACTTGAACTACGAGATAAAAATATGTTTCAAGTCCCAACTAGCTATTTTGATTCGCTCGAAGCCCGTCTCTTATCAAAAACAATACAATCCAAACAGCTAGAGAAGAAATCACCATTTGGCATGATAACTTGGGCACGTTTTGCCGCCGCGGCAAGTGTTTTACTCATTGGTGCTGCTTCTTTAGTTTATATGATGGATAGCGCTTCGTCAAAAAGTGTTGTAACTGAATTAGAAACTGTGACAGAAGCAGAAATTATTGCGTATCTGGAAAGTTCTGGAACAGGTAATTTTGTTTTAGAGGACTTTGAATCTCTTCAGATTCCTGTATCGACAAATCTGGAAAATATTGATGCAGAGGACCTTAAGGAATATGCAGATGAATTCGGGATTTAACTTATCAATTAATGAAATGATGAATAAAATAAATAAAGGTTTTTTTGTGTTTTTTGTATTACTCCTGACAATCAACTCGTTTGCGCAAAGGGGAGGTCAAGACAAATCAAAGATTCAGTCAATGAAAATTGGCATGATTACAGAAAATCTAAATTTGGATAGTGAGCAAGCAGAGCGTTTTTGGCCTGTGTATAATGCATATGAGTCCGAGAAAAGAACAATTATTCGGCAAATCCGCCAACTACAAAAGGGGATTTCTTCGGGTGAATTAGCTGCTCAAGCAGCTATAGACGCAGAGGAGAAGATTCTCAAGCTAAAGAAGGAGGAACTCTCGGTAACGAGCGCATATAAATCTAAATTTCTGCAAGTGATTAGTACAAATCAATATGCAGCACTTATTCGGACAGAGCGGCAATTTCATGATATGCTCATGGACCGACTCAGAGAAACAAAACAATAATTAATTTAATCGGATTGCAATACCATTCGGTTTGAGACCAACAGGAAGTGTTTTTAATTTTTGGCGAGTATTGGCATCAAATAAGCTGATACTCGCTTCTTTTTGATTAACTACAATCACAAGATTTTTTGAGGCAATATACGCCATTGAATGTGCATCTGCTCCTGCTTCAATTTGATTACTTTTTTGCCATTGTCCATTTGTTTTTTCATAAATATGGACATGTTTCGTGTTCGGTTCTACAATCCAAAGTTCATTTTTTACAAAACACGAAAACCCAGGTGTAAAAGGAGTGTCAATTGCTTCAATTCCTTTCAGTGTTCGTAAGTCTATAAAATTGATAGATTTTTTGTTTTTATTTTCAACTATGGCTAAAGTATCGTTCCCGGGCCAAACATTCGTTGGAAACAAATCAACTTTTATAAACTTTGCTTCTGCTTTGGTTTGCGTAGAAACTGCGCCGACAAAACTACTTTCTCCAATGGCAGCAAGTGCATATTGGTTGGATGTAACGATAATTTCACTTGGGTCTGGCCCCAAGGGTTGTCTGTGGATTTCAACGCCATTTTGTGCAGAATAAACAACCAAATCTCCACTATGTGAATGTGTTGTTGTCCAAATTTCTTGGTCATTGTGTGCAGATACCGCATTGTGATTGGCAAAATTAACAGGTATTTTATGTATAAATTCCAATGTCATTGCATCTAGAACAGCTATTCCACCTAATGCATTGATGTCATGTAATCCTGAATGCCCGCCTGAGAAATCATAGGCAGGCATGGCAATCGCTAGTTTTTTCTTATCTGCTGATACATAAATATGGTGTGCAAAACGGTCTTGAAACTCTGGGATAAAATGGGTATGTGTTATTTCTAATGTATTCAGGTTTAGCAAGCTAACTGAATTTTCGCCTCCATTAATAATATAGGCTACTGGGTAGTCAATAGAAATACCTGATGGCGATACTACTTTTCTTTGGCAACCAAAGCCCAAAACGAGGAGACTTATGAATGTAGATAAACGAATGAAATGGATCATAAAAAAGATGGACGTTTCATTAGAAACGCCCATCTCAAAAAAAAGGTTGTCTTCTTACAGATTAATCTTACCAACCATGTTCTCTGGACGAACCCATTCGTCAAATTCATCTGCTGTTAAATACCCTAAAGCGACAGCCGTTTCTTTTAACGTAGAACCGTTTTTATGAGCTGTTTGTGCAATTTCAGCCGCTTTGTAATACCCAA
Organism: Spirosomataceae bacterium; assembly: GCA_046292055.1. Lineage (GTDB taxonomy): Bacteria > Bacteroidota > Bacteroidia > Cytophagales > Spirosomataceae > CAYNRA01. The sequence goes on along the minus strand of JBKBRQ010000112.1, from coordinate 1,184 downwards.
TTTTGGTGTTTAAAGCCGTAACGAGCATCAAAGAGTTATCTAAGTGCTTTTTGATGTTTTCAGCGATTGGTTCGATACCAACAGCACATTTATCATTGAATGACACACATACATCTCCAATCAAACGCGCGGAATGAAGGAAGTTATGAATCATCATCGGCTTGAAAACATTCAGTTCGAAATGTCCATTTGAACCTCCGATATTGATGGCTACGTCGTTTCCTAAAACTTGTGCTGCGACCATTGTCATGGCTTCGCATTGTGTCGGGTTTACTTTCCCTGGCATAATGGAAGAACCTGGTTCGTTATCTGGAATAAAAATTTCGCCAATACCTGAACGTGGTCCTGATGATAACATACGAATATCGTTTCCGATTTTCATCAAGCTAACTGCTACAGTTTTAAGTGCGCCGTGTGCTTCCACAATGGCATCGTGAGCAGCAAGTGCTTCAAATTTATTTTCGGCAGTGACAAAAGGTAAACCTGTTAGTTGGGCAATGTATTTAGCAACTGTCACATCGTATCCTTCTGGCGTGTTGATACCTGTTCCTACGGCAGTTCCTCCCAAGGCTAATTCAGACAAATGCGCAAGTGTATTTTTGATTGCCTTGAGTCCATGATTTAGTTGGGATACATAACCCGAAAATTCTTGACCAACTGTCAATGGAGTGGCATCCATAAAGTGCGTACGGCCGATTTTTACTACATTTTTAAAGGCAACGGCTTTGGCTTGAAGTGTATCTCTTAGTTTTTCAATCCCCGGAATCGTCGTCTCGATGAGAAGCTTGTATGCAGCAATGTGCATAGCAGTCGGGAAAGTATCGTTTGATGACTGTGATTTATTTACGTCGTCATTCGGATGTAAAAATTTGGATTTATCCAATAGGTCTCCGCCTTTCAAAACATGCCCACGATATGCGATTACTTCATTACAGTTCATGTTTGACTGTGTACCTGAACCTGTTTGCCAAACGACTAACGGGAATTGGTCATCTAGTTTACCTGCAATGACTTCATCACAAACTTGACCGATTAAATCACTTTTTTCTTGTTCCAAAACACCCGCCTCTAAATTAGCTAAGGCAGCCGCTTTTTTCAAATAGGCAAAGGCACGAATAATATATAGTGGCATTTTATTCGTTTATTTCGCAATCTTAAAGTTTTATATTTTAAGCTGTGTTTTT
>JBKBRQ010000111.1:0-9011 GCA_046292055.1 Spirosomataceae bacterium | reverse complement strand
CGCATTTGGTATTCCTGCCATTGAGAAAGTGGACGTTGAGGATAGAAACACACAAGTGCTTATCATGTGTCCAACACGTGAATTAGCCCTTCAAGTAAAAGAACAAATCTACAAATTAGCTAAATTCAAAAAAGGACTTCTTGTAGCTGCTATCTATGGTGGTGAGTCATACGAGAAACAATTCCAGAACTTGAAAAAAGGCTCTCAAATTGTAGTTGGTACGCCAGGTCGTATCATGGACCATATTGACCGCAAAACATTGAAGCTAGAAAATCTCAAAATGCTTGTTTTAGACGAAGCAGATGAGATGCTAAATATGGGTTTCCGGGAAGATATTGAGAAAATTTTGACATTTGCACCAGAAGAACGCCAAACAGTGTTGTTCTCCGCTACGATGTCAAAAGAAATTCTTTCTATCACAAAGAAATTCCAAAAAAATCCTGAAATCGTTAAGGTAACACGTAACGAAATTACCAACGTAAACATTGAGCAGTTCTACTACTCTGTTCGTAAAGAAGCGAAAACAGAAGTAATGTGCCGTTTGATTGATGTTCACGCTTTAAAACTGATGCTTGTTTTCTGTAATACCAAATCTAAAGTGGATGAGGTCGTAGACGAACTACAAGCAAGAGGTTACTCGGCAGAAGCTATTCACGGTGATTTACGCCAAGCGGCAAGAAACCAAGTGATGAATAAATTCAGAACGGGTAATTGCTCTATTCTTGTTGCGACAGACGTGGCAGCACGTGGTATTGACGTTTCGGGCGTTGATGCAGTTTTCAACTATGATTTACCAATGGATCTAGAGTATTACGTACACAGAATTGGTCGTACGGGTCGTGCAGGTAAATTAGGAAAAGCTTTTGCACTAGTTTCTGGTCGTGACCGTTCAAAACTTCGTGACTTGGAGCGTTATACGAAATCACCGATACCACAAGGAAAAATTCCGACGTTCCAAGATTTGCAGGATGTACGTCAACAAAGATTTATTGATCAAATCAAAGAAAACATCTCTGAAGAAGGAAACGAGGCATATGAGTTAATCGTTGACCAATTAAAAACAGAAGGTTTTTACACACACAATATTCTATCTGCTTTGATTCGCATGCAATTAGGAACGGCAAGTAGACCAATGATGTCTGACGCTGACTTATCTGATGAACGTAGAGGAGATAGAGGAAGTGACCGTCGCTCACCGATGGGTGGTCGCCCTGAAAGAGGAGGCCGTTTTGGAGAAAGAGAGAGCCGCTTTGGTGGTAGAGAGCGCTCAGAACGTCCTTCTTCAGAACCAAGAGGTCGTCGTTCAAATGGAAATGGCGCGGCAGGCTCAGGAGAGCCAGGTATGGTTCGTCTTTTCTTGAACTTGGGTCGTAAAGACGCGGTTTCACCAAATCACATTGTTGGTGCTATTGCTTCAGAAACAAAAATCCCTGGTAAATTAATTGGACAAATCGATATGTATGATAAGTTCAGTTTTGTAGAAGTACCTGAAAGAGACGTTGAAAAAGTAATCCGTGGAATGAAAGGTAAAACAATCAATTCACGCGAAGCAAGCTTAGAAGTCGCGAAATAATCTACGCGATTTCAATATAAAAATAGGCTCTTTACAGAAATGTAAAGAGCCTATTTTTTTAGAATATTCTGCTAAAATCTATATTTTAGATGTCTGGGCACGTAAATAAAAATCAACCAATACAAGTGCAGACATGGCATCTACAATAGGAACAGCACGTGGTAAAACACATGGGTCGTGCCGGCCTTTACCTGAAACAACGACAGACTCCCCTGCTTCATTCACACTTTCTTGGTCTATCATAATCGTGGCAACAGGCTTAAAGGCAACTTGGAAATAAATATCTTCTCCATTAGAAATTCCGCCTTGTACCCCACCTGACAGATTGGTACGTGTTCTTACTTTCCCTTGTTCGTCTGTATAAAAAGCATCGTTGTGCTCAGAGCCGAAAAGCGTAATTCCCTCAAAACCACTTCCATACGAGAAACCCTTCACAGCATTGATACTCAACATCGCCTTACCGAGTTCAGCATGTAATTTATCAAAAACAGGTTCTCCCCAACCAGCAGGCACTCCTTTGATTACTCCAGTAATAATTCCACCGATGGAATCCCCCTGTTTTCTGATTTTGTCGATATACGTAAACATTTCCTCAGCTTTTTCTGGATCAGGACAGCGTACAGCATTGGATTCGATACGCGACAAGTCTACTTCATTGTATGATTTATCAAGACGAATAGCGCCTACTTGTGACACATAACTAAATACCTCAACCCCTTTATCTCGAAGGATTAATTGGGCAACAGCACCTGCAGCAACACGAGCAGCCGTTTCGCGCGCAGAGCTACGTCCTCCTCCTCTGTAGTCTCGAACTCCATATTTTTCTTGGTATGTGTAATCGGCATGCGAGGGTCTAAATTTATCAGCGATATGTCCGTAATCCTTGGAGCGTTGGTCTTCGTTAAAAATGACAAGAGCAATAGGCGTTCCTGTAGTTTTTCCTTCAAAAACACCGGATAATACCTCAAAAGTGTCATTTTCTTTCCGCTGCGTAGTAATCCTTGATTGACCCGGCTTTCGTCTGAGAAGTTCTTGTTGAATAAATAATTCATCAAATAAAACACCAGCGGGACATCCATCTATCACTACGCCGACTGCCCGCCCGTGTGATTCACCAAATGTAGAAATTTTAAAAATTTTTCCGTACGTACTGCTCATAAGTTTAAATTAATATCAAAAGAGGAAACTATTTATTTTTTTTAGTGTAAAAAAGCAGAGAAGTGACAAGAAGCATACAAACGAGTAATCCATTTGTAAACTGTAAGAAAAGTGCTCTTTTGTCCCAAAAAGAATCAGGTGTCATCGTATCACTTAGTCCATCAAACAAATCTGTTTTTCTTGTTTTTAGGCTTCCCAAAGAACTGGAATCACCTACCACTTGCAAGTTAATTCTCGAACTAAGCGTATCATATTCTTGGCTTTGTGTATTGAAATAATAGAAACGAAAATATTCTCCTAAGGGTGTTGCTCCGAGTTCTTTGGGTGTGATTTGAAAAGCATACTCTTTTCCATTCTTAAGAAAGGAAGAAAGCGTGGAACTGCTTATATTTTCACTGTAAATGTCCAATTTTTCATCTCCATTAGGTGTCATAGACGAACCCAATGTGAGATTCCCAACTCCTTCAATTTTAACAACATAGCGAAAGGGCTTACCTACTTCCACAGGATTTCTTTGAATAGACTCAAAAAAATCAAACGTTCCAACAACAACTTTGCCCTTAAGTGGATGCTCAGGAAGGTCTTTTACTTCGACGACTTGCGGTTGGGTAGATAACATGACAGGAGCAAAAGTAGTCCGTTCATTTTTTGGTTTTTTTTGCGGAGCAAATTGAACAGCAGGAAGTGAGAGCCGCTTAGGATTTAATGGGTAATACCAAGATAAAAAAAGTTGGTATTTCGTAAACTTATTTCCCTGAATTTGGGTCGACTCACCTTTGATATTGGTAATAATTATTCGATTTTCAAGGCAATCCAAGGGTTTCATCTTCTGAGCGATTTTTTCAACTTGCTCTGCAATATTTTTTGGGAATTCCCAATCCGATTGACTTATGTCAGGAACAAAAAAGCTTACATCAACCAAGACCCCCTCCCCCACAAAAATTTCCTTCTTTGATACCGATACACTTAGGAAAGCATTTTGAACCTGTTCTTTTGTGAGTGAAGGTACATTTTGAAACGATATTTTATCTCGTGTAGAGGAAACATTCACATCAACAGCATTCACGGTAAATGTTTGTTTATCAATGATAAGCTGAAATCCTGGAAGTTTAAATTGGCCTATTTTTTTAGAAATATACACCTGTCGGACAACATCGATATACGAAGCTTTTCCATTTTCAATCAATCGACTATGACTTATCTTTTGAATTCCTTTTGTAAAACCATCAAAATTAGGAAAACTAGGGATGAGGCCATTGAAAGGGCTCGATGTACTTTTGATTGTAACGATATAGGCCAATTCCTCTTCCATGCCCAAAGAAGCGTTCGGGACCTCCACAGAGATTTGCCTATCTTGGGCTGAAGTAAGCACGGAAAACCCAAATAGGAAGATTAGAATGAATTGATATATTGGAAGCGAAGTCATTACACAAATTTACACAACAAATTCTCAAAATAGCGTATGAAATAGTCAATATTATGCTGTTATCCTGAAAAGCCAATAATCTATTCACCCACATTTAGAAGAAATCGAGCGAGGTATCACTCCTTTCCGCTATTTATAAAGCCGTTTATCCAATTGTCACCAGTTGCATTCGAGAAACTTCATAAACTTGCCTAAGAAAACAAAAAAGACATATTTCGTCTATGAAAAAGCATCTATTCTTACTTTGTGGATTATTTGGTTTGGCCGTACAAGCAACCTATGCGCAAAGTGCCACAAGTAGCGGTTCTGGGGAAGCTCTACCTACCCACGTGTTAACACTTCAAGAAAGTATTGATTATGGGGTTAAAAACAACTTACAACTAAGGCAGTCTGCATTGGCTGTTAAAACAAGTGATAATACATACGCTCAGTCAAAGTGGTTAAAATACCCGAGCGTAAATGGAGGAACTAATTTAAGTACATTTACAGGTCGAAATGTTGATCCGTTTTCAAATAGTATTGTAACTACAGCAATTGGGACAAATAACTTTGGGGTGAATGCTTCCATTCCTATTTTTAACGGTTTTGAGATACAGAATACTATCAGCCGTAATGCGCTAGATTTAGAGGCAAGTCGTTTGGATTACGAAGCAATTAAAAACTCCATTTCATTACAAATCATTATTGCTTATCTAGGAATTTTATCTTCAGAAGACCAAATCGAAGTTGCACAGAAACAGCTAGAAGTTACTCGATTGCAATTTGAGAGGACGAACAAGCTAGTTCAAGCTGGAAGCGTCCCAATGGTTAATTTGTATGATTTGGAAGCACAAATGGCAAATGATGAATTACAAGTAGTTAATGCACAAAATGCGTTAGAAAATGCCAAATTAACACTCAAACAAGCGTTGAATATGCCAGCTTCTGAGACTATTAAAGTCGTACGAGTAGATGTACCGAATCCGGCCATTCAACCCTATCCGCAAACAGCGCAAGAAATTTATGAACGTGCAATTGGTTACTTACCAGAAGTAAAAGCAGCAGCCACACGCATCGAATTAGCAAATAAGACAATCGACATCGCACGTGCCGCCTCAATGCCTCGTATATCCTTAAATAGTGGCTGGGGAACTACCTACTCTACAGCAGCCAAGAGCGTATTACCTGGTGAAGAGACCTTTCAGCAAGTACCCGTATCGGCTACATTTGAAGGACAAACAGTTCCTTTCACTTTAAATCTACCACAACAAAGCTTCGTGCGAGAGAATATTCCTTACTTCCGGCAGGTCAACAATAACCAAAATGTCAATTTGAGTTTATCTGTACAAATTCCGATATTTAATGGATACGCAAGTAAGTATCGAGTACAAGGAGCTCAAATTCAGAAAGCCCAGGCAACTATACAGGCAGAAAGTACACAATTGACGATTCGTCAGAATATTGACCAAGCCTATATCAATATGCTGAATGCATCTCGAAGATACATGGCGACCAAGACGCAGGTAGATGCCCTTCAAAAATCATTCGAAGTGGCAACCTCACGTTTTGAGGCAGGTGCGTCAAATTTAGTGGATTACAATCTATCTAAGACAAACCTAGATCGTGCAATGGTTAACTTAATTCAATCCAAGTACGATTTTGTCTTCCGGTTAAAAATTCTTGATTTCTATCAGAATAAACCATTGGTTTTCTAATCAGCTCAATCATTTCACATTCATATCTCATTATCATCTATTCAAAATGAATAAAAAATCGAACAAATTATGGTATATCTTGGGCGGCGTTGTTGTCGCTCTGGGTATTTTTCTTGTGATAGCAAAACAAGCAGGCTGGATTGGAAAAGAAAAACCAACAGAAGTGGAGTTTGCGAAGGTGTCTATTAGTAATCTTACAGAAGTTGTGTCTGCTTCAGGTAAAATACAGCCAGAACTAGAAGTAAAAATATCACCGGATGTACCTGGTGAAATTATCGGGCTGTATGTTAAAGAAGGCGACTCTGTTAAGAAAGGACAACTTTTAGTTAAAATTCAACCGGAAAACTATGTTTCAGTAGTTGAGCGATTCAAAGCGGGGGTTAATCAGGCGAAAGCATCTGCAGAGCAAGCAAAAGCATCTATTTCTAGAGCAGAGTCACAATACTTGAGACAAAAAATGGAATTTGACCGCCAAAAGCGACTTTTTGATGACAAAGTAATTTCCAAGTCTGATTTTGAGACTGCTGAAACTAACTTAAAGATTGCAAAACAAGATTTAGATGCAGCAAAATCCAATTACGAAGCTGCCAAGTTTGGTATTTCAAGTGCTGATGCCTCACTGAAAGATGCATTAGAAAACTTACGAAAAACCAACATTTACGCACCCATCAATGGAATTGTCTCAAAATTAGCTGTCGAATTAGGAGAGAGAGTCGTGGGGACTTCCCAAATGGCAGGAACCGAAATCCTGCGTATTGCGAATCTGAACAATATGGAGGTCAAAGTAAATGTAAGTGAAAATGACATTGTACGAATTTCTGTAGGTGATACAGCATTGATTGAAGTAGATGCTTATACGTACACAGATAAGAAGTTCAAAGGGATTGTCACAGAGATTGCCAATACCGCCAATGGTGCTGGAGGTTCAACCGTAGCAGCCGCTAGTTCTGTGGACGCTGTAACAGAATTTGAAGTAAGTATCCGTATTTTACCTTCTTCATATTCAGATATAGTAGATGCTAAGGCAGGCAAGAAATATCCGTTTAAACCAGGGATGACAGCCACAGTAGATATTGTAACAAATACTCGCTCAGGCGTACTTACTGTTCCGATTGCTGCTGTGACTACACGAGGCAAAGAGAAAAAAAGCGAGGATACAGATACGAAAGAGTCCGAAGAAAACGTTGAAAAAGAAGAATCCGGCAAAAAAGAGAAACCGAAAGAGATTATTTTTGTGCATAACAAAGGAAAAGTAGTAGCAAAAGAGATAAAAACGGGAATTACAGATACATCTGCTGGCACAATTGAAGTAATTAGCGGGTTATCTAAGGGTGAAGAAGTTGTTGTTGGTCCGTTCTTAGAAGTTTCTAAAAACTTGAAAGACGGCGATATGGTTACAGCAAAGAAAACAGAAGAAGTTAAAAAGTAATGTTTTGTGTTACAAAGATAGTTTAAGAATAACAGTTTAGTTTAGGTATGTAGATAATGGGTGGCTAGTTAGCTGCCCTTTATTTTTTTGTATATTTGCTATTCTATGCTAAATAGAGCATTGTTCGCTCAAAAAATGCGGCAATGATACTAATCAACAAATACACATGAATATTGCTGTTTTAGGAGGAGGAAGTTGGGCTACTGCTATCGTGAAAATTCTGAGTGAAGGAGATGTCAAAATCAAATGGTGGCTTCGAAAGTCTAGCGACGTTGAGCACATAAAAAAACATCATCATAACCCAAAGTATTTAAGTGGAGTTGCTATTCATCCAACTAAAGTTAAGCCGTATACATCGATTAAAGAAGCCTTAAAAAATACGGAATGGGTCATCATAGCTGTTCCAGCAGCTTTTGTTGAGGAAGCATTACAACCCTTAACACCCAAATTACTCGAAGGCAAAAAAATCGTCTCTGCCGTAAAAGGAATGATTCCAAGCACGAATCAACTAATTACCGATTGGGTTGAAAAACGTTTTGAAATACAGCAGTCAGACATGTGCTGTATCGCAGGCCCATGCCATGCAGAGGAGGTTGCCCTAGAAAAGCAATCGTATTTAACCATTGCTTCCCCGAGTCTCGATACGGCCCAATCTTTCGCGGATTTACTTAAATGCCGATACGTGTATACTTCTATTTTACCTGACTTGGTTGGGGTAGAGTATGCGGCAGTCATGAAAAACATTGTAGCTATTGCCTGCGGAATTACCCACGGAATGGGAGCAGGAGATAATTTCCAAGCGGTTATGGTTTCCAACGCAATGGTTGAAATAAAAAGATTTGTAAGTGCCATTTATCCAGCTGAACGGGATATGGCTGCTTCCGCCTATTTAGGCGACTTATTGGTCACTGCTTACTCCCAATTCAGCCGCAACCGTACTTTTGGGAACATGATAGGACGCGGTTATTTGGTTAAAACAGCACAAGTTGAGATGAACATGATTGCAGAAGGATATTATGCAGTTCAATGCATCTACGAAATCAATAAAAAATGGCAAGTAGAAATGCCCATCACCGAATTTGCGTACAAGGTTCTCTATTCAAACCAATCTTTGGAACAGAGTTTCGCCATTCTCAAATCAAAGCTTCGGTAATATTTAAAAGAAAAGAGGCCGCCTAGTTTGAGACAGCCTCTTTTAATATCGAATACTTAGTGGTTCACTCCGCCAGGTCCATGTACATGTCCGTGGTCAAGTTCTTCAGGTGTTGCAGCCCGAACACCCACTATCTTACCGTCAAAATGCATTTCTTTTCCTGCTAGTGGGTGGTTAAAATCAACGATAACATACTCTTCCCCGATATCTGCAATCCGACCTGTGATAGGCTCATTTTCTTCATTATTGAAAGGAACGAAATTGCCAATTTGTAGAATATCCTCAGCAATTTGTCCGTCAACCATAAATATTTCTTTCGGAAGGTTCACGATAGCTTCCACATCAACATCACCATATCCATCTTGGGACTCAATCGTGAAATGAAACGAGTCACCTGCTGTAAGACCACGTAATTTTTCTTCAAAAACAGGAGGTAAGCCACTCATTCCATGAATAAAAACCATAGGATCGTCCTCTCCGACGACTTCCACAATTTCCATTTCGTCTTGATTATCTTCCTCTGCATCTATATAAAGTTCGTATGTCAACGATACGACGGTGTTTTCAGCGATTTCCAT
>JBKBRQ010000110.1:840-9299 GCA_046292055.1 Spirosomataceae bacterium | reverse complement strand
ATAACGCATTTTGTAGCAAGCCCATTGTCAATTGTTCAATTTGTACATTGCTTAATGCCAAAATACTCACAAATTCTGTCGCATGAACGGGCAAATATCGTTTAAAAACAGGATTCAAATCTTCAAAGAAAGAGGATAAATGTTGGTATTCCCATTGTTCTTGACCATGGTAATAGACCAATGGAATGATTAATGATACTTTTTCTCCCGATTTTAACTGAGCCAAATAACCCAACGCCATGTACTCCAATAGCTGAAAACTCGTTCGATTATCTCGATAACTCTTATGCTCCAATAGAATCGAAATTTTCACCTCTACTTCTCCTCGCACATCTACACGCCAAACCATATCCGAGAAAAAATCACTCAAATCTGTATTCAAATAGGACGTCGGCTCATAGATAAGTGTATCAAAATCAAAAAGTATCACGATTTCGGAAGGTAGAAATCAGATAAAAAGGCAATCGCTACTTCTCGGTTTGCGAGTAGTTCCTTGACAAACTTGTCATGGATGTTGTTGATTTTTGTATTCATGGCTTGTTATTTTACGGCAACTGTGTCGCTCTATAGCATTTTCAATACGCATTGTCTTCCCCGCGTATCATATTATATACTGTCATAATAATGATGCGAATATCTAACCAAAATGTCCAGTTTTCAATGTACCAAATATCAAAGTCCACTCGATTACGCATTTGGTCTAACGTACGCGTCTCTCCTCGATAGCCATTTACCTGCGCCCATCCCGTCACTCCTGGCTTTATCCAATGCCGCACCATATAACTGCCCACTTGGTCTTTTGTACGCAAATTATGTTCATGCGCGTGTGGACGTGGACCCACCACCGACATTTCTCCTTTCAGTACATTAATGAACTGAGGTAATTCATCTAAACTGGTCTTTCGCAAAAATGCACCTAACTTCGTTATCCGAGGGTCTTTGGCCTGTGCCTGTTGGAACTCGCCCCGTTCGTTTACATCACGGCTCTCTGGCTTCATCGACCGAAACTTATAACACATGAATTTCGCCCCATTTTTACCCCACCTTGCCTGTCTGAAGAAAACAGGCCCACGTGAATCCAATTTAATCAACAAGGCTATTAACGGAAAAAGCCACGAAAATAGCAATACAAACGCTAATAACGAGAATCCAATATCAAATAAACGCTTCACAAAACGCCATTGCCCTTGCTGCAAGGGCTCCGAACGCAGCGTAATCATCGGATAATTTCCAAACAACTGGAAATGAAACCGACTTTGGTAATAACTTAAATAATTCGGAATAATCTTTGTCCTTATCGCCAAATTATCTGAAAAACGGAATATCTGCATCAAAGTGGATTTATCTAAGGTATCGGTGGTGATGATGATTTCATCAATTCCTTGCCGGCTATTGCGTGCAAAAAATTGTGTTAAATCCCCTAAATACGGGCAATCTGTATCCCAAACGGGTTCGTCTTCAATTGCTCCCACCACTTTTAAACCATACTGTGGGTTATCTAAAATACGGGTTAATATATTTTGTGTGATGGAGTTATACCCCACAAAAGCAACATTTCGAAAGTTCTTTCCACTCCTGCGGTAGCGTATCAAGGCTTTCTTCGTCATGTAACCTTTCAACAGAATACCCACAGTTAATAAGGCAACATAAGCCAATGTAAACCGCCGCGCAAAGTTTTGCTCATTCAAGAAGAAATAGATTTGTCCGATTAATAGCAACTGAATCAATATATTCTCGAGTGAAAGCAAAAGTTCTCCTACGTATTTCTCCGTCCGGAAATCATCATACATATTCGTAATACGCGTCGAAAAATACCAGCCACCACCCAAAATAGCCAATACGACCCCGTCCACCCGCTGGAGGGTTCGACCGCTCAGCCAAGAGGCGGCAAAAAAACACGCGACAAGCAATACGCTATCTGTCACGAGCTTAAAATAGCTTACCTTATTCATACTTTTTTCTTTTTTTGAGTTAATAGATTGCGTATCCTCTCGCCTTCTACCGAAGAATTGACCGCTTAATAAAAATCAATATTTTCTCTTTTTCCTTATCTTATATCTTTTGAACTTTATAGAATTCAAATTTTCCAATTATTAAATTTCAAATCAGCCAATTATGAACACCGAACACAAGTACAAATTAGTCATCTTGGAACGTCTGATCGCCGTTATTTTCTTTCTCCTTCTTGCCCTTTTCATTTATCTGTAATTTGCCTGCGCTTCGTTCTCCTACGATCCGTTTGTAGGAGTTTTATTTTATTTGCAGTACCCATCTGCCTGTAACGTCAAGCCGTAATAACTTGCCACAATCTTGTAATTTTCTTGCTTATATGGCCACGTTACTCCCCCGTCTGTACTTGCCCGAAAATCATATGTCGCCCCTGTTTTCAAACGATACGTACGAATCGAACGGGATGATCGTGTGAATACCGCCAAATCTCGCCATTGATTTTTCCCCGGCTCACTAAACTGTGACCGCATCTGCGCCGGAAGCAACGTCTCGTCCAATGTCTTGCCTTCTGGACAACGTACATTGAAAAAGACATTCACCGAAGGTGGAAAAGGAAGAATCAAATCTAAATTCAGCGGAACAACCTGCGAAACACATGCGTCCACCGGCTCCGACTTATACACAGGCGTGGTCCGGTCGCCCCCATGAAAATCCGTGGATAAATAAATGAATAGGCGTACTTTTCCCGTTTCTCGAGGTAAAAACTGTGTTGAAAAACTGGACCCATTGTTCATGCTTGCAAAAAAACTACGAACTACCTGTCCGTCACTTTCTCGTACATATTGACAGAAATAGTTGATGTCCACGTCTTTTAATAAACTTTGAATTCGGAACGTCGTTGCGGTATTGCATACGGCGGTCGTCCAGCCTACTATCCAATAACTGCTTTCTTGCATGGCAAAGCGGACAAATAATCGACCTGTCGCTTCTTGCTCTACAACCACCTCTGCCTGTTTTGTCCAACGACCTGTAAACGGATTGTATTGATACAGCGGAAGCATCTCTCCCTTTTGTATCTGCTTGCCTGTCAGGGGATTCACCTGATTTTCTATCCACATTTCTACTACCAAAGGGGATTCTAATTTGGCAATTTCCTCTGTTTCTGTCACCCATTGGGTATAGATGAACCCCGCCGTTCCTTGAAAAACATGGGCATCGGGAAGTTCCTTCCCTGCTGGGTCATACAAACGACCAATGGTTTGCCCTGGTAATAAATTCTTGGTTGTTCGATTGAAATGCTGCAAGCGCCAACGAATATTTCCTTGCACGGGTTCACCCCACGGATTTTGTCCTTGAGGCGTCACTGCACCCTTCCAGCGTACCCACGGCAAGCCTTCGGTATCCGTAAACGTAGTGATTCCTTGGGTATTCGGGATAGCTTGCATCCCCAAAACACCTTGTGTGCGGGTCGTCAAGGAAGCCAAACGGGCTGTAAATCCTCTGTTCGTGCGGTTGGTCGCACGAATACGATAACTCTGGGGCAGAAAACCCTCCGCCGAAAACGTCGCCAAAAACGAAAACGGCTCGGAAGGCGTTGGTTCAATACTTCTCTCAATCGCCAACCGAATCTGTCCCTCTTCTGAAAAGACAAATTTGGGGTCATTCAAATGATTTACTACTCTATCTGCCTCTTTGCCTGTGATTTTTAAATCCATTGGCACCACCAACTGGTTGGCATAATCACGGACAGTGAAGGTATATAACCCCTGCGTGATGGGCTCTTTGAATGTCAACTTGAAATCCTCCAACGGATTGGCGCAACCCACCAGTTGACCCACGCCTATCAGAAAACTATATCGAAAAAGTCGTTTAAAATCCATACGTGACAGATAAGCCCAAATGGGGGTAAAAAGAATAGTTTTTCATGTTTTGTTCTACGACACGAATATCTTCTGAGAGGTTGGTCGTTTCCAGAAAACCTTCGTAAGCAACGCTCAGTTGAGGACTTCCTAGATAATACACGCCGAGGTCTGTCCGGAGAGAAAGACGGGACTTGCCCAATACTTTTCGCCAACCTACCCCCAGATAAGGGCGCCAAGTGTTCCACCGGATACCTGCCTCAACAATGCCAAAGTCGGCGGCGGAGATAGTTGCCCCACCAAGTGCTACGCCCGTTTCTGTAGAAAAACGCCCTTGGTATTGTTGCAAAAGTGCCCCCGATACACCCACCAAAACCCGAAAATTGGGTCGATGGGAGAATGGAGCAATACCCATTTTAATATCCCAAAAACGGGTTAAAATCTGGGACTCTGCTTGCAAACTGGTGGAATCTGGCAAGGGGATAGTATAAGTTTGATTGTGGCGTAGTGTCTGAACTGTCATCTGTATGTTCCAGCGCGGCGAAATAGGATACACCACTTGAGCCCCCCGCCCCGAGGTGGACACTACCAAACCGACTTCCCAACGCCGTGATAAACTGTCTTGGGCGTATCCTCCATACACCCAAAGGAAAAAGAAAAAAAGGTGACGTATTTTCATGGAATATGTTGTTTTTGGTTTTCTATGTCTTGTTTAGTGTTGCAAATACGGCCGTTCGTACATCCGTAACCGTTCGTCGAGGCGTGATCCAAGTCGATAACGTTCGCCAATTTGGTATCCCCGTGTGTAATTATACTCCCACCGGAACTCCTCCGCCATGCGCAGGCGCGGTGCTTGCTTTCCTTTTCCTTGTACTCCCGGATAATGTCCACGCGGCCAAAGCGGAATCGCGAGGTTGAAGCCCAAGGTCGCGCCGTTGGTTGTCAAGGACGACCACAAACCCACATCTACTCGGTCAAACTGACGAATAAAATCGCCGCGGATGCCTCGGTCTTGAAATAAGAATTGACCAAATGTCGCCTGCAAGGTCACAGACGGTTTTTTGAGCCGGTAACTGACATTCCCCAATAGAAGGCGCTCTTGCAGTGGGCCGTGAAATTGCCCTCTCCTAAAAAAGTAATATTCTCCGGACAGCGATGCCTCAAAACCATACGCCCACGGACGAACTGCGCTCCAATGCCGGTATTGGACATTGATACCGTATTGATTCGTAAAAAAATACCCGGCTGAAATACTCCAAAAATCCGATGTACCTGTACGGAAAAACTGATTCGCGAAAAGGGGACCCAAACGGATTTCGTTGGGTTGGTTGTCTAAGGTATTTTCTACTGGAAAAACCAAACTCCCCAGCAAAGTAAGCCCACGCGCCAAAACCAGATGTGTTTGCAGATGTACGGTTGTTTTGGCTTCTACGGGTTGCTCAAAATTACCAAATTGGGCAACAAATTGGGGCAAAATAGAAAAATCCAAGCGGTGGGTGAGACCTGTCCGAACAGGAATATCGGCTCGGTAACGAGGCACGTGCGGCGCATCTGATACCGTCCAATGCTTTGCACTGCTCGGCCGAATGGCTACCAACGGCACTCCTGCCCATTGAAAAACATACGTTTGTGACGTATCCGGCGACCAACCACGCAATGCATCGGCAGGATTGCGGAAGGTGCGTTGCTCGAAACGAATTTCTCGATAATCGGGGTCTTCAACTACATGTTCCCAGCTTTTAGGCCCATTTTGTTGTGCCCACAACGGGGTAAGCCCACTGACATACAACAGGAAAATCGTTAAATAGCGCATGAAATACGGATAAATTAAGTGAGTTGGGAGAAGCTATAAGCTAGGGCGCATCACAGGATGTGCCCGTTGATAGAGAAAATATATTGTATGAGGTGAGGTTCTATGGACATCTATCAAAAACTACACTCCATGACTCAGTCAAAAAGGACATTCAGCTCTTTTAACTGAAATAATAAGTCCATCTCACACATAGCTCTTTGGGGATTTTCACTAGAAAAAGAATCTAACGCGCGTGCATTTGTATAGGCTTGTTTTAACATAGGTTTCAATTTTATGTATATATCTTCTTTCTCGTTTGTGAAAAACCGCTGTGTTTTTTCAAAATTTAGTATATATTTTTTTAATTGGATTTCTAATTCAGCGTATGCAGGATAGTATTTGGTTGTTCGTTCAAAATGAAGTAGAAACCAGAACTCAAGACATGGATTATTCACAATGACAACCACATGACAAAAGTTTGTAATCAATTTCTCTCTGTATTCTGCAAAAGTTCTGAACGGAGATTTTTTCCCCTTACCTGCTTCTTTGGCTTCCTTGGCAACTGTATCAAGATCAATAATCCAAAATACTTTTTCATATTCTTTGTTTGCCAAATCACGAACCAAATTGTATTGCTCCTCCACACTTTTTTTATTCGGAATTTCTGGCTTTATCTTCACACGGAGCTTCTTCTCATTCCGTTTTAGCATGTTTAAATACCATACCTCCGTCTCTCCATCTACCACAAACGCAAACGTTGGAATCCGTTCTATATGTATTTTTTTCGTTCTCCTCATTTCAGTAAGGTACTGTAGGCATCTCCGATATGGGGAACTCCTTGTAATTTTCCACTCTTATAGACATGAAGCACAATTGTAGTGTTTCATACAACGGTACTGTCAAAATCAACTAATGAATAAAGCTCCGTTGCACAATTTTCAGTCTTATTTGTAAACCAAATGACATCGTTTCTAAATACGACTTTGTCATCCAAAATTTCTTGGTGATGTGTCGTGACAATCAACGGCGACTTTTCTGCATGTAATAAAAAGGATAATAAAAAATGCTGGTATAAATCTGGATGCAGTGAAGACTCTAATTCATCCACCGGAAATACAATTGACTTTTTAATCAATAAGACCAAAAGACCAGCCAATCCGAAATAACGTTGGGTTCCTTCTGACTCCAATGCCAACGGTAAGCTGTATTTTGAACCATTTACTGTATGTTCCAGCGCAATCTGTACGCGCGTTAGCTTCCCCCTTTCTTCCCATGCAGCTACCTGTTCCGTGGGTAATTTCATCTGTTTCTTCAAAAATGCAAGCATCCCCTCCGATATTTTCTCTTCCTCCTCTTGCATTACAAGATCCGAAATTTGAAAATCTGCTTTCTTGAGCAACATAATAACATCCGCTTTCGCGATTTTCCCTCTATCCATTTGGGACGTTACAAACCCCTCCAGATTAGTTCTTGGATATACGAGCGAATATAGATAGTTTTTGAACCAATCCGAGGCCTCTTTCAATTCTTTTAAGTCCAGATTGGTTTTCAGGTAGCCTCCAAGAACCGTGTTATTCCATAATGTGTTCGCCTCCAGGTTTTTAGCAAACGATTTCTCTACCGTGATTTTGCTCCCGAACGTTATTTCTGTAAACTCATCCGCCAAATTGGTCTTTCGCTTATATACTATAGCTTTATTGGGATGATAAAAATACAGTGTTTCTGAGACAATGGCTTTTTTAATGAATGCTACTTCGTACAAATACCGAACCTCATTTTGTACAAACTCTAGCGAAAGCTCAGTACTTTGCGTAGGCGCTTCTGCATCAAATAAAAAAGGTTCGAAAGCGAGTTCTTCTGTCTTTTTATTCTCCGGATTTACAACAAGGTCTCTCAAAAAGTCCAGGGCTTTTAAAACCGTGGTTTTCCCAGAAGCATTTGCGCCATATAGCAAAGCGAGTTTCAGGATTCTACGCCCCCCCATTTCGACGACGTATGCTTTTTCCAAATGGGTCGATTTGTGTGCTTCGAAAGAAAGTGTTTGCCTTTCTTTTATTGACCCAAAATTTTGAATACTAAAATTAAGTATCATTTTTTACCTCATTTATGTAAATCATTTACATAAATACGCATAAAAACTTAAACAACCACATACTTCACCCAAAAATCCTACTCCCGCCGCAAAGGCGTTTGGTACGTAACCCCCCAGCCCAGTTTCTTGCCCGCCAATAAGGCCGCCTGCAAAGTTAGCCGCTGACCTACCACAGTGTACGCACCGATATTTACTTTCTGTCCGTCCCACTCGCTCATTACCCCCACTTTTTGCCGATAACTCAATTTTACTCCACCAAATTCGCCTACCAAATAGTCTGTATCTGGGTTTTTCTTGCCTACCCGCATCAGCGTCGTGAAATTGTAATTGTTTAAATTGCTCTCGTCTCTGAAAAAATAAACGGGAAGACCATATCCTGCCGATAGTTGGACTTGTACATCTTTGTCTGCCCGCCACGTTTTTGTTGCGACCCATGTCGTGGAAGAAGTTGGCGCAAATTTACTGAACGGAAAAGTGGCTGCAATCACCACCGAAGGCCATTTTTTTGTTTCTTTTACCAATAAATACCGAAAATCCAATTGCCTATCTCCTAACCCAAGTGGAATCTTAGGGGCATTGTTCGTTGGGTACAGATTGATAAACTGAAACTGTATATCCAAACGAGGTAAAACCGTCAGTCCAGCTACATAAATGACATTGCCATACAATTGATTTTGCCGTACAAAGCTATACGGGGGCGGAACAGTAAGTGCACTGAGTGTAAACGTACCATCCGCACTTGCTTCGGCGGTAGGAATGAGCATCA
>JBKBRQ010000110.1:0-830 GCA_046292055.1 Spirosomataceae bacterium | reverse complement strand
TGAAAATCCGTGGATAAATAAATGAATAGGCGTACTTTTCCCGTTTCTCGAGGTAAAAACTGTGTTGAAAAACTGGATCCATTGTTCATGCTTGCAAAAAAGTTACGAACTACCTGTCCATCACTTTCCCGTACATATTGACAGAAATAATTGATGTCCACGTCTTTTAATAAACTTTGAATTCGGAACGTCGTTGCAGTATTGCATACGGCGATCGTCCAACCTACTATCCAATAACTGCTTTCTTGCATGGCAAAGCGGACAAATAACCGACCTGTCGCTTCTTGCTCTGCAACCACGTCTGCCTGTTTTGTCCAACGACCTGTAAAAGGATTGTATTGATACAGCGGAAGCATCTCTCCTTTTTGTATCTCCTTGCCTGTCAGGGGGTTCACCTGATTTTCTAGCCACATTTGTACTACCAAAGGAGTTTCTAATTTGGCGATTTCCTCTGTTTCTGTCACCCATTGGGTATAGATAAACCCCGCCGTTCCTTGAAAAACATGGGCATCGGGGAGTTCTTTTCCTGTTGGGTCGTACAAACGACCAATGGTTTGCCCTGGAAGTACATTCTTGCTTATCCGATTGAAATGCTGCAAGCGCCAACGAATATTTCCTTGCACGGGTTCGCCCCAGGGATTCAGCCCTTGAGGCGACACTGCACCCGTCCAGCGTACCCACGGCAAGCCTTCGGGATCTGCAAACGTAGTGATTCCTTGGGCATTGGGAGTCGCTTGCATCCCCAAAACGCCTTGCGTACGGGTTGTCAAAGAAGCCAAACGGGCTGTAAATCCTCTGTTTGCCCGGTTCGTCGCACGAATACGATAACT
>JBKBRQ010000109.1:0-9359 GCA_046292055.1 Spirosomataceae bacterium | reverse complement strand
TGCGGGAGTACCGATTATTAATTTAGAGTCTGCCACGCGCCACCCGTGTCAATCCTTAGCTGATTTGATTACCATCGAAGAATTACGCATGAAGGCACGTCCGAAGATAGTTCTTACTTGGGCACCCCATTTCAAGCCTTTGCCACAAGCCGTAGCAAACTCATTTGCGGAATGGGTAAATTTGACAGACTATGAGTTAGTCATTACACACCCGGAAGGGTATGATTTAGCACCTGAGTTTGTTGGAAATGCACGCGTTACGCATAATCAATTAGAGGCATTTGAAGGAGCCGATTTCATTTATGCCAAAAACTGGTCTTCTTACGCACAATATGGCCAGGTACTTACACAAGACCCATCTTGGCGAATTACAGAAGAAAAGATGGCGCTCACAGATAACGGAAAATTCATGCACTGTTTACCTGTTCGTCGTGGATTAAAAGTAGAAGATGCTGTTCTGGATGGCCCACAATCTGTTGTAATTCAACAAGCTGGAAACCGTGTTTGGTCTGTTCAAGCTGCTTTAAAGAAAATTCTGGAAGAACCCGCCTAAAATAATTAATCCAAGAAAATTAGACACAATAGAGCACACTTCTCTCAGGGAAAAGTGTGCTCTTTTTTTTAATCTAACAAGTATAGAAACATTTAACCTCACGGAGGAGTATTTTTATAAGGGTGATTGGCAGGTAATTGGATTTGTAATTTCCATTTCCACGCCAAATAACCTTCCATTTTGTGTTGTAAATCAGGACTACTCGGGATAATATCTTGAGATAAGATGACAATTTCCGAAATATATTTTGCGGGATTGTAATTCCCTGCTATTTGACCTGACCCAATCAAAATCATATTCTCCCCATCCAACGAATTGATATTCTCTCGAAAACCTGCGGAAATCACTCGATTTCCTTGAATGAATAGCTCTGTATTTTGGCTTGAATAAATAGCGGATACTAATGTATTTTGGTTGGGTAACCAAGACTGATTCGTACCTTCTAAAATGGCATCGTTCATCATCAGTCCTGCTCGGTTATTGGATGAAATTCCTATTCCTTTTCCATAAAAATAAGGCTTATCATTGCTAATCAACGAAAAACTTCCTGTACCTAAGAAATGAGTAACCGAAAAGATAGCCAAAGGATTGGTGTTTAATAAAGGGTTTGTTATTTCTAATCGATCATTTATACCATCAAAAAAGAGTGCGGGAAGTCCATCAGGCCCTTGTGAAGACCAATTAGGTTGAGACACAATGTTCCCTTGTAGGACATTCCTTCCAGCTCCCGACAAATCATTCCATTGTGCTACTTGTTGTGTATTTGCACTCTTTTGGATGGAGTTCTGCGCCGTAGCATCAAGCCAAAGTGAGGTTGCTGCTAGATACAAAGGTTGAAATAATAACGGAGGGGCAGTCAAGGTCAAGGTGACACTTCCAACACTATTGAACGCAATGACTTGACAGGTAATCGTTTGATTCCAATCAGAAGAAATTGGTTTATATTCTTTTTTTGTTTCACCTTGTATAGGCACTCCATTACGCTGCCATTGATATTGTAAGATTATGGTTCCTTGCGACGAATTGAGTACTCCTGATGTCACTTCCAAATTTCCATAGGTAGTTGTTTCAAGTTTAGCTTGAATGTTAGGGGCGATATTCCAAACAGGTGGCTCACAAGCAAATTGTATCGGGTTGGTAAACACCACTTTTTGGTCGAAAGTAGTTGAAACCGTCACTTTAAGTCGATAACTCGCACCACATTGAGCTTGATCTGGAGTTAATTGTAACGAAGGTGATGTTTGATTTGGTAAATCTATCTCATCTTGCTGCCATTGGTAGTACGTCGTAACTGTTCCATGAGCGGTTTCAAATACTCCCTGCTGACTTAATTGAAGCAGGTTACTTTGATTGTTCATAAATTCATCTTGAACCGAAATAATCGGAGTAGCCAGTGTCTTAATTTCTGCCGATGTGGCCACATCTGAATCAAGTGGGCTCACTAGGCGTCGCCAAGAAGTACCATTCCAACCCCAAAGTCGGTCATTAAGAAAAACGATTTTCCCTGAATCCGAAGACGGCAAACTAATCAATGGGGAAAAAATACTCGCGGGATAATCAGGAATAACACGCCATTCACTACCATTCCAGACTTTCCAAGCACTTTCTTGGTAAACAATGTGAGGCTCACGGTTAACAGGAGCAGTCGTATTTGTTAAAACAGGACCGCCATCCAAGTTAAACTTGGCTAAACTTTCCAAATTGAAGATAGCTTTCATCTGTTGTTTCTCTATCCTTAGCCGAATACTCTCTCCATAAAACCGATAATTGGGTTTTTGAACATTTGCCTTCAGAGTATCTTGCCGATTATCGCAAGGTAATGGATTGTTTGAAAAATAATTGGTTAAGGAAGCATAATGACCGGAGTTACACGAAGATTGGGCGCCCGTGAATACATCTCCCATTACTTTGATAGTGCCTCCCAAGGTATAATTAGAAATCTCCACCAAATCCCCTATTTCTGCGGTTCCCGATACAACGCAGTTATTTACCTGCGCGTTACCAGAAATGAGGGCATTTTCAGTATAGGTTCCCCCACTCACATAGGCATTATTCTTCACTATTACTTGACCAGATAATGTGGCATTTTGCACATAAGCCGTTCCTTCAATCCGCACATTTCCGCGAACAGTTGAATTGACAACATAACAATTGGGGCCAATATAAACGGTGGGGTCAACTTGAGAATTTCGGATATAACCGCCTCCATTCGGGTGAATCTGTCCTCCAGTTCGTAAGAATGTTCTAAATTGACTTGGAGGCTGGTAGCCTTCTGGCCATGCGTTCTCAAATAGTAATTCATACGGATAGTTGAATTTAGAATTTTTTCCTCTGAGCGTAGTCCGTACCGAATTAATATATGACTTATCTACTGGTGCTCCTAAGACGACCAAAAACAAATCTATTTCATTGGGCTGTAAATCAATTGAAATTACTTTAACCGTATCTTTAAAGGGACCAATATACCTTTGAGAAACCCCTGCGGCATCCCGTGTAACCCAACCGTATCGCCAGCCAGCGTGGGTATTTATTTCCGGACGACCTTTGAATTCAAGCTGAACTGTTTCCGCTCGATTTCTAGGTATTACGCGTATCATATTGAAAGCATAATCCTCGGGAGCCAATTCATTGGGAATTTTATACCGCTGAATGAGGGTATCAATTGGGCTTACAATGTCCCACATTCTCATTCTAACTCGTATATCACTATTTTGATAGACATTTCGTGCATTTCGAAGAAAAGTACCATTTCTTTGAAAATCAAGACCGACAGATGCAGCCGCATAATTGCGCCAAATAAAATCATTCAGCTGATCTTGTGTTTTCTGACTCTGAACCCGATATGTATCAAATACCGTTTGTCCTTCACAATTATTCAACCAAACCTCTGACGCTCGTTGTACACCTCCATCGGCCTCAAGTGCATAGAAAATAACTTCTCCTTGGTATGCCGAATTCCAATGGGGTTCAGGTGCTAACGTATGATAAAAATCAACTCCATAAGGAGAACATATTTCGGGGTAAAGTACACTGCGCAGATAGTTAGCTTGCGATTCCAATATATGAAAAGCAGAAAAACCCACGGTAGGGCATTTTAAAAGTTTATCGTTGGCTGCTTGGGCTTGTAAGCTGTGAACAAATTCGTGGGCAAAAAGATTTTCATCTAACACTCCTGAAGGATATACTAAAAAGCCACCAATCACACCATCCCAATTGACTCCATTTCCAGCGGCAAACGCAGAACACATCCCTTGATTAAAGCCATACGAACCACATAAAACGATAGGAACTTGGTATTTCCCTAAATTGGTGCCGACAGAATCAACTAAGAACCCCGTTTTGTCTTTGAAACCTTTGTAAACCCGTTCAGACATAATCATAGTTTCCATGGGGTCAAAAGTTGCCCATTCTCCTCTTGCATTTTTAGGATCTGGTCCTACGCCATACCCCCAACTTATCCAAAAGTTGGGCGATTGAAAGGTATTCGTGCGTGTAAATTGTTTCCCTTGTACGGTTGTGTTATCTTCTAAATACTTAGGAATATACGTTTCTTTACCAAGACTAAAATAATCGTATTGAGATGACTCTCCCATATTGGCTTCCATATAGTCCAAATTGTTTTCAAATAAGAAACACTCCGCGATGAGCCCCTCCCAAGGAGTGGAATAATTGCCGATTCTTCCTAATTGAGCTATCAGATTCTGAGGAGCAAATGTAAAAGTACCTACTCGAAGCATATCAACATGTCCACTTCCTTTACCACTCGATTCAAAATGACTTGATAATACGACGCCTTTACCCAAGTTAGATACTGAGCTTACCTTCTGATTATTTTGAAGCGTATTTCTGGATACTTCCAAATGACCACTAGCTGAACTACCTAAAAAATCATAATTTAAAAAGGTTTCATTCCCAAGGAAGAGACCACCAGACTGTACATTTCCCAGTGGCGACTGTACTACAATCGACGCTGAATAAGTTAGCAAAGAAAGCTGTGTTTGGAACTGTAAAAACGTTGTATTTTGTCCCGAAAAAGACAAGGAAGGTTTATCTCCCATTCGAACCAATGCCCCTGAAATAACAATTCTTGGCTGATTAGATGCATTCAATTGAACTGCATGATAAGCTTTGGAGGACTGGTCAAACCACGTTTCAACAAACCCATTCCCATTTCCTACAAATTGCAAAAGGGAGACTTCATCAAGTTCGCCATTGGCTAAAAAAGTAATGAGTGCCAGTTGATTATCCGAATCCCGTCGGACCCGAATGGCAGGCCCTTGGTATTCGTCTCGTACCTTTCGAAGACTATATAAACCTGCTGGCTTGGCTTGTACCAATCGGTTCACAACTCCAGCTGAGGCAAGAGGTGTACCCAGTACACTTTGCATTGGCCCAGAACCAGCTGAATTTCGAGGAATGACCCGGAATTCAAACGGAATCCCACCAGGTAATCCTTTTACCCAAAAGTTAGCCACATTGGATGCTACTTTCACAACGGGATACCAAGTGGTATCATCAGTTCTACGAAACGAAATGGCGTAATCAATTGGATTTGGCGTGGGGGCTGTCCAGGTTAATTTAACTGACTCATACCCAGGTTCGGCTTGCAGGTTTGAAACGGCGGTTGGGATGGTAGGGAATAAATTGAAGAAATTCGCTTGATTTGTTTCTAGTTTAGAACGGTTTTCTGAATCAAGCGCTGAACCAAACAGTACCCATTCAGAGAAAAAACCATTGAGCGCGTAATTTTCAATGGCTCCAATCTGAATACGTCGGCCCTGTGCCGCCGTTCCAACCCCTTGCGCCTTGATTTCACCGTTGACTGCAATGTACTTTTGATTCGCTGAAACACTATTCGAAAAACTAAACTGATTTGTCGTTCCTACAGGGCGACCCATAGAGCTAGATATGCGGAAGGACCCATTAAATCCACCTACGTCAAAATAAATATTCCCATCACTCCAAGGTAAATGCACTTGAGTTCTATTACCAATATCGGAGGTTCGATTAAGCTGCCAAGCGATTTGATTCGTCCGAACCTGTTCCGTAAATACCAAGTTTACACTAAATTCATTCGTAACGAATGACTGATTACTTAAAAATCCCAAAGATTCTTGCCCTGAACTTCCCAGAAACCGAACACCCACTTGACCATTACTTGTACGCTCGATCTGACCTGTATTGACTATCCTAGGTTGTAAGGAAGCTTGACTTTGCTGTAAATTCCTATAATTCCCTGATTGGTCATACCAAGTTGCTACGAATCCACTTCCTTGTCCTATGAATTGAAGTAGGGCTGTTATATCTAATTCCCCGGCAGATGTAAAACCTATATCTTGAACGGCTTGATCTGTATTCCGCCTAACCGCTATGGCTGCACCGATGTAATCCTTTCGCAACTTTCGCAATCCATACGCTGCCAAAGACGGGATACTTAGGTCATCTAAAATTTTAGTACTTTCTACCTGAAAATCCAACATTACCGCAGGAGCATCACCTAGGGTTGTTATGGGTATAATTCGGTATTCATAACTTTTGGTTGCATCTAAATTATTTATTTGATGTGAGGTAGCCGTTGATACAATCCGATCTGAGATTTGCCAAGCAGTTTGGCCTACTTCACGGTATTCTACTCTAAAATTTGTTAAAATTTGTGTGGGCTCAGTCCTCCACTGCAACGCAACGGTATTTCCATTTCGAACTTGAGTTGGAGATTGGACAAGCGCCAAAGGACCAAGTCTTTCCAATTGAATACTACGGACATTCAATCCTCCCGTTTGAAAATATAGTTTCAACTTGTAGTCATCTGTTTTCGTCCACAAGGGAACACGAACGACATTTTCAACTCGCCAAGAGCTCCAACCAGAAGTAGCCGGAAGCGTTAATGTATCTTGAAGCGTTTGACCATCCATGGAGAAATGAACTCGACTACTTGACGAGGTGGTAGCATAC
The DNA here is from genome assembly GCA_046292055.1 of Spirosomataceae bacterium. Classification (GTDB taxonomy): domain Bacteria; phylum Bacteroidota; class Bacteroidia; order Cytophagales; family Spirosomataceae; genus CAYNRA01. The sequence goes on along the minus strand of JBKBRQ010000109.1, from coordinate 2,854 downwards.
TCTAATTTGATTTGATACAGCCCTGGATTGGGCACTTGAATGGAGTATTGAAGCCACTCATCCGCCGTAATTTGTCCAACAGTAGGAGAACCTGTCCAGGTTTCTATATCAACACCATCATTTCGGTACGTCCATCCCTGATTATAATTTGTATAATTCGCGCCCTGCCCCGTAGATTGAAATGCGGCATCACGATAACCAACGTTATTGCCCCCCAAATCAAAATCAACGGCTTGAATTGTTCCAGGAATAGAGTGGCTTTTGAATGGCTTTGCCTTTGTAAGAAAATCCGTTCGAAGGAGCGCATCCTGAACATCTTTACTTTGTGTACATTGATTTAAGTCACTTCCCTGAATTAAATCTAGAAAACCTTGTCGAGCAACGGAAGTACTAGGTTGCGTGCCTTCTCCCTTCCAGAAAGCCGTAATTTGTCGATAGTTAGCAGATAAAGCATGCGTTACGACTGAACTGATACTTGCTGCTTTTTTATAGGTCCAAAAACACCACCCCATTTGATTATTCTGACAGTCTTGAATCCAGTCAGCTATCCAATGATTGGAGTTCTCTCCCCCTTCGCCACACCAAACAGGGATGCTCATTTTGGTAGCGATGTCATCAACCCAAAACGTTGTTTGGGAGGGCAGTGGTACCCAATATACGTGGTGCGAAAAAGCCATATTCGCATCCCATCGGTCGTTTTCACTTGGGGTACCGTCGGTTAATTCCCAGAAGCTAGAGGCATACCAGTTCCCTTCAAAGAATAATAAGTGATTCGAATCTACCAACCGAATCGCTTGGGTAATGGCTAGGTACAAATTACGTAATTTCCACTGATCTGCCTGATTGGTGATCAGGGGTTCGTTTAAAATATCGTAACCACCTACGGTTGATTCTTGCGCATACCGAGTAGCAATTCTTCGCCAAATATCTATGGTTCGGGTTTTATTCACCTCAAAATTTGACCAGAGTTCTCCATCAATCTGACCTCCAGGTGCTTCATGCAAATCAAGAATAATATACAAGTCATATTTTTTGCCCCATTGTATAATTCTATCCAGATAAATAAATCCTTCGTCGGTGGGTAAATTGGTGGTTTCATTCCAAAATAGATGAGAGGGGAAAGGAACACGTAGGTGATTAAAACCCAGATTGGCTAGTAATTCAATATCTTTTTCTTGGATGAATGTATCGCGCCATTGCGTAAAGAATTGTTTAGCAAAAGTTGTATCCCCCGTAAGTTGGGTAATTTGTTGGGATAAAATCGTTTGGCTTCTTGTTGCAGAGGCTTCCGCTTGGATCATGTAAGGCTCAATATGCAACCAGTTCCCGAGATTTACCCCTTTGAGCTCAACAGCTCCTTGATTATTCACAATTTGCGTATTTGATCTCCTAAGAAACCCTTGAATCGTTTGACCCGAAACCGATATATTCAATACTAGGAGCCCAAACGTGGCACCTAATAAGCAATTAATTAATATTCTTTTCATTTTTTTAAGGATTGGATGGCTTCCTGCATTTTTTGTAGCTCTACTTCCAAAGTAGAAATCCTTTTTTCTTGGCTTTTCAGTGCTTCTAAAAGAAGAGGGAGCACCTGTAAATAATTGACTGACTTATTTTGCCCATCGAATGTGACTAAATGAGGGAAATAACGCTCCACCTCTTGTGCCAAGAATCCGTATTGTAGCTTCGTAGAAGTAGTGGTGTTTTTCCAGTAATATTGATATCCTGAGAGAAGATACAGATTTTGGACTTGATTTGTTAGCCGCGTTATATCTTTCTTTAAAAGACTATCAGAATTTAAGATAACAGAGTTTGTTCGAATATCTCCCACTACGTCCAATCTGTACTGCGGTGTAGCTGTGCCAAGACCCATGAAACCATTTTCCAAAACAGCTAAACGACCATTTTGCGTACCAGGAGCGTCAATCCCAAATAAACCTGTGGCACCCATACTGAAGCTATAAATACCTGAACTTCCAGAGATACGAAATCGACCCGTTCCAGATAATGTCAAGTCATTACTTCCTAAATTGATAGTTCTCGGAGAAGCTAAAGTACCATCGGAAGAATACACATTCATACTCACGCCTCCAGATGCTAACCTTATCCAAGCAGAACCATTATTATAATAGAAACCAGGCGAAACATCTTCTGCAAATCCTGTATTATAGACAACCATCCCCTCAATATGATTCCCCATAGGAGCAGCGCTTGATAGACTACTTAATGAAACTCTGGGAAGTAATAACCCTCTATTACCGGTACCAAGATCTAATACCGCATTTGTATCCATCATAGTTGGCTCATTACCAAGCTTTAGTCTCGTTTGGGCGTCGCTCAATGTACTCGAAATACACAAAATGGCACTTGTTAATAGATATAAACGTGCAATAGTCAATAATTTCATCGGACAATTTGTTTTTCTGAAAGCCTTCTATTTCTCAATATTTTTCAATAAGCGTGCCAGATATCTAAAAGATCATCGACTTTTTGCTTCTTCCCAAAACACATCCATCTCGGACAATGTCATGTCTTTCAGGTTTTTACCCAATTCCTTTGCTTTGGACTCCAAATATTGAAACCGACTTTTGAATTTAATATTGGTTTTTTCAAGGGCAGTTTCTGGGTTAATATCTACAAAGCGAGCATAATTTACAAGTGAAAAAAGTAAGTCTCCAAATTCTTCCTCTGCTTCCTTTGCATTGATTTTCTCACCTGTTGATGGGTCAAAATGAGCACGAAATTCACCTAATTCTTCTTCAACTTTTCCCCAAACTTGGGTTTTATCCTCCCAATCAAAACCGACACCTCTTGCTTTTTCTTGCATTCTCATTGCCTTCACGAGTGCGGGTAA
>JBKBRQ010000010.1:0-28647 GCA_046292055.1 Spirosomataceae bacterium | reverse complement strand
TAAACGTAACAGTAACTGAATCTTTCTGTCCAAAATTTCGGGCATAAAAACTTGGGAAAGCACCAATAGCATAATATGAATTAGCGACAGGGTTACCATTATCATTCCCAAAAACACGCTCATTAAGTCGTACAAGCGAATCTAATGAAACCCCCTCAATTGCTACGACCTCCATACCTCTCCGAAAAGTGGTATCTGCTGCTGCTGAATAATTTACATAATATTTCCCATTAAAGGAACGAATAAAAAAAGGTAACTGTAATGCTTTTTTACCATAGATCTTAGGAGAAATGAGTGTAGAAGTATGTCCATCTTGAACAGTGGCTATGATTGGCGCGAATATGCGATAAAAAGCGTGCATATCTAAGGAGTCTTCAGCAATTTGGTTTTCTGCCTCTTTCCATTTTTCTTCCAATGATTTTTTCGTTGTATAAGCATAGGGATTGGGATGATAGCGTTCAAGCAGAATCTTGGCCTTCTGCAAATCTTCCTTCATTTGTACGGGGGAAAGAGTTTGAGAAAAAGCAATTTGGAAAGAGGAGAAAAAGAGGAGAAATAAAGAAATGTGGCGTAAATTGACAGTCATGCAGGTAATTAATTGGATTATATGAATCAAAAATAGAGATAAAACGCAAACAATAAGAAGGAAGTTGACAAATTAAAATGCAATTTTGTATCTTTGCGACCTGAAAAATTAAGTTCATTGAAAGTATGTTAAATAGACGCCAGATTAGGATACGCACGATGCAAGCTCTTTACGCGTATGAAAAAGCGAAAGGAGCCAATTATATGATTTCTCAAGAGATGATTGAGACGCATTTTTCACCTGATTTGAATTCGATGGAATTCCAAGACAAAAAGCTTTTGGAAGGAAAAAGAAAACTAGGTTTATCTCTGCTTCATGAAAAAATTTTCCCCAACCAGTCTGAGCCTTCTGAGCCAGATGACTATACAGACGAAATCCGTCAAGCAGTTTCTCAAGCGTATGTTTCGTACCTAAACCGTAACAAAACGGATAAGGAGTATATCATGACGCGGTATCCTATGCTCATTGAAAAAGTCTATGATGTATATATTTTCCTCTTAGGACTTTATTTAGAACTTGCCAAACGAAGCAAAGCAGAAAAGAATCCATATTATCAATCGAGCTTAGCAGACAATCGGATGTTGCTTGCTTTGGCCGAGAATCCAGCTTTTCTAGATGCACAAATGCGCAGAAATGCACAGTGGGACGAAGAACAAGCACTCTTAAATACGTTCTTTAAAGAAGCAATCTCCGAAAATACGCGGTACATAGAATATTGTATGTCAGCTAACCATACACGAGAAGAAGATTTAGCAATTTTGAAGTACTTGGTTAAAAATATATTCCTTAAGAATCAGACTTTACATGAGTACTTTGACCGTTACCATCTATTTTGGTCGGAAGACTTAGAAGTACTTCGTGCAATGGTTTCTCATACATTTCAACCGTATCTTGAAGAAGAGCGAATTATTTTAGAAACGTTAGATAACACGTGGGAAGAAAACAAATCTTTTTTCAAAACTTTGTTCAAAAAAACAATAGAGGACGAAAAAGAATTAATAGATTTGCTTATGCCCAAGCTGCGTAATTGGGAGGTAGAACGTACGGCTGAAACAGATCGTATTTTGCTCAAAATGGCAGTAACGGAAATGATTGAATATCCGAGTATTCCGGTGAAAGTCACAATTAATGAAATAATTGAGATTGGGAAAAACTTCAGTACAGAAAAAAGTGGTACATTTATAAATGGAGTTTTAGATTCCTTGTCAAAAGATTTAATTGAAAGCGGCCAAGTGAAGAAAACAGGCCGTGGAATGTTAGATAACAAATAAGTCAACCAAAATTTTTAAAAGATGAGTAGTTCGTCCAAAACATTACTTGCTTTCGTAGCTGGCATCGCTACAGGTGCTGTCCTGGGTATTTTGTACGCTCCTGAAAAAGGAGAAGTAACCCGCGAAAAACTAGCTTCCCAATTGAAAAAGTACAAGAATCAGTTGGAAGCTTTCATCAATGATATCATTGAGAGAGGAGATGAAGTAGCCCTCGAAATGGTAGGTGGTGACAGCCAAGCAAAAGCAGAAGGTCAAAAAGTAGTAAACGAAGCGCGCCAAAAAGCGGAGCGTTTGTTACTAGATGTAGAAAGTTTAATGGCTGAAATCAAAGAAAAAGCCTAATTTATTCATTCCCTATTTATTCATTTAATATTGTATTCATGGTACTTTTACAAGCAGCAGGTGGCAGTAATTTCAGCTTCCTAATTTTGATGGGTGGTATGTTTATCGTGATGTATTTTTTCATGATTCGCCCACAACAAAAAAAACAAAAAGAACAACAGAAAATGGTTGACGAGCTCAAAGTGGGCGATGAAGTCGTGACAGTCAGTGGTATGCACGGCAAAGTTATCGAAAAAGATGACGCTACTGTCACCATCGCACCAGGCGGTGGAGCGCGTATCATGTTTGATAAATCAGCGATTTCACGTAAGAAATAAATTACAATGCTTACCTTTTGATAGGTAAGCATTTTTTATAATATGTCCATCAAGAGTAGAAAAACAGAAGCACAACCCATTCAAGATGCTATTAAAAGCTTTTTGGAGACGTTCAAACTAAAAGATAAGTTTGATGAAACTTATTTGAGTGCCTTCTGGGAGCGGCTCATGGGAAAAACCATTGCAAGTCGTACTGCACGTGTATATGTAAAAAAAGAAGTTCTTTTTATTGAGGTCACTTCTGCCCCACTTCGTGATGAGTTAAGCCGTGTTAAAACACTTCTTATCAAAAAAGTAAACGACGAGGTTGGAAGAGAAATGATCAAAGATGTTGTCTTCCTTTAATCAAAAGAGATATGGAAAATCAGTTGTTTAGACCACCTTTACTTAAAAAAGGGGATAAAGTTGGAATCGTGTCTATGGCGAGTCGTGTAAAGCCAGAAGCTGTTTTACGTGCAAAAGAATATTTAGAACAATGGGGACTTGAGGTAGTCCTAGGTAAATCGTTTTCTGACGTACACTTTAACTTCGCAGGAACAGACGATGCCCGCAAAAAAGACTTACAGCACATGTTGGATGACCATCAAATAAAAGCAATATTCTCCTCACGTGGTGGCTACGGCGTTTCGCGCATCCTTGATTCATTGAACTTTTATCTCTTTAAGAAAAGTCCAAAATGGCTCATTGGTTTCTCAGATATTACGGCACTCCATGCCCATTTATTCCAGATGGGCTACCAGAGTATTCACGGCCCTATGCCTACTACATTTCCAAATGACATCTTTTCTTTGGAAGCTCTCAGAACAGCTCTTTTTCAAGAAACTATCTCTTATAATGTTGATAATCAAGAAGATAATAGATATGGAGAAGGTATCGGGCAAATTATCGGTGGGAATTTATGCTTACTAGCACACACAATTGGTTCTCCATCAGATTTTTCGTACGATGGTAAAATCCTTGTATTAGAGGAAGTCGGTGAGCCTCATTATAACGTAGACCGTATGGTTTTACAACTCAAACGAGCAGGAAAACTGAAAAACTTAGCAGGTTTGGTTGTTGGTCAGTTTTCAGAAATGAAAGACCCAGTACATCAGTTTGGAAAAACAGCCTATGAAATTATCGCAGAACATACAGCCGGAACAAATTACCCGATTGTATATGACTTCCCGATTGGACATACGAAGGCTAATTATGCTTTCCGGTCTGGTGAGACAATGAAACTGAGTGTTTCAGAGTCTGGAACACAACTTTCCACAGCTCGTTAAATACGAACTGTGGAAGGTGTAAATGCAAAGTTTCCTCCATCAAATAAACCTAAATCACTTAATTTTAAGGAAGGAATAACCAAAAGCGCCATAAAAGACAGGCTCATAAACGGAGAAAGTAGTGAGCTTCCAAGCTCTTCTTTCGCTAGTTTATCTAATCTTGTATATAACTGAGCCACTTGGTAGGCGTCCAAATCACTCATCAGGCCTGCTATCGGTAGACCCAACACTTCAACCTTTTCGTCCGTTACAAGTGCAAGACCTCCCTTTTCTTTCATAATGGAAGAAATAACTTGTAAAATTGCATCATCATTCACTCCAACAACGATAATATTGTGTGAATCATGGGCAACAGATGAAGCAATTGCCCCTTTTTTCAACCCAAATCCGTGAATAAACGCGACTGCAGGCGGTGCAGCATTGTATCTATTTACAACGACAATTTTGAGTACATCTGCCTTCACTCTACTTTCTTCAGACGCTAAAATTTCTATTGGAAATAGTTTTCTTTCTGTGATAAGTTGTCCATCTAGCACACAAATAGCTTGTACAAAAGTATCTTTTTCATCTATTTTACATTGAATATCTTCTGTGAGAATTGTCTGCTCTACAAAGAAGTTCAAGGGTTTATCGAATACAGATGGAATACTAGAAACACCTGCCTCCGCGACTTTTTCTCCTCTGATGTATGTTTTTTGAACAGTAAAATCCATCAAATTATCTACACAAATAAAATCCGCGAAATCACCTTCTTGTAACAACCCAATGGATAAATTGTAGTGTTTTATCGGATTTAATGATGCCATTTTAAGAGCATCGAAAACGGGTACCCCTACCTGAATGGCCCTTTTGACCAATTCGTTGATATGACTAATAAGTAAGCTATCGGGGTGTTTATCATCCGAGCAAAACATCATTTGGTTGGCATGTGTCAGCGCAAGTGGAATAAGCGCATCAAAATTTTTGGCAGCACTTCCCTCTCGAATCAGAATTTTTACACCAAGCTTTAGTTTATCTTCTGCTTCTTCCAAGGTAAAACATTCGTGATCTGTGGTGATACCATGACTAAAGTATTGCGCGGCGGTTTCTCCTCGTAGACCCGGTGCGTGTCCATCAATAGGTTTATTGTACTTTTTAGCCAAATCTAGTTTTGCAAGTACATCCGGGAACTCCTGAATAACACCAGGGAAGTTCATCATTTCCGCTAGATAACCAATTTCTGGATAGGCGAAAAGAGCTTCAATGTCATTTACATCGACTGTTGCACCAGCAGTTTCGAAAGTTGTTGCCGGAACACATGAAGGTGCTCCAAAACAGAAATGAAAGGGTACTTTTTTTCCATTTTCGATCATAAATTTAACACCCTCAACACCAAGTACATTGGCGATTTCGTGCGGGTCAGAGACTGTCCCGACAGTTCCGTGCGTGACAGCAAGACGCGCAAATTGGGCAGGCGGAAGAAGAGAGCTCTCAATATGAACATGTGCATCAACGAAGCCTGGCAAAAAATAAGGAGCATCTATTTTTTCATCACTGAATTTTCGAATCGCCGTAATACGTTGATTATCCACATCAAATTCACCAAAAAAGAGCGTATTTGTATGTAAATCGACGATATTTCCTTGGAAAGTTCGCATATCAATCTTGTTTTAGGTATCCGTTGGCGAATCTTGTCTCCAATCGGTTATTTTTTGTTGTTTAATTCGTTCTTGAAGCTTTAAAATACCACCTAAAAGTGCTTCTGGTCTTGGGGGGCAGCCTGGAACATAGACATCCACCGGAATAATTTTATCTACCCCTTTAACGACGTGGTAACCGTGCTCCCAATAAGGGCCACCACAATTGGAGCAAGAACCCATGGAAATAACATACTTAGGGTCAGGCATTTGCTCATAGAGTCGCTTGATTCTATCTGCCATTTTAAATGTAACTGTACCTGAAATAATGATTAAATCAGCTTGTCTTGGTGAGTTTCTAGGGAAAATTCCAAATCGTTCCAAATCATAATTTGAAGCAAACGTCGCCATCATTTCAATAGCGCAACAAGCTAGTCCAAAGCCCAATGGCCATAGCGAATTTGCACGCGCCCAATTTGTTAGTTCGTCCAAAGAAGTTAAAATAATTTCAGCTTCCCCCGTTTTTATGTGTTGTGCGTTTTCTAATGAGTCAAAATTCATTTTTTGGTGGATTTAGCGTATTTTTCATTGATTTTGGCGTACATGTCCGCAGGTACTGGCGACTTGAAAACTTCTTTTTTCTTACTATTTGTACTTTCCCAATCTAGCAGTCCTTGTGACCAAACATAAGCAAGCCCAAGCGCTAGAATCAGTACAAATATACCTGCCTCAAATAGAGTAAACCATCCCCAAAGCCCATTAGTTTCTGTTATCAAAGTACTATCTCCAAATACAGTTGCCCAAGGAAACAAGAAAACGAGTTCTACATCAAACAAGACAAATACCAAAGCAACCAAATAATAGCGAACATTAAATCGCACATTGGTACCACCAATTGCCTCCTCTCCAGATTCATAGGAAGTTAATTTTTCAAAAGTTGGTCGAGATGGGCGAATAAACCAAGCTACACCCATCACGATCAAAAAGAGCCCTATTGCACTTAGAATAAATAAAAAAACAAAGCCAAAATCTGTTAACATATAGTCGTTTAGATATACCCTCTTTGCGAGAATGATTATAAATCTTCAATCCTAAACAAATGAAAAGGAAGAATGTATGGGTCAATAGAAACAAAATTTTGTTCGCCCTGCCATGTGTAATACATACCTGTAACCAAATCATGTACGCGATAGGACTCCCAAGGGCTTTTTCCAATCAAAGAGAGAGGTATCTGAACCATACCTTCTTGTTTTGCATTTCCAGATAAATTGGCAATACACAAGATGCGATTTCCGTCTTTGGCTGTCTTTAAATACGCCAAAAGTTGGTCATTTGAGATTGGGCAAAATGTCAAGTTATTTGTCGCTTTGAATGCCGTATTTTCTTTTCGAATCCGATTAATCTCGCTGATCACATACGTCAGTTTATTCTCGTGTTTCCAGTCCCACCATTTGATTTCGTATTTTTCAGAATAGGCATATTCTTCTTTGGGTGTATTGGCTTCGTGGTACATATACTCGTAAGATGGACCAAAAATACCGTAATTACTCACCAAAGTCGCTGCCATGAAATGACGTAAAATGAATAGATTTTCATTTCCTGATTGGAGCATATACGGATTAATATCATGCGTATTTGGCCAAAAATTAGGTCTAAAATATTCACTCATCTCGGTTTTCACGAGCTCTGTCATGTATTCCGTGATTTCTTGTTTCGTCGTGCGCCAAACATAATACGTATACGATTGAGTAAATCCTAATTTAGCCAATTGTTGCATTACTTTCGGTTTGGTGAATGCCTCCGAAAGGAAAATCATGTCTGGATAAACTGCTTTTGTTTCAGTAATCACCCATTCCCAGAAATTAAACGATTTGGTATGTGGATTATCCACCCGAATGATACGTACGCCCCATTCTGCCCAAGTAAAAATAACATCTTTCAAAGCCAACCACAGGTTTTTCCAGTCATTGGTTTCAAAATAAATCGGGTAAATATCTTGGTATTTTTTAGGTGGATTTTCAGCGTAACGAATACTTCCGTCCGGTAAAATTTTAAACCAATCTGGATGATCTTTTACCCAAGGATGGTCAGGCGAACATTGAATAGCTAAATCAAGAGCTATTTCCATTTCATGGTTTTTCGCTTGTTGGATGAGAGATTTCAAATCGTCTAATGTACCTAATTCTGGGTGAATAGCAGTATGACCGCCTAATTCCGAGCCAATACCATAAGGTACGCCCGGTTCCCCCTCTTCACAAAAAACATTATTATTTTTTCCTTTGCGGTGTGTCTTTCCGATTGGGTGAACAGGTGGGATATATAAGACATCAAATCCCATTTTCTGAATCCTAGGTAAAAGCCCTTCTACGTCTTTAAAGGTACCGTGTTTGCCATACTCAGGAGAAGCCGAACGAGGAAAAAGTGAGTACCAAGCAGAGAAATTTGCCCTTTCACGGTCAACTGTTACTTGTAAAACCGGGTGAGTAAACGCATCTTGCCTTTGTGGATATTTTTTTATCCAACGCGTTGTATGCTCACTCAAAATAATCATGATTGCATCATTATACTTTGCGGGATCTGTCATCCAAGAGGCTGCTGTTAGAAGTGCATTTTTATCTTCATCAGAGGCCTTTAATGCCATTTCTTCGTAAAATTCTTTCCCTTGAAGAAGTTCAACTTGCAAATGTTGCCCATCTTTTACTTTTAGTTCGACTTCATGTTGCCAAGTAGCTAGATGGTCTACCCAAGCTTCAATTGTATATTCGTATTGACCAATCTCCTCGGCTAAAAACTGAGCTTTCCATCGGTCATTATTAAGTAAAGTCATGGAAACTTCTTGCCATTCGTCTGACTTGGTCAGCTTGTACAAAAGTCGTGCACTGAGTAAATCATGACCATCAATCAATACATCAGCTTCTACGCGAATCCACTCATTCACGACACGTTTTACAGGGTATCTTCCTCCATCAATTTGCGGAGTGATTTTTTCAATGACAATGCGCTGCTTTCCTAAAATTTGCTCCATAACTTGTTTCATTCATAGGTTAAGTATGTACTAGATTCAAAAATAAGCAAATCATCGAATTAGTCCATACGTAAATGTAAGATTAAGTGAGCTAGAAGCAGGATTCGGCTATTTTTTAACGAAAAGTGACGTTTTCTTCGAACTATTCGTATATTCAAAAAAACAGTAGCAATTTTTTTATGAGAAAAACCTATTTTTTACTTGCATGTTTACTTGCATGTTTACTTGCATTGGGTGTTAAAAAAACATGCGCACAAGTTTGGCAAGAAATTCCTCCCGTTGTCTGTCATGGTATTGAAGAGGACGCATTTACATCACTTCGATCTGATTTTGACCTAAAAAATGTACGTTTAACCGCCACAAGTAGATTTATTATCACGTATGAAGACGTGCCTAGCCAAGCACAAACTGCGTTCAAATATGCCACAGATATTTGGAGCAATTTATTGGTATCCAGTATCCCTATTCGGATTCACGTTATGTATAAATCATTGGCCTCAACGACACTAGCTTCGTCTGGAGCAACGCGAATTTACCGAGATTTTAACAATGCACCTTATCCATCTGTTTGGTATCCAGTCGCTTTAGCAGAGGCAATCAACGGGAAAGAGCTAAACGATGAAGCTATAGATATCAACATTAGTATTAATTCTACTATTCGATGGTCTTACCAAACAGATGGACGAACGTCGTCTGGTGCCTATGATTTTGTAACGGTTATTCTACATGAAATTGCCCATGGTTTAGGGTTTGTAAGTTCCTTTGGCGTAACAGACTCCAACATACAAGGGAAATGGGGTCAAGCTGACTTACCGCTAATCTTTGATTTATTTGTTCAAAATTTAGCTAATCAGAATTTACAAGATACCCGAATTTTCGGAAATCCTTCGTCCGATTTACTCGCGCAACTTACAAGTACGCAACTGAAGTTTGATTTACCCGGGCAACGCAGCTCACTAACACCTCGTTTGTTTGCCCCGCGTACATACACTGCGGGAAACAGTATATCACATTTGGACGAGTCCATTTATCCACAAGGCAATGTAAATTCATTGATGACACCCAATATTCGAAGTGCGGAGGTTATTCATCAGCCAGGTGATTTAACGAAACGAATCTTAAATCAATTGGGTTGGCCGATTGTAGATTTGCAAAACGGCGTCATTACGAGTAATCCCGAAAAAGAAAAGAACCAACCCATCATCTATCCAAACCCTGTTATTGGCACAGATATAACTATTTTTTTTCCGAGGGAATGGATAAGTAAAGAAGTAGATATTTTGTGGATTTCAGTGGATGGAAAAATACATAAGCACGAAACGATACTCGTAAAAGAAGGAAAAACTCAAGTAAAAACACCTGAGTTTTCCAATGGAATTTATCTTTTGCAGCTCACAGAAGGTAGCCAGCAGATACAGAAACGAATTTATTTCAATCGTTAAACCGTGTCCTCTTTTTTCTTAAAAATAACGAGTGCCAAGAAAGTAATGAGCCCATTCAATAACAAGTTTTCAAACCCAAACTTATATCCGAGATTGCTCTCAACCCAAACAACAATAAAGTACGTCAAGACTGGAGAGAGAATACAAATAAAAGGAACGAGGCGGTCAATTGTTTTTCTTTTTGTGTACATACCAAAAGTAAAAAGTCCTAAAATAGGGCCATACGTATAACTTGCAATCTGGAAAGTTGCTGAGATAACATCTGTGCTATTCACCATTTTGAATAACAAGATAACGACAAAAAATAGAGCAGAAAACCCAAGATGAACCCTATTTTTTATTTTATTCCTTTCTTTTTCTTCTTTGTTCTGGATATCCATAAAATCCACACAGAAGGCAGTTGTTAGGGCAGTTAAGGCAGAGTCAGAACTCGCATAAGTAGCTGCTGTAATACCAATTAAAAAAGTAATTCCTACGAATAAACCTGCTACACCCATATCTGCTTGCGCGAAATGCTGTAATGCCAACATCGGATACAAATCATCTGAACTTGCGGGGGCACTGATTCCCATTTTATTGATATACAAGTACATAAGTGCTCCCATCCCTAGGAAAAGAAGGTTCACGAACACGAGCACAATCGTAAACCAGAGCATATTTTTTTGTGCTTCATTGATATTTTTGCAGGTAAGATTCTTTTGCATCAAGTCTTGGTCAAGACCTGTCATGACAATGGCAATAAACGCACCTGAAATGAACTGCTTAAAGAAATTCTTACTGTCTGACCACCCTCCATCAAAGAAGAAAATTTGGGAATAATCGCTATTTGTTACTTCTCTCACCACCCCTGCTGCGTCTAGCCCCAACTGATTTGAGACAAGAATAATTGTCATCACAACTGCAGTAATGAGAAAAAAAGTCTGTAATGTATCTGTAATGACAATAGTTTGAATGCCCCCTTTATACGTATAAACCCAAATGAGCGCAATGGTAATCAAGACGGATACTTCAAAAGGAACACCAAGTGGGTCATAAATAGCAATTTGAAGTACTTGTGCTGCAATGTATAAGCGCACAGCAGAACCAAGCGTACGAGAAAGTAAAAAGAAAGCAGAACCTGACTTATAACTCCAATAGCCCATTCTTTTTTCCAAATACCCATAAATCGAGATAAGATTCAGGCGGTAATACATAGGCATAAGTACCGTAGCAATAAACAAATAGCCAACGGTATATCCCAAGACAATTTGGAAATACGAAAATGCTTTCATTCCAACAGCACCTGGCACTGAAATAAAAGTGACGCCAGAGAGCGACGTACCAATCATACCAAACGCAACAAGATACCAAGGGACGGACTTATTCGCAGTAAAAAATGACTGAGTGTCCGCATTTTTAGAAGTAAAATGAGAAATAGTGACGAGAATCGCAAAATAACCAAGCAAGATTCCGATAGCAATCAACGGAGACATACGTGAGAGTTTAGGGTTTTAAAGGGCTCAAATATGTAAAAAAATGTTTAAATTAGCGAAGTAAACAAGAAAGAATAGTGATTTATTGAGATTTACTCGGATAATGAACTGATAAAACACGTAATTTTGTTGTAAAAAATAAAAAGGCAGATGTTTCCAATTGCAGACCCCGCAGTCATCACCCAAGAAATCACAGAAGAAGAGATTGAGTCTGTTAAATTATATCAACTCATTGTTTTCAATGATGACGTAAATACTTTTGAATATGTTATTCAAACATTGATTGAAGTTTGTGAACATTCCCCTGAACAAGCGGAGCAATGTACTATTATTATCCATTTCAAAGGGAAATGCAGTGTCAAAGAAGGAGATTTTGAAGAGTTAGCCGCAATGCGAACAGAAATTTGCAGACGCGGTATTTCTGCTGAAGTAACGCTTAACCATTGACCTAATTTTTTTATTTTGAAGTATCCATCCAAACTCATTGAGGAGGCGGTCAACGAAATCTCCCGTTTGCCAGGCATTGGCAAAAAGTCCGCTTTGCGCATAGCTTTGCATTTATTAAAATCGGACTTGAGCCAAACAAATAGGCTAACGCAAACACTCCTAAAACTGCGTACAGATACGCAATTTTGTAAGAGATGTCATACTATTGCCGATAGTGATTATTGCTTGGTATGCAGTTCATCCAAACGAGACACAAAAGTCCTTTGTATCGTTCAAGATAGCCGAGACGTGATGGCTATCGAAAACACAGGGCAATATCAAGGATTATACCATGTACTTGGCGGAGTCGTTTCGCCACTTGCAGGAATAGGCCCTAACGATTTGAATATTGAAACACTCATTGAGCGCCTTCAAAATACAGAGAGTACCGTTGAAGAGGTTATTCTTGCCTTGAGTCCGACGATGGAAGGCGATACGACAGCTTATTATCTACGGAAGAAAATAGAAGATTTTTCTATCAAAATAACTACAATTGCTCGAGGAATTCCTATTGGCGGTGACCTTGAATTTACAGATGAAATCACACTTGGACGCAGTATTAGTAGCCGCGTTCAATTTTAACTCACTCATTCACAACAAACTAAATGGAACAACAGATTTTACTAGACGAAATCCCCTCATTGGATTTAGCTCATTTTACAACTGGTACCGATGAACAAAAGCAACAATTTGTTCAGGCTCTCGGAGCTGCTTTTACTAATATCGGATTTATAGCCCTGAAGAACCATGGTTTATCCGAAGAAGTACGTGTCCAATTATATGCTGCCGTCGAACGTTTTTTTGCTTTGCCGGATGCACAAAAACAAGCGTATGAGTTTGCTGAATTATCAGGACAACGAGGGTATATTGGCAAAGGAAAAGAAAAGGCAAAAGGACATACCAAACCAGACCTGAAAGAATTCTACCACGTTGGCCAACCAGACCCTCTTCCACACATGCCCAAAAATGTTTTCCCTGAAGAAGTGGCAGAATTCAAAGAGTGGACCTTGCACACATACAAAATTTTTGAGCAAACTGGGAAAACGTTGCTTCGTGCCATCGCTCTGTATTTGGAACTACCCGAAGACTACTTTGAAGACAAAGTAAAGCAAGGAGACAGTATTTTGCGTGCACTTCACTATTTTCCGATTGAAAACCCAGACGCACTTCCTCCTGACGCCGTCCGTGCCGCAGCTCATGGAGATATTAATTTAATTACCTTATTAATGGGGGCTTCTGCTGAAGGTTTAGAGGTTTTGCGTAGAGATGGAAAATGGATTCCAGTAACCGCTTTACCTGACCAAATCATCATTAACGTAGGCGACATGCTTGACCGTCTGACAAACCACAAGCTCAAATCCACTATTCACCAAGTAGTGAATCCTCCACGTGAAAAAATGAAGACGTCTCGTTACTCTATCCCATTCTTTATGCACCCAAGGGCAGATATGGATTTAACCTGTCTAACTTCTTGTATAGATGCAGAAAATCCAAAAATATATGAAGATATGACGGCTGGAGAGTTCTTAGACGAAAGATTGAGAGAACTAGGTTTAAAGAAATAATTTTTTGGGTGGGTGCTTAACCCACCCAAAAAACAAATAACGCTTATGGCATTACATACAAGGCAAATCCGAAATTTTATATTTCTTCGGGAAGTATTACTACTTGCCTTGACGTGTATCGGTGGACCACAAGTGCATCTTACCTCATTTATTAATGTGTTTGTACACAAACGACGTTATCTGTCAGAAGCTGAGCTTATGGAGCTTCAAGCTCTCTGTATGATTTTACCTGGTCCGTCCTCCACACAAACCCTTACGGCTATTGCATACCGACTTGGTGGTTCTATGCTTGCTTGGCTCACTGTGCTTGTATGGATACTCCCCTCTACACTAACTATGATTGCGGTTGCCTATGGTATTAATTACATAGACGCTCAACTCGTTGAAAAACTCATACGATTTGTAAAACCAATGGGAATTGCTTTCATTTTTTTTGCCTCCTATTCCATTGGTCGTAAGGTCATTAATACAAAAACAAGTATTGTTCTCCTAGCGCTTTCTGCCGCAATGGCCTATCTTTTTCGGTCTCCTTACATCACCCCTCTTTGGATTCTTTTAGGTGGTTTAGCTACAACCTACAAAATGAACCAACAAGAAAAAAGAGAACATGGGAAACTTAAAATTCAATGGGGAAATTTCTACTTATGGGCAAGTGTCTTGGTGCTCGCAGCCGCTATTGGCTTTCAAACACAGTCTTTACCCATTCGATTATTCGAAAACTTTTACCGTAACGGTAGTTTAGCTATTGGTGGCGGGCATATTTTAAAACCACTTCTTTACAACGAATTTGTAGAATTTAAACATTATCTAACCAAAGATGAATTCCTTACAGGTCTCGTTGTCTCAGAACTAATGCCTGGTCCCACTTTTTCTGTTGCATCATTTGTAGGAGCACTTTCTTTACGAAGTTGGGGCTTTGATGGATACATTTTAGGAGCAGTCATTGCATCCGCGGGTATTTTTCTTCCTGGTACTTTTCTTATCTTTTTTGTTTATAAATTTTGGGAACAACTCAAGCAATATCGTGTTATCAGAGCATCATTGGAAGGAATTAATGCAGCAAGTACTGGACTAACTATTTCGGCTGGCATTTCACTTCTCGGCCCAATGTCGAGTAATCCGCTCTCAGTATCAATCATCACGATTACATTTTTACTTCTCCTCTCCGAAAAAATTAAACCATATATGGTCATTTCCTTTGGTTTGCTACTAGGCTATTTTATCCCATAAAAATAGGACGAAAATCATTTTTTCAAAATTTCTAAACAATAAAACTGAACAACCTTATTGTTTTTGACGTTAATTAGTTCGTACTTTCGTACTCATTCCGGATTGTCTTGTTAAAAGAGGACACTCAACAACCTAAACTTGACTTGAAGATCTTATGGAAAAAATTCGCTACACTGTTGAAGAAAGATTATTTGGTGTGTGTTCCAAAATAGGCGAACGAATGGGCTTTGCGGCAAGCAGCGTCCGTCTCTATTTTATTTATGCCTCTTTTTTTACTTTTGGAAGTCCCATCATTTTGTATCTTGTTTTGGCTTTTTGGCTTGAGTTGCGTAAACATTTACGTCGCCACCAAAATCCAAGTGTTTGGGAGTTTTAACGGTCAACCTCTCCCATTACCAAATCTAAGCTCCCAACAATCGCTACTAAATCCGCAATCATTACTCCCCGAGAAATTTCAGGCAATACAGACAGATTGCTGAATGAGCAGGCGCGTGCTTTTACACGTACTGGAACATCTGATTTTCCGTCGGTTCTGAAAAAGAAACCTAGTTCCCCCTTTGGATTCTCTGCCCGAATATAAAAGTCCATTTTGGCTGGCCTAATCTTTTTCGGTACAAGAGCTTGAGGATCAAATAAACGCGTCCTTTGCTCCTCTTTCTGTAATTTTTCAAGACATTGCTCAATGATTTTCACTGACTCCCAGCATTCTAACACACGTACGTAGTTTCTGTCCCAACAATCACCTATTTTTCCCATTAAACCTTGACCAACTGGTATATCAAAATCAATTTCTGGATAGACAGAATATGCATCGACTTTGCGTAAATCCCATTTTAAACCAGAACCCCGGAGAACAGGCCCACTACAACCATAATTTACAGCAAGAGGTAAGTCAAGGACACCCACATTCGCAGTTCGTTGAATAAAGATATGGTTATCGATAATTATTTGCTGTAACTCAACCAAATTCGGTTTCAATGTTTTAATGAATTCGGAGCAACGTTCTTCAAAACCTACGGGTAAATCATAGAAAAGACCACCAATCCAAATATAATTATAGAGCATTCGAGCGCCAGACGCCCATTCAAGCAAACGTTGGATGTTTTCACGCTCGCGAAAGAGCCACAAAAAAGGGGTTTGCGCACCAATATCCAAGGCATACGTTCCGACGGCCACAAAGTGAGAAGCAAGTCGGTTGAGCTCTGCTACTAAAACGCGAATATATTCTACCCGTTTCGGAATTTGCTCTGAAATACCAAGCATTTTTTCGACACCCATTGCATACGCATGTTCAGAGTTCATCGCAGCTAGGTAATCCATCCGATCAACGAACGGAATAATTTGATTAAAAGGTAGATTTTCCGCATGTTTCTCAAAACAGCGGTGCAAATAACCAATATGAGGAACAACATCAACAATCGTTTCTCCATCTGTTACTACCTCCAAACGCAAAACGCCATGCGTGGATGGGTGCTGAGGGCCGATATTCAAAATCATTTCTTCTGATTTCAAATCTTTCAAACTATACTTTGCTGGCTCTGAGACAGTTAAATAATCTTTCTGAATATTTCTACTTAATGACATAGCGTGTGAATGTAAGAACTCGGTAAAACCTTGAAATGAAAGTCCAAAATTAAGAAACTATGTGTACTAACAAGTAGTTCTGGTTAATTTGTTAGTTCATAAAATACGTACTATGCATACCATAGAGCCTTTTTACAATTGGAAAAAGTATTATCAAGCAGAAAAAGACCCTGCTTCTCCTTTTTATGGGAACACGTATTCTAACCAATACGAAGATACCATTTATGGCTATTTTATTGATCCTGAGTGGGATTACATTGGTTCGGAGACGTTATACTGCAAGCTACTTTTTACAGATTACACGTCCAAAACGTGTATCATCGAGCTATTTGGTGAATGGAATGACGCGTTACACAATGACTCCATGCATCTAAAAAGAACGGTCATTGACCCGTTATTGAAGGCGGGTATTTCAAAATTTATTCTAATTGCGGATAATCTACTCCAATTTCATGGAGGCGAAACCGATTATTACGAAGAATGGTTAGAAGAAGTGGAAGATGGTTGGATAGCCGCTTTAAATCTTCGCCCATTTATTCTAGCCGAATTTGAAAAATACTCAATTGATTATTACATCAATTGTGGAGGTACATTGACACTTTCTAATTGGCGAACCCACGCACCATTCAAAATTGTTGAAGTAGTAGATTTGTTATTGATACGACGTTTGGGAGGGGGTTAATAATCTCCCCCAGCACCTCCACCACCGAAGCTCCCACCACCGAAGCCTCCAAAGTCACTTCCACCACTGCTTCCACCACCCCAATTACCAGAAGATGGGCCCCAATTTGTGTAAGTTGTGTACGGCATTCCACCAGATAAACCACCTCCGCCTCTATTTTTTCGGTTCAAGAAACTAATGACAATAAAAATAATGATGATGATTAAAAAAGGTATCAAGATAGAACCATCGTCATCTATATTCTCCTCTGCCTTGTACTCACCTTTCAAATACGAAATAATTGAGTCAATGCCTTTGTTTATCCCGTCATAAAACCGACCCTCTTTGAATGCTGGGATGATTTCATTATTTATTATTCGTTTGGCATATGCATCGGGTAATGCCCCTTCAAGCCCGTATCCAGTCGCAATGTATACTTTTCTTTCGCCTGTAGACCAAAGTAAGATTAATCCGTTATTTTTATCTTTCTGCCCCACGCCCCAAGCACGCCCAAGCTCAACAGCGAACGTATTCATGTCATAATCTCCGATGGTTGGGACAATGACTACCGTCAATTGTGTGGAAGTCGTGTCATTGTAAACACGTAATTTTTGCTCCAGCTGACTCACTTCTTCCTTGGATAAGGCGGAGGCAAAGTCATTAACTAAACGCGGAGGATTGGGCTTTTCTGGAATGGTTTGTCCAAAACTAAAAAGTGAGAAAAGCAAAGAAGCTGAAAGAAGAATAAAGTGACGTGCAAACATAGGAGTTAGATAGATTAACCAATGGAGATATCATCCGAAATTTCATTGATATCGTTTGATTCGTACGGAAAAAAAGTCTTTAATTGTTGTCCCGCCTCCGTAACTGCGGCAGCGATTCCTTCCACAAACTGGTCTTTTTGGAAAAACGCGCGCATAATTTCTTTGGTCGAATCCCAAAAATTGGCAGGTACGACTTGATTGATACCTGAGTCACCGATAATAGCAAATTTACGACTCTGGTGTGCCCAATAAATCAAAACGGCGTTCTTTTTCTCAGTTTTTTGGAGTCCGAGATGGTCAAAAACAACTTTTGCGCGCTCAATTGGGTTCATTTCACAAGTAGCTTCTATATGAACTTTGATTTCGCCAGATGTATTTAACTCAGCCTTTTGGATGGACTCAACGAGGATTTTTTCTTGTGATTTTGTAAGCATATCAAAAAAATAGCTCGACGTTCCCATCGAGCTATTCGATTACTGATTAAAAACTGACAGTTGGCGCGTTTTGAGCAGAAGCTGCAGCTTCAAAGTACCCTTTCGGTGCAAATCCGAAAATACCGGCAAAAAGACTTGCCGGAAAAACACGAACGGCTTGATTATAGACTTTCACAACTATATTGAAGTCATTTCTGGCAACAGTAATGCGGTTTTCAGTCCCTTCCAATTGCGCTTGAAGCTCCAAAAAGTTTTGGTTTGCCTTTAATTCCGGATATTTTTCGACAGTAACTAATAATCTACTTAGTGCACCACTCAATTGATCTTGAGCCGCTTGAAACTTTTGAATGTTTTCGGGCGTTAAATCCGCTGCATTCAAATTCATAGATGTAGCACTCGCTCTTGCTTGAACAACTTGCGTTAGCGTTTCTTTTTCAAAATTAGCAGCCCCTTTTACGGTATTCACCAAGTTGGGAATTAAATCTGCACGGCGTTGGTATTGTGTTTGAACAAGTGACCATTTTTCATTCACCGTTTCGTCTTTTCCAACAAGCCCGTTGTATGTACTACAACCGTACATAGTAAAGAGTAGGATAATACCTACAATAATAATCGTTCCTTTCTTCATTGCATTTAGAAATGTTAGTTCAATTCAACCTGCTTTCTTAGATTGATATTCAAATATACAATAAAAAAACGATGCTGACCTATCCTTGGGATGAATGTCAGCATCGTTGGTTGAGCGTAATTTTTTTAGGATAGTTTACCGTGGTGGCAGAATTCTGACTAATGGTCTTGGATAGTTTTTACCTATTTCAACCCCTGCTGTTTTCAAATCATTTTCGTGTGCCAAGTACGGAGTATGAATCATCGAATCGTTCATTTTTTGTAGTTCAGGTAACCAATGTTTTACATACTTTCCTTTGCTATCATACATTTTACCTTGCTTAACAACATTGAAATACCGGTTTTCGCGCGGGTCATTGCCAATTCCTGCTACATAATTCCAGTTAGCCCAATTGCTGCACACATCATAATCAAGTAGTTGGCTTTCAAAATAACGTGCACCCCAGCGCCAATCAATTTCAAGGTCATGCGCCAAGAAACTAGCCACATTTTGTCTTCCACGATTCGACATAAAACCTGTCTGTTTCAACTCCTTCATATTGGCATCAATGAAAGGAATCCCTGTTTCGCCATTTACCCATTTGGTAAATTTACTAATATCTTGCTTCCAAGTTTTCGAAACATCTAGTTTAATGCCTTGAATTTTAAACATTCTAGAACCATATTTAAGCGAAACGAAGATGAAATAATCGCGCCAAAGTAGTTCAAAAATAAGCCAATACGTTGAATCATTGGCACCATATTTGGCTTCAAATTGGCGAATTTCTTCGTATATTTTTCTTGGAGATAGGCATCCTACCGCTAACCAAGGCGAAAATTTAGAAGAATAGTCGCCCCCAAGCAATCCATTTCTTGTTTCTTTGTATGTCTTGAGTAGTTGTGTTTCCCAGAGATAATAACGCAGGCGTTTTAACCCTTCTTCTTCCCCCCCTTTGAAATCCAAAACTCCGCGTGATTCTTTTTGGACGGGTTCATAACCTAAACTTTCAAGAGATGGAATTTCTCCAGCGTCGAGCTCGGCAGGAAAATCGCCAATAGATGACGGAGTCGAGAAAGTTACTCTAATTTTTGCTCCACGTTCCATTCTTTTGCGAAATTCTGTAAATATATCAGGCAAAAAATGAATTTGGAAGGGTAAATCAAGCGCATGATAGAGTGAGCGCGTCCAGACGAGATCAATATCGATATTCAGCGGTTTGAGCGCTTGAGACAGCGCCGTTTCAACATCTGTTTCTTCCTCTGTTACTTCTTTTGAAGCCACCACATGTGAAGCACCTAATGCATCGGCTAATTTGGGTATGATTTCCTCTGGGCGACCTACACGAACCAATAAGTTAGAATTAATTTGCAGAAGTTGTTGACGCAGATTTTGGACAGATTCCAAGATAAACTGCATTCTGAAAGCCCCCACCTTAGGAAAACCATGTGAAAAATCCTTGAACCATCTTTCATCGATGATAAAAACGGGAGTTACTTTGCCTCGTTTGTAAGCTCTCAGAAGGGCTTCATTATCGTGCAAACGTAAATCATTGCGAAACCAAAAAACAGTAGAAGACATAAAAAAGGTAATTAGATAAACGTATGAGTTGTGTTATTTTTTTCAAAAAGAACCATTCAAGTCCCAAAGATAATCCATGTAAGAGATTGAACCATTTTTTTGCAGCTTTACACGTGAATATTGGTTAATCCATTCAATGACTGGTTTTGTTTTCTTGAAATCACCTCCATACCAAGTAAACAATTTGGAAACCGTTGCTGTATTAGCTGTTACCTTGTTTTTGGTTGGATCATTTAAGAATTTCACACCTTGGTCATCTAATTGTGCATTCAACTTACTAGCAACAAATGCCTCATTGCGCAACGGTGGACAAGAAACAGCCGCACAAACCAACGCAAAGTGAATTCGTGCATCATTGAATTGTTTACGGATAATTCCGTGCTCGATTTCATTCAAGTCCATGGATTTACCCCCGATTTTAAAAAATTTAATATCCCAAGGCGTATTAACAAAAGGTATTTTGATAGAACTTCCTATATCTTTAATGCTCTTGATATTATCTTTTTGGTAATTCAGGATTAATTTTACGGTAAAGGCATTGTATGCATTTATCCAATAAGCGAGTCTCTCATCTTTTGACCAGCTCGCTTTGGGAGGGTTTGAAGAGAGTAGTGCCAAATAGGTATCCAAGCTCTTTTCATCTTTGTTGAAACCTCCGTAATTGACTCGGCCGGTTGCAGAGACGTATTTTTTTGTTAATCCGTCCCAAATATCATGCGTAACTTGCGCTTGAACGAAAGTTGAAATAAATAAACAAATGAAAAAGAAACTGGACTTGAGAATATTCATAATAAGACGTAAATTGATTGGTAAGTAAACAAATTCCATGTATGATGGTTTGAAATATACGTAATTCCGTCTCTTTTAAGTTTAAAAACTCCTTAAATATCCACCACTACCACATGATTGTTACTCTCACGGTTGTTCGTTTACGTACTTGGGCGATTCCGCTCGGTTTTGTTTCTATGGCGATTTTACGTCTCCCGCTGCTCCTCAATAAAGAAGTATCTTTTTGGAAACTCATGGGCTGCGGCAAAAACGGAACTTTCGATAAAACACCCGATTTACGCCAATGGTCTATGTTGTTGGTCTGGCAAAACGAAACCGACTATACTACTTTTCGGGCAAATTCGGTTGTCATGAAATGGTGGAATCTCATCAGCGACTCCGAATGGACTTTGCAGGCGGTTCCGTTTGCTGCACACGGCACTTGGGACAAACAAGAGCCTTTTGGTCGCCCAAACAGCAAAGTTATACCCGAGGGCAAAGTGGCTGTTTTGACTAGAGCGAGCATTCGTTTGCATAAACTGAACGGATTTTGGTCGAATGTCCCTGCTGTAGCGCGAACCATGCCAACTGCGCCGGGTTATCTTTACTCGGTAGGTATCGGAGAGATTCCTTGGATAAAACAAGCTACTTTTTCTGTTTGGGATTCGCTCGATGACGTCAAGCAATTCGCATACAGACAGCGCGAACATGCGGAGGTTGTCAAGAAAACACGGGAACAAAACTGGTATAGTGAAGAGCTTTTCGGCCGCTTTATTGTCCAAAAAACACTCGGAACGCCTCCTTTTACGCTTTAATGCATATAGGATGCCGCGTTGATGTCCACGGTTGTTCCACTTGCGTGATTCATGGCACCAGAGAGCATCAACGTTACCACAGGCGATATATGCGAGGGCGTAGTTAGCTCGTTCAAGCCCAATTCGTCGATGATTTTTTGCTCACCTGCTTGTGCGATGAAATCCTCCGCCATTTGTGTTTTTGTAAATCCGGGTGCGACGATAAATGAAATCATACCTTTTTTGCCGAAAGAACGCGCAACGGTTTTTCCGAGGGAAACTACACCTCCTTTGGAAGCCGCGTAAGCCAAATAATCGGCGGTTTCTCCTCTAAACGCTGCCCTTGAGGCAATAAATACCAACTGACCTCCTCCAGAAGAAGGCATTGACTGCAACGCAAGATGTGTCAATTGTCCGACGGCATTCAAATTTACTTGCATGGTTTTTTGCCAAACATGCATCCAGTCGGCAGAAGAATCCTCTATGGCATGTGCCGTAAAAATTCCGGCGTTCAGCACGACGCCCGTCAGAGAACCAAGTACTTGAACAGATTGCTCCCACAAAAACTGTACATCTTCAGGCTTATTCATATCTGCACAAACCAATTCAATTTTTTGGGATGGGCATTGCTTTTGCAATTCTATAAGCGACTCATTATCAGAACGATAATGCAGAACAACGTCTGCACCTGCGGCTACAACTTGCTGTGCAATAGCCAAACCAATACCTTTGGAAGCACCTGTAATGAGGATTTTTTTAGAAGATAAATCTATTTGCATTAATTTTGAGTTTAAAATCATTCGCTCAAAGATAAGCGAGTACCAATTAGTTCGGAAATATTTATCAAAAAACAGATATCCATGGGATTTATCGGCAAAATTATTGGCAAGATTATACTCTATTTTATCGGCTTCACGGTGCTATCCGTGATTCTCTTCAAGTTTGTTCCAATTCCTTTTACTTGGACGATGATTGGACAAAAAATGGAAGCCAGCAGTGAAGGGCGAGACTCTGAACTACACTATTCGTGGCGAAGTATGGATGAAATAAGCAAGGAAGCGGCATTAGCCGTTGTTGCAGCGGAAGACCAAAAGTTCCCAAACCACAATGGCTTTGATTTCGAGGCAATGAAAAACGCATTTATGGGTAACTTGAAGGGGAAGAAACTAAAGGGTGCATCTACAATTTCTCAACAAGTAGCCAAGAACGTATTTTTATGGCAAAGCAGAAGCTACACACGGAAGATAGCCGAAGTCTATTTCACCTTTCTCATTGAGTTAATTTGGGGCAAAGAGCGCATCTTAGAAGTCTATTTGAATGTGGCAGAAACCGGCATTTTGACATTTGGTTTTGAAGCAGGAGCCCAACGTTATTTTAAAAAATCGGCTCAGAATTTAACAAGAACAGAAGCGGCGAAAATAGCGGCTATTTTACCAAGTCCTCGCAAATGGTCGGTGAAAAATCCAGGTTCTTACACAGCACGAAGAGTACAATCCATCACCCGAAGTATGCGCAATTTAGGTGGTACGAGCTATTTAATGAACTTATAAGTCAAAATCTAGGAACAAAAATCCTCCACAAAACCGTTGAATAGACATATTTCATATTCATAGTAACATTATGTTTGAATTTATATCAGACGACTCTTGGAAGAAAATCATTGTCATTGGAGATAAGGTACTCATCAAACCGAGCAAGCCTGTTGATCAAACGCATTCGGGGCTATATTTACCTCCGAGTGTGAAGGAAAAAGAAGAGGTACAGTCGGGGTATGTCATGAAAGTGGGACCTGGCTATCCAATTCCTGTGATGAGTGAAGAGGAACCTTGGAAAAATCAACAAGACAAGACAAAATATCTTCCACTTCAAGCTGAAGAAGGAGATTTAGCTATCTATTTGCAGCGACATGCTATCGAAATCATGTATCATGGAGAACAATATGTTGTTGTTCCTCAATCTTCGATTCTACTTTTAGAAAGAAAAGAGGATTTATTTTAATCGTTCGAAAGAAAAAATATCTTGGATAAGTCCAATTGTTTTTCCTTTCATATTTCACTTTTATCACATAAGCAATACGTAAAAGCACGTACCTTTGCTTATTCACTAAATCAATTCACAACCAAATGCTTCGTTCCCAACTTGGAAATATAGGACATTTTGCAGTGATCATCTCTTTTGTATCTGCACTAATCGCTACCTACGCGTACATACAAGCCACGCGCGAAAATAAACCAGCTTCGCCTTGGATCAGATTTGCCCGCATGTCCTTTTTTATACATACGGCCGGAATTATTACCGTAGTTGTCACACTTTTTAGCATCATCTTTAATCATTATTTTGAGTATCATTACGCCTGGGATAATACCTCTTGGAGCCTACCTGTCGGCTATGCTATCTCTAGCTTTTGGCAAGATCAAGAAGGTAGTTTCCTACTGTGGATGTTTTGGGATGCCTTAATTGGTGTCTTACTTATCTTCACATTCTATCAAAAAATCAAGCGGAAAAAGAATACAACTTCATTTGAAGCGCCCGTCATGACGGTTATGGCAGGTGTACAAGCTTTTCTTGCATCCATGATTTTAGGGGTGGTGATTTGGGGAGAATTGAAACTCGGTAGCTCTCCTTTCTTGCTGCTTAAAGAGTCCATGCCTGACTTGCCCGTTTGGAAAACACAACCTGATTTTGTTCCGAATGACGGAAATGGATTGAACCCCCTTCTCCAAAATTACTGGATGGTTATTCACCCTCCTACGCTGTTTCTTGGGTTTGCTTTGACCCTTGTTCCTTTTGCTTTTGGTATTGCCGGATTATGGCAAAAAAAATACACCGAATGGATTAAACCTGCTCTCCCTTGGACGCTTGTTTCTGCAGTTGTGCTTGGAACAGGTATTATGATGGGGGCAATTTGGGCGTATGAAACCCTTAATTTTGGTGGATATTGGAACTGGGACCCAGTAGAAAACGCTGTGTATGTTCCCTGGATTATTCTGGTTGCAAGTTTCCACACGATGCTCTTAGCACCTAAGAATTCGTCTGCGTTGAAATACACCTTTATATTGGTGTTTGCTCAATTCATCCTCATTTTATATTCAACTTTTTTAACACGGAGTGGGATTTTGGGCAATGCCTCTGTTCACTCTTTCACGGATTTGGGGTTATCGGGTCAGCTGCTTATTTACTTACTCAGCTTTGTCGTTTTTGCGATCATACTAGCAGCTATTCGTTGGAAGGAACTCCCATCCGATGAAAAAGAAGTCGAAACATATTCGAAAGAATTTTGGATTTTCATTGGTGTTTTGGTGCTTTGTTTGGCTGCATTCCAAGTGATTGTAACAACGTCCATTCCTGTTTACAATAAATTAGGTGAAGCATTTGGGCTCTCTTTGAATATGGCCATGCCAAGCGATCAAATCATGCATTACACCAAATTCCAGCAATGGTTTTTTGTAGTTATCACGATTCTAACGGGTGTAGGACAGTATTTCTGGTGGATGAAAATCAAGAAAGAAACACTCGGAAAATTGATTAATCCATTGATAGCCACACTTTTACTATCAACGATTGTTATTACTGTTACGAAAGTAAACAACTGGCAATACATCCTCATTTTAACTGCTGGGATTTTCAGTATCATTGCGAATGGCGCAGTACTGATTGATATTTTGAAGGGCAAATGGCAAATTGCGGGAGGTGCAACCACCCACATCGGCGTTGCCTTGATGCTCATCGGAATTATGTTTTCTTCGGGTTATTCCAAAGTGATTTCTGTCAATACATCTGGTTCTGAAATCTTTGCGGATAATGACAAAGCGAACAAAGAAAATGTTGTTTTGTGGCTCAATAGACCACTTCAAATGGGCGAATATACGCTTACGTACCAAGGGCAATTTGTGGATGTTCGGAACGTTCCCGGATTCATTGAAAAACGATTTATCCAACCGATTCCCACTTCTGGATATTTAGGTATTGCCCGTGCTGACATTATGGACGGGGATAAACTGTTCTACAAACGGGGTGATACAGTCGCCTACGAAGCGGAAAATACATATTATCAAGTTTCTTACAAAGACAAAGCAGGCAAGAGTTTTAATCTGTACCCACGTTTTCAAATCAATGAAAAGATGGGAAATGTAGCTTCCCCAGACATTAAAAAATTAGCGACAAAAGATATTTATTCGCACGTAACGTTTGTCAATCTGGAAGAAGATAGAGAATGGAGTGCCCCAGAGAACTTCAAAGTTGCTTTGAAAGATACGTTTTTCTTGAATGATTATGTGGCTATTTTGGACGATGTAGTTGCTGTAAATCAGGTGGATGGTTTGGACTTGGCTCCGGGTGATGCAGCAGCAAAAGCTACTTTACGTATCTTAGAACGCGATGGAGAACGAAAATTATACCCAACATTCGTTATCAAAAATAGAGAAATATGGAGTAAGCCGGAAGTAAGCTTAGAACTCGGATTACGCGCCCAATTAACCGAAATTGACCCAGTAAACGGACAGTTTAATTTCGCTATTTCAAGAGGGCAGCGTGAATTTATTGTCTTGAAAGCAGAGGAAAAACCACAGATTAATTTACTCTGGATTGGTACTCTTCTATTGGTTGTTGGTATGACGATTGCCGCTTTCAGACGTTTTCAAATTTATCTAAAAACAGCCTAGAGTTCATTCGACAATTAGACAAAAAGCGCTATTCAAATATATCTGAATAGCGCTTTTTTCATTTAAACTCATTATCATGAAACACATCATACATCTATCTTTTTCACACGCATATCCCTATTTCATTTGACGTAAAGAAACAAATTACAAAAACAAGACAATTAGCTTATAACGAATACATTACGACATTCATTCAACTAAAAACTGACTTAAGAAGAATACTTTTGATTACTCATTTACGAGTTGAGATACAGTTATAATTTGCTATTTCTCAAAAAAATACGCTACCCAACTTTCATTGAGTAGCGTATTTCTAAAAATAAGATATATATAAGCCTAGATAAATGGATGCTTAATATCCCTCATTTTGCACAAGTGCTTTGTTTGTGTCCATTTCTCTTTGTGGAATAGGCAAGATAAGTCTTGGGGAATTCCAAGCCAAGCCACGTACATTGCTTCTTGTTCTTTTCAAATCGTGTAATTGAACACCTTCAAATGCAAGTTCTAGTTTACGTTCTTTCATGATTTCAGAAAGTGAAACTTCTTGTAATGGAGCAAGATTAGCTCTTTGGCGAATTACATTTACGTCAGCCACTGGAGTTGCTCCTACGGCTGTACCTAAACGGAAATTTGCCTCAGCACGCGTTAAATACATCTCAGCCAAACGAACAACAGGGACGTGTCCAAAACGGTCTAAATGCTTCTGTGAGTATGTGTTGTTGTTGGCACGAATGAAGAAAGCAGCTCTCGCATCGTCTTCTTCATACAGAGATAAATGCGAAGGTAAGATACGGAAATCACCGCGACCAGAAGTTCCTGGAATAGAACCTACAGTTACGCCATAATACGTATTTAGACCATTTGCACCATCTTGCGTCGTGACGGTCATAGAGAAAACATACTCTGCTGGAATAGCACCACCCCCACCAATAAATGTATAAAATAGTTGGTCAAAAGAAGGAGCTAAACGGTATACATTCGATTGAATGACACGGTTTGCTGCATCACGTGCTGCTGCATAGTTTCCTTGCTGCAAATACACGCGAGATAGCATAGCTGCTGCTGCGGACTTGGTAGCATAGTTACCATTGGTCATTGGTAATGCAGCTTCTGCTTCTGTCAAGTCTTTGATGACTTGCGCATATACATCTGCAACCGAATTTCTAGCTAAATAATCTTCATCTTGTACACTGCGCGTAGGCTTCAAAACCAATGGTACACCTGGATTTACAGCATTATCGCCGTCACCCCATGTTTTACCATAGATACGTACTAATTCAAAATACAAGGCACCACGAATAAATTTCGCCTCGCCTTCGATACGTGCTTTTTTAGAGTCATCTACCACAGAAAGTGCAGAAAGTACGTTATTTGCACGATTGATAGCATTGTACGAAAAGCGCCAAGTACTGTTTGCTGTCGCGTTTACAGTTGTCATTTGTTTATCAAATAACTCCAGTAAGTTTTGGAAAGTACCGCCAAAACGCATGTCATTGTCATCACCTAGCAAGTCAGAGATATACTGAATTGCACCACCGTACACGTCCACACTTTGTATCCCATCATAGCAACCAATTAAGGTTACTTCTACGTCACGGGAAGTAGAAAGAGCCGTTGTTTCATCAATACTTTGCGTGGGGACCACGTCTAGTTTACTTCCACAGCCAATAGCGATAAACAAGCCACCAGCAGCTAGAAGAGAATATACTAATCTATTTTTTTTCATGTTCGAGTCGTTAAAATGTTCAACTTAAAAACCAATGTTTAGACCAACTAAGAATGTTCTCGGTTGTGGCGGTGTGTAGAAGTCATTTCCAATCGCAAAGTTCGACGAGAATGAATCTGAGTTTACTTCAGGATCCCAAAGTGGGTACTTTGTGAATGTCGCTAAGTTCATACCTGAAACATACACACGTAAACGCTCTAATTTAAGTCGTTCAATCATTTCTTTTGGAACTGTATAGCCCAAAGAAACGGTACGTAAACGAACAAATGAACCATCCACGATATAGCGGCTAGACGCTTGGTTTCCGTTACCACGGTAGAAACGTGCTTCAGGAACATTCGTTTCTCTATTGTCTGGCGTCCAAGCATTTAACTGGTCTCTTGTTTGGTTATCTTCATAAATACCATTAGCTGAAGAATATTGACCTAAACCATAGATATTGATGTCATTTCC
>JBKBRQ010000108.1:0-9670 GCA_046292055.1 Spirosomataceae bacterium | reverse complement strand
GGCACAAAGTCATCAATTTATCCGTTGGTGAACCTGATTTTAAGACGCCAAAACATATTTGCGAAGCAGCTAAACAAGCTATTGACGCAGGATACCACTCCTATACTCCTGTCTCTGGAATCCCTGAACTTCGCAAGGCGATTGCAGAAAAATTCCAACGAGAAAACAATATTGACTGGAAAGCAGAGAACGTCATTGTTTCTACAGGTGCGAAACATTCTTTGGCAAATGTCATTTCTTGTTTGGTTAATCCGGGTGAAGAGGTCATCATTTTTGCGCCGTATTGGGTAAGTTACTCCGAAATGGTGAAGTTAGCCGAAGGCAAAGCAGTCATTGTAGAAGGTGCTTTCGATAATAACTTCAAGGTGACTCCTGCTCAATTAGAAGCAGCGATTACAGACAAAACTAAAGTCATCATGTACTCGTCTCCGAACAACCCAACCGGAACAGTATATAGCGAAGCTGAACTACGCGCGTTGGCAGCTGTTATCGAAAAATATCCATCTATTTTTGTCTTATCAGACGAAATTTACGAATACATTAACTTCACGCCCCAAGGGAATTTTAGTATCGGGTCTATTCCAGCTATCAAAGACCGTGTGATTACTGTAAACGGGTTTGCCAAAGGATTCGCCATGACGGGCTGGCGTCTTGGGTTTATCGGTGCTGCCAAATGGATTGTCGATGCGGTTGATAAATTGCAAGGACAAGTTACCTCAGGAACAAACCATATCGCGCAAAGAGCCGCTGTTGTTGCCTGGGACGATATGTCTGCACCTGCCGAAATGAAAGAAGCATATCTACGCCGTAGAGACCTGGTTGTCAATGGATTAAAAGCAATTCCGGGTTTCAAAGTAAATATTCCAGAAGGTGCATTTTATGCGTTCCCAGATGTAAGTGCCTACTATGGTAAAACAGATGGTGAAACGCTCATCAAAGACGGAGATGATTTGTCAATGTGGCTACTAGAAAAAGCGTATGTTGCCACTGTAGCTGGCTCTGGATTTGGAGCGCCCAACTGCTTGCGTATCTCAACGGCTGCCGCGGATGAAGTTTTGCTTGAAGCTATCGAAAGAATTGCCAAAGCAATGGCAACATTAAAGTAAGAACACTTCCTTTTTTAGTATAATAACGAGAGGCTATCTGGCATTTGTTAGATAGTCTCTTTGTTTCTTTACGAATGAATAGCGGATAAATCCAATTTGAGACAAAGAAGAGTACCAAACAAAAAAGAGAATTTAGTAACTTGCAGTTCCATTCCATCGTCTGTATGGTCACTTAAACTAAACTTTCCTATCCTAAAATGGCTAAAATAATTGTAATAGATGACGAGAAGAGCATCCGTGAAGCATTAAAAGACGTACTCGAATTTGAAGGGTATGAGGTTGATATGGCAATTGATGGCCAACAAGGTCTCGATATGCTCAATAAAAAGGCATATCAGGTTGCTTTGTGCGATATCAAAATGCCTAAGATGGACGGATTAGAACTATTACAAAAAGCAAAAGAAGAAGGAGTAACGGCTCAATTTGTCATGATTTCTGCTTTTGGTAACGTGGAAACAGCCGTTGAAGCTACAAAATTAGGTGCCTTTGATTTTTTGGTCAAGCCACCTGACTTGAACCGCTTGCTTATCACTGTTCGCAATGCTATCGAACGCACCCAAGCCAAACAAGTCATCAAGACATTGGAGAAGTAGGTTAATAAAGGCAACGAAATTATTGGCGAATCTGAAGTCATTCAAAAAGTAAAAGAAAATATTACACGTGTTGCACCGACTGACGCGCGCGTGCTGATTACAGGCTCGAATGGAAGTGGAAAAGAGCTCGTTGCCAAACAAATTCACTTGCAAAGTACACGTGCTAGCCAACCCCTCGTTGAAGTAAACTGTGCAGCTATCCCAGCAGAACTTATTGAAAGTGAACTATTTGGACATGAGAAAGGAGCATTTACATCTGCCATGAAACAACGAATTGGCAAATTTGAGCAAGCAGATGGTGGAACTCTTTTTTTAGATGAAATCGGTGACATGAGTTTGTCTGCACAAGCCAAAGTATTGAGAGCCTTGCAAGAAAAAAAGATTACCCGTGTAGGTGGAGACAAAGAAATAAAAGTCAATGTACGGGTGATTGCTGCAACGAACAAAGACTTGCAACAAGAAATTCAAGCAGGGAACTTTCGCGAAGATTTATACCATCGTTTGAATGTCATTCCTATCCAAGTCCCCTCCTTAGCAGATAGAAAAGAAGATATTCCATTACTTATCGAACGCTTTTTTCAAGACTTTTCTATGGAATATGGCGGAACACGAAGTATTCTACCAGAAGCTTCTTCTTATTTACAAAAACTTCCTTGGACTGGGAACGTTCGTGAACTTCGGAACGTCGTGGAACGTCTGTATATCATGTGTGGGAATGAAATCACGCTTGAAGATGTAAAAATGTATACTTAACCAAGTAATTTCCAAACGGCAGAAACAAAAAATAAGAAGAGACCAATTGGTGTGAGAACTTTCCAACAGAGATACATCAATTGGTCAATTCGAAGTCGAGGGAAAGTCCAACGCACCCACATTTGGACTAATATTAATAGATATGCTTTTGTAAATAACCAAAAAGCACCCCAAATATCCGCTGAGATTCCCCCCATTTCTCCACTCGTCCAATCGGCTAATCTGACTACGCCTATGTTCGGGAGAGGCGTGTTCCAACTACCTAAAAACAAGATAGCCCCAACTAATGAAACGAGCAGCATCATTCCGTATTCTGACAAG
The DNA here is from genome assembly GCA_046292055.1 of Spirosomataceae bacterium. Lineage (GTDB taxonomy): Bacteria > Bacteroidota > Bacteroidia > Cytophagales > Spirosomataceae > CAYNRA01. The sequence continues at coordinate 6,897 of JBKBRQ010000108.1, read as the reverse complement.
AAAATGATTGCCCAACGAAAGCCAGAATACTCCGTATGAAAACCGGCAATTAGTTCAGATTCTGCTTCAGGAAGGTCAAAAGGAGCTCTGTTTGCCTCTGCTAAAGAGGCGATGAGATAAACAACAAACGCTATACTTAAAAATGGGTTACGGAGGATATTCCAAGTAGTAATTCCACCTATATCCGTTGTTTCAATTCCTAGAAAACGAAGTCCAAAAAGATAGTTTGTTTGTGAAGAAAAAACACCTTGTTGCAAACTAATTTCCTGTAAATCAAGTGATTGAGAAAGTACAACAACACACAAAACACTTAGCCCGAGTGGAACTTCGTACGAAATAATTTGTGCAACAGAGCGCATTGCACCCAATAAAGAATATTTATTATTTGAGGCCCAACCAGCCAATAAAATTCCAAAAATATCGAGAGAAACGATAGCTAACAACAAATAAACCCCTGTTTGTGTCGCAGAACCTTGTAGTCCAGACGATATAGGAATGACAGAAAATCCAGCGAAAACAGCTGCAAAAATAATAGCAGGTGCTATTTTGAAAAGCGTTCTTTGAGCAGCAGTTGGAATAATATCCTCTTTTTGAAATAACTTAATTAAGTCAGCAAATAATTGCAACAAACCCCACTTACCCACTTCCATTGGGCCAAGTCTATCCTGCATAAAACCAGAAATTTTACGCTCAACGTACACGCTTACGATAACATTTGCACCAACAATGACCAAAAAAATGAGAAGTGGGATAAACATATTTATAATAAAATAGGCTGAGGAAAACCCCCAGCCAGTATGTAATCAATTAAAAATCAGCACTTTGTGGAGTACGCGGAAAAGGAATCACGTCTCTAATATTCGTCATACCTGTAACAAAAAGTACGAGACGCTCAAAACCTAAACCAAAGCCTGAGTGAGGTGCTGTACCAAATTTTCTCGTTTCCAAATACCACCAAATATTTTCTGGATCAATGCCTACTTCTTGAATGCGATCCATCAATTTGTCAAGATTATCTTCTCTTTGCGAGCCACCAATGATTTCTCCAATTCCTGGGAAAAGTACATCCATTGCTCGTACCGTTTTCCCATCTTCGTCTTGTTTCATGTAAAACGCTTTGATGGCCTTCGGATAATTGGTTAGAATCACTGGTTTTTTAAAATGTTTCTCAACTAAATAGCGTTCGTGCTCTGACTGAAGGTCAATCCCCCACTCTACAGGATACTGGAACTGTCCTTTTTTGTGCGGTTTTGAGTCCAAAAGAATACGAATCGCCTCTGTGTAAGTCAATCGTTCGTATTGATTATCTACAACAAACGCTAACTTCTCGCGTAGTGTCATTTCATTACGTTCGGTTTGTGGCTTACTTTTTTCTTCCTCGAGAAGTCGGTTTTCAAGAAATGCAAGGTCATCTTTGCAATTTTTGAGCGCATAGTCGATGACATATTTAGTAAACTCTTCTGCCAGATTCATGTTATCTTCCAGCTCATAAAAAGCCATTTCGGGCTCGATCATCCAGAATTCAGCAAGGTGACGCGTCGTGTTTGAATTTTCTGCACGGAAAGTCGGACCAAACGTATAAATTTTGGATAGTGCCAATGCACCTAGTTCTCCTTCCAATTGTCCAGAGACTGTCAACGAAGTTTGGCGACCAAAGAAATCTTGTTTGTAGTCGATAGAGCCATCTTCTGCTAAAGGTGCTTTGTTTGCTTCAAACGTAGTTACATGGAACATTTCGCCAGCGCCTTCTGCATCAGAAGCGGTGATAATCGGGGTATGAAGATTAAAAAAGCCTCTTTCATGAAAAAACTGATGTACTGCAAAAGCTAAACTATGACGGATACGGAAAACAGCGCCAAATGTGTTGGTTCTGAACCGTAAATGCGCTTTTTCACGCAGAAACTCCAAGCTATGCTTTTTTGGCTGCATGGGATACGTTTCATCAGCAGTACCATAAATATGCACTGAGTCCACGAGTACCTCCACTGCCTGACCAGAACCCGTAGAAGCAACTAACTGGCCCGTCACCGCAATACAAGCGCCCGTTGTAATTTTCTTAAGTGTATTTTCATCTACTTTATCACTCTCTACAACTGCTTGAATGGTGTGAAGGGTAGAGCCATCATTTAATGCAATAAATGAGATAGTTGCCTGGCCTCGTTTGGTACGTACCCAGCCTTTAACGGTAACCGTTTGGTTTTTCGGTTCTTGCTGTAAAAGTTCTTTGATTTGCATGATTCTATGCGTTTTATGCGATTTTACCTTCTTCAGAGAAGGGGGAACAAAAATAGGTATTTTGTCACTTTTTTTTGAACATTTGGTCTTAATTGTACAAATACACGTACAGATTAAGCGAACTAGCAATTAATAGCCAAATAAAATAGGGTAAAATAAAGAGAGATTTCCAGCGAAGAACAGGCATAAATCGAAAAAGAAAGAACGCAACCAATACCGTTAGTAAAGAAATTAAGACAAAACCCAAAAGAACTTGATGTGCATAGAAAAATGTAGGGTTCCAGGCAACATTCAAAATCCACTGTACAGAGTAAAGCAAAATTATATTCGATTTATTGGTAGACTTATCCCATAGAAAAGCCATGAAAAAGGAAAAAGCAATCATGATAAAAGTCCAAGCGGCACCAAATACCCAACCTGGGGGAGTCCAAGGCGCTTTCATTAATGATTGATACCACTCGGAAGGTACTCCTTTTCCTGTAAATAATCCACCGATACCCAAAGCTGCAAAATTAAGCACAAAGAAAATAAACAATCGTGTTAGCATGATACATTCTAGTAAATTTGAATAATCTATCTTTTTTCAATCCGCGTTTCAAGCGTACTGAACAGCTAATGTACGCAAAGGAAATAGAACTCAAGAAATATGTCGAATACAATTCAAGCAAAAAAACTAACTTTACTTCCCTAATCATATATCTGATGAACAAGAATTCAAGAATATCGACTCGACGCACATGCACTCAACCCAAGTACAGGTTCTTTATTTTTCTTTGTTTGACCTTCTTTTCTATCCAGTTATCGATGGCACAATTTTCTTCTTTTGACTTACAAGGACACCGAGGATGTCGTGGTTTACGTCCAGAAAATACATTACCCGCGTTCTTTCACGCATTAGACATTGGTGTAAACACATTGGAGTTAGACGTTATCATTACCAAAGACAAACATGTCATAGTTTCACACGAAGCTTACTTTAATCCACTAATAACCACCTTGCCAAGCGGTTTACCAGCAACAAATACAGACAAAGGCAATTTATACCTATTGAACTACTCCGAAATTGCACAATATGATATGGGACTCCGTGGCCATCCGTTGTTTCCGGAACAGAAAAAAATGTCTGCATTCAAACCGTTATTAAAAGACGTATTCAAGGAAATAGAGGCCTACCTGACCAGACAATCCTTACCACTTTGTAACTACAATATTGAGATAAAAAGTGAACCCGTTGGTTATACAATTTACCAACCAGAGGTAGCTGAATTTAGTGAACTAGTCAAGGATGTTTTGATGCAATCAGGAATTTCAACCGAGCGGTTTATTATCCAAAGTTTTGATTCACAAGTTCTTCAATATTGGCATGAAAAAAGAGAGCAGGGGTTATTTCCCAAAGTCAAACTAGCTTGGCTGATTGAGCCGGAATCAGAAAACGATATTGAGAAAAATATACAAATTTTGGGATTTTTACCGGACATTTGGAGTCCTTATTTCAAACAAGTGACATCTGAACGCATTGAATTATTACACAAAAAAAATATATTGGTGATTCCGTGGACTGTCAACGAACGTAAGGACATGCTACAACTCAAAGAGATGGGTTGCGATGGTCTCATTACGGATTATCCAGACAGAGCAAAAAATATGTAATCGTAATAAAACTTACTTTTAGACATTTAATTAATAAAACCAAACCTGTGGGCCTATTAAACGAAGTACTTAGCTTTTTCATGAAGCGTAGAATAGAGCGCATCGCGCACTTTCGGGCGCATCCTATTGAAACCCAACAAGAAGTATTTGCTGAACTCATTGAAGCTGCCAAGTACACTGAGTGGGGAGAAAAATACGACTATTCTTCTATAAAAACGATTTCAGACTATCAGAACCGAGTTCCCGTTTCATCATATGAAGATTTCTTCCCTTACATTGAACGGAATTTACGAGGTGAACAAAATATTTTATGGCCTTCGGATATCAACTGGTTTTCTAAGTCATCCGGAACAACCAACGCCCGAAGTAAGTACCTCCCTGTTTCAAGTGAATCACTGGAAAAAAGTCATTTTCGAGGGGGCAAAGACATCATGACCTTGATGTTAGAAAACAAGCCTGACTCCAAGTTGTACGATGGCAAGGCATTGTCTATTGGTGGCGCGCTACACCCGAACCCATACAACGCAAATACATTTGTGGGCGACGTTTCGGCTGTCATCACCAAAAATCTACCCACTTGGGCAGACTATATTCGAACCCCATCTATGGAAATTGCGCTTCTCGATAATTGGGAAGAAAAGATGGAAAAAATGATAGAAGTCTGCTCACAAGAAAATGTCACAAGCATTTTGGGGGTTCCTACCTGGACCGTTGTTCTCCTAGAGAACATCATGGAGCGCACGGGAGCGAAAAACATGTTAGAAGTCTGGCCAAACTTTGAATTTTTCATCCACGGCGCAGTCAATTTCCAGCCGTATCGCCAACTTTTTGCAGAGAGATTATTCCCTTCCAACCAGGTAAATTATTTGGAGACATACAACGCATCTGAGGGATTTTTTGGTGTTCAAGATGATTTAGCAAAAGTAGGTGAAATGCTTCTTATGCTTGATTATGGCATTTTTTATGAATTCATCCCTATGGATTCCAACAACAATGAATTACCTATTGTTCTCACACTCGACCAAGTGGAACTAGATACACATTATGCACTTCTTATTTCAACAAATGCGGGCTTATGGCGGTATCGAATTGGAGATACTATTAAATTTACGTCACTATACCCATTTCGAATCAAGGTAAGTGGAAGAACCAAGCATTTCATTAATGCATTTGGCGAAGAAGTAATTATTGAAAACGCTGAGGCAGCCATTACCGCTGCTTCGAAGGCAACTGGAGCACTCATTTCAGATTACACTGCCGGTCCTGTATACATGGAAAATAACCAAAAAGGTCGTCACGAATGGATTATAGAATGCCGCGTAGCCCCATCTAGCGAGACAGAGTTTATTCATCTACTAGACCAAACACTCCGTGAAGTAAATTCAGATTACGATGCCAAACGGTTCAAAGACATGGCTCTTTTACCTCCGCTTGTTCATTTTGTACCCTCGGGAACATTCTACAATTGGATGCAAAAACGAGGTAAATTGGGCGGACAGCACAAGGTACCTCGTTTATCAAATTCGCGTGAGTATGTAGATCAATTGCTTGCCTTGATTTAATGAATCAGGGTAAGCAACTGTATATCATCATCAAGGCATCTCCTCGTAAAGCACTTGAAGAACAGTTTGCCCAACGGCTTTTAATGTATTTTTATCAATCACTTGGATGGAATCTCCATGCGTGTGGTGTTGGTCAAAGAATGTCTTTTCATTTTTTCGTAAGTCAATGATATCAATCATGGGGATTTTGGCATTGCGAATAACGGGTACATGGTCATCTACGATACCACCACCTTCTTCCAAAATAAAGTAATTTCCAAATCCAAGTTTCTGTGCAGTTCCCCATACTTGGTTTACGATAGAAGGGGCAACCTGCATAGACTCCGAATCATATCTGAAAGTTGCGTTTTTATCGCCTACCATATCAAGTAAAATTCCGAAATAAGCGGAATAGTTTGCCTTATGCTGATTTTTAGACCAATAATCTGAGCCCAAACAATAGCCACCGTACTCATTGACAGGCGCACCAGTGTAGTCATTGGGTGCTCCCCAATCTTCGGCATCGAAGAGAATAATATCAATACCTATATTTGGTTTTTGATTTGAAGAGTGAATTACTCGGGCGATTTCAAGCAATACACCAACCCCACTTGCGCCATCATTTGCACCATCAATGGCTTCTTTCATACGAGAAACATCTTTATCTGCTATCGGGCGGCTATCCCAATGAGCTGCCAAAAGAATTCGCTTTGTTGCATCCGGATTAAAACTTGCAATGATATTTCTTCCTTTCAGGACGACTCCATCGTACGTTAAAGCTGAAAAGCGTTGCTCTGTAGTCACCCAACCAAACGACTCAAATTGTTGAATAAACCAATCTCCTGCTCGTTTGTGAGCAGAAGAATTAGGGACACGAGGACCAAACTTCACTTGCTCAGCAACAAAGTAATAGGCAGAATCCCCATTAAAAACAGGGGCTTGTACACTTACCTTGGTTTCTACGGTTGAGGTCGTTTCAGACGTTGACTCAGAGCCAGATTGACAACCGATAAAAAGGACAGTAAGGATAAAATAGACGTATAGGAATGCTTTATTTTTCATATATTTTAGTTGAATTCAAACAAAAGTACAGCGATTTCCTTAGTTGTTCCAATTATTTTTCATCGAAAAAGACTATTTTTAGCTGTCATTCGAAATGTATGTTATCGGTTAATCCATTCGAATTGTCCCAATTTTATTAGTAGAAACTTAAATTAACAAGTATTTTTGGGTTCTAATCTAACTCAAAATGCTTTCTGAATCTATGCAAAAAAAGACCCTTCTATCTTATCTGATGGGCGTTCAACTGTTTCTAAGTGCGCTGATTACTGCAGCACAAAAGCCTACTCTAAGCCAAGGCCCACAAACGAAAAAAATCAAAGGTTTGGTCGTAGTTGTGATTCCACAAAAGAGTATTCCAACACCAGTGGCAAAAAAGTCAGTGGTGAAAAGTAAAAAAGTAGTAAAACCA
>JBKBRQ010000107.1:0-9699 GCA_046292055.1 Spirosomataceae bacterium | reverse complement strand
ATAAAGTGTTTCGTTTGAGAATATACTTGTGATTTGACTTTAAGGGCTAGAGACAAATACGCCCTATTATTTAGATTTTCTTGTTTTCCCTAGGAAGAAAACTACCTTGGAAAAACAAGAATGATTAGCAAAAAGGAGGTACTTTGTACTGTTCGAGGATAGAAAGGAGAAATATGTTATATCTACTTCATGCTATTGGCGAGTCTTTCAGCGAGTTGTTTGATTTCTTTACTCTTAGCGATGTTTTCAGTCCAATGGGTAGGGATACTGTCAAAACCATAGAGAAGTCCGGCAAGTCCACCCGTTATGGCAGCCGTTGTGTCGGTATCTCTTCCCAAATTTACGGCTTTGAGTACGGCATCCTTATAATTGGTTGTCGTTAGGAAACACCAAATACTTGCTTCCAGTGCATGAACGACATACCCTGAACTTAGAATATCGGATTCTTCTAAGGTGTAGATATCACTACTTAGTATTCTTTCGTACGTCGTAATTTCTGGTGTAAGGTCTTCTTCAGACTCTAAAAAGATGGTAATCGTTGATTTAAGTTCGTTATAGATTTCCAGTTTATCTTTTCCTAAAATCAGCAATCTGGCAAACTCTAGATAGTAAAAACAGGCGATTACAGAGCGGGGATGCGCGTGTGTGATAGAAGAAACTTGTCTGGTTAATTCGAAACGTTCTGTGATGGGCTTATCACATATATAAAACAAAAGGGGTAAAATGCGCATAAGTGAGCCGTTTCCGTTGGAATCTTCATCAGAGCCACCTGCTTGTTCAGGGGGGACCCCACTAGCGATTCGATGCAGGGCAAGGCTTGTGATTAAGCCAATATCAAAGACATCTCCGTGGGCTGCCCAATGGCCTCCTTGTTCCCATCTTACGAAATTATTTGCTATTTCTTGTAAGTTAAAGCCGTGTTGGAGTGATTCGGCTAGACAAAAGGTGAGAGAGCTATCGTCTGACCAGGTGCCGGGAGGTTGGTCGTAGTTTCCATAGCCAATCATGTCTGTCACAGGGGAACGTTTGAAATAGCTGCGCGGCTTGAATTCTACGGGTACGCCCAATGCATCGCCTACAGCGATACCAAAAAGAGCTGATTTGACGAGATAGGGGAGGTTTAACTCTTGCTTTGAAATGTACATAATGATCTGAGTTATTTATATGTTCTGATATCAATTAGGATACGAAAAAATGGCCTATTGTGGCGAACAGGCAGCGAATGAGCAACGAATAGGGCGAATGGTATCCGACTGTACGGGTAACTTGATATATCCTCCTTAGGAGTTTGAGCCTCTTATTCGTTACAAAATCTATCGTGTATATCTTTCAAGAAATATCTTCTTTCCAAAACTACAAACCAGTATCCAACTAGTCAAAATATATTTATTGAGTGGTCGGTTTTGGAGAATATTTTTAAAATGAAGAGAATTTTGAGGTGTGAGAGGATAAAATGAGGAAAGGAATGAGTATTTTTCTATCATTACAACTTAGATACGAGTGAAGCAGTGGCGAAGGTTATTCGCCACTGCTTCATTCATTGTCTATCAACCAATAAAGTATGTTGGGAGTTGGTCTTTCTTAATTTCAAAATCTGTTCCGTTCCAAATGGCCTCACTACTATTAAGTCGGAAAACACCTCCTTGGTTTGAAAAACTTCTGACATGATCTTCAATTAGATCCTCCAAGAAAACTCTTTCACCAATTTGAATGTCTTTAGGTACTAAATAGGCAGCAAATGGTGACGGGAAATTATGAGGATAGTAAAAGGTCCAGTCAATAATTATTTCGAAATGTTTTCTATTTGTATCTGACTTTTCTTCTTCAAAAAAAGAAGAATAAGTAGGTCCATCATCTTGAAATGACTGTCTATAGTCATGAATAACTTTAATTTCTCCCGACTCCTTATCTTGCCCGAGGGCATACTTTGAACGGATGCTATAATTAGGCTCTACCTTTTTAATTAATGGAAAAAATCCGCTTTTTGCAGCTTCATTGATACTTTCCTCATCTCGTGCCGTTCTTCTGAACTCCTTTCAAATTCTTCAAACATATTATTCTACTAGTAAATTTTGTTGGTTTAAATCGATTTTTATACACGTGTCAGGATTTTGCCTAACCATTTGGAGGAGGTCATCATCTGTCAAATCTTTTGTGTCTATGATGACATGGTCGCAGTTTGTACATTTACGTATCCCTGAATTGACTACCTCTAAGCTATCCCAATTTATTTTAAAGGGACAATCCAAGGTCTTAATATATTCACCTTTATCCGTATGAATATCTTTCGTTATAAGATTGAGTTTCATTATTTGAGTCTTTGTTTGAAAATACATACCAATAGGTGAAACCTTTCTTGATTTTTTGTACCTATTCCAAGGTTATCTATCCTGTTAGAAGGTATTTCGAATGGAGACTGAATAGCACCACGAATGCAGATAGATTTTGCTTTGTATTCATTTGAGTTAGTAGTTTGAACACCTTTTCAAGACCAAAATTTTGTGTCCTTGAAAGGGGGCGTTTTTTAATTTTCCAAAGCTACAACTTGGTAGTAAGCTCTTCAAAATTTATTTATTAAGCGGTCGGTTTGGGTAAATATTCTTTTAAATGGACATACGTTCGAAGCAAGAATATATCGAGTACTTTCCATGAAGTTGAACTCACTAACGACCCAAGTGAAAAGTATGTATGTCAGTGTTATGGATGTTTTAGTTGAATATTTTCAGTGTGGTATTTTGTCAATTTCTAGACTGTCGAATTACTTGGGTAGGTTAAATCTGTGTAAGCATTTTCGTGTATATCTAGGAATTGGATTCCTAGATATACACGAAAATATGCTAATCTATGCTAAAGGTAGAGTAGACCTCATCGCCGTTGTTTATCACAACCAAGATTGCTAAAAAAAGGCGCTTATATTTCAATGGTTGTTACTCTATAAGAAAAATATTTGTCAATCATTTTCATTGCTACGCTTGAAGGCATCAACTTAAATGCCACATTTCTTAATACAATCAAGATTGGATTTTCAAGTTGTCCCATTTTACCTAATTTCAAACTCTCATTTACAATGTTTTCAGAGCGTGGGTATTGCAGTTCTTCATAACGATCAAAAGCCTTTTGGGTCAAACCATATTTTTGAATTGATTTGGCTAAGATATATGCACCTTCTATAGCCATGCAGCCACCTTGTCCTAAATTTGGGGTTGTAGGATGTGCAGCATCTCCAAGTAAGGTTACATTCCCGCTTGTCCAACCTTTTTGAGGTTTTCTATCTACTAAACTATTTTTTAAGATGTGCTCAGTATTATTAATCAAGTCTATTATTGGATAGTGCCAATTTCCAAAAAGTCGATTAAGCTTCTCTTTGGTGGTTTCAGGCTTATCATCTTGCAAATATGTTTCATTACAAGTTGCCCACCAACCATAAACACCGTCTTTGATGGGTACAATTCCAACCCTTTGACCTTCACCAAAGGTCTCACTCGCATAACCAATGTCAAAGTTTGTTTTTACGACACCTCTCCATATATTGTATCCCCTGAAAATGGGTTCTCCATCATTAATGATGTGCTTACGAACAGCTGAGTGAACTCCGTCAGCGCCAATCACAGCGTCAAACACTTGAGTTTCTCCATTTACAAACAATAGACTTATTTGACCATTTTCAAGATGAGATAAGTCTTTCAGTGCGTAATTCTTGTATAGTTTTGCATCAATATTTTCTAAAAGTATTGAGTGTAAATCGGCTCTATGAATGCAAATTACGGGGTAATCACTTTTGGGTTGAGATTTGCTAAGGATTGTTCCTTTGTTGGTTTTTAAGTACACAGTTTTAAATTGTCCACTGCTTTCTACTATGGGCTTTAATAAATTTAATTCGTCCATGACACAAAGTGCGTTTGGAAAAACACTGATTGCTGCCCCAATTTCTCCAAATTGTTCCTTTTTTTCGAAAATATGGATTTCATAGTCTTTCATTGTCAAACAACGAGCAAAAGTTAGGCCTGCTATTCCACCACCTATAATCGCTATTTTGTTCTTCTCAGTCATTACTCTTCTTTTATTTAGTTGTTGTCTTTTATTAGCTGATTTGAGTAGAGCTAGTACTAGTTTCATTTATGAAACAACTCCAGATGTTATATATATACATCTTAAAACATTCCCAGGATAATCTAGCTGATTAAAAGGTTGTTGATAGAAAAGTATAGCGCTATTAGTTAGGAGTATACTCTTTTGGTATTTTAACCTCTACACTTGTACAAGTTAGATAAATTTTTCGATTTATAAAATACGTATGTATGTAGATTCATGTCTTGTTTGGTAAATTCGTTTTCATTTACAGTCAGTTTTATTTAAGATTTTCCCCTAATTTCTCAATCTTGTCTAACCATCTTTTTCTTAATAGAAGATCCGTGTTTTTTATTGGTCCAACATAAGTTACTTTAACTGGTTTGATTCCACAAAATTCTAAAGTGGATTTCTTTAGTTGGTTTACACTTGGTCGCCCAAATACAAACCAGTAATACCAAGCGGGTTGGTCAAGAGTAGTGATAATATGAGCAGTTCTACCTTTCAATAGTTTGTCCCACCAAACAGAATTTTCTCGATATTGGAATGCAAAACCTGGCAAAAAAAGCCTATCAATAAACCCTTTTGTTATTGCAGGAAGTCCGCCCCACCAAACAGGATGAACCCAAACTAAATGGTCAGCCCATTCTATTTTTTCCCAAGCGTCTAGTAAGTCTGGCTCTAGTTCAGTTCTTTTTTGATAACCAAATTCTAAGTTTGGATTGAACTTTAAATCTTTAATCACAATTTCTTTCATTTCTGCACCAGCAGTTAATGCACCTTTCTTGTAAGCTTCAAAAAGTCCAAAATTGAAACTATCACTATTGGGGTGTCCATTGATAATGAGAATTTTTTTCATATAAAGGTTTCAGATTATAAGTCTTCCGAATGATTTGTTTTAACAATGACTGCTAATCCTCTAAAATACAAAAAATATCTGTGTTGCCGTACTTGTTATGGTAGAAACCAAGGTAAGTATTGAATCTGTAACAGCTGTACAAAGTAGTATAACGTATTTGACTACAGGTCCTCTTCTAACACAAAATACTCAGTTTTTTGTTAAATTCCCTAAGCTGCAGAATGAGCATTATGTTCAAGTTTATGTTTTAAAGTTCTTTGTGTTTTGATTCTAGTAAACTAAGGTAAGATTACACAAGTGACTGCATATACCACAGGGCTAGGGTAGTTGCTTTCCGAACGTACGCGTCATCCTCTGAGTCAGGTTGATACGGATAGGTCATTTTATAGAGATACACATACGGATCACCCTGCGGAACCAAAAGGTAAAGATTAATTAGTGGGGTGTTTTCAAAAGTCTCATGTAAATAGTTCAAGACCACTCGCTCTTTCACACTAAGCTGATTCCAAAGTTGGTTAAATTGAGTTTTCACTTTTTCAGAATCCATTTCCTCATCAGTGAGCAACTCAGACTCATTGAAGAAATAGGTATAAGAAGTTTTGAGTAAATCAAAGAAACAGGCTGCTTTGTCATCGCAATTGCAATCGGTTTTATTTACGACGATGGGCAGGGCTTTGATTAAATTCTCTACTATTTGGGTATCTATCTCTTTCTTATCTTGGATTTCTAAACGCACTAGTTTGTAGAAACTGGATTGTTTTTGCCAACGTGCAATAGACCGCATGATTGAATATTCAAATGCAGCAATAGTAAAACGATGCGGTGTAAGAATTTGAGAGAAACTTTCCTCAGTAGTTATTCCTAAGGCTGTTTTGATTTTATTTTTGGCAGATCGGGTTGTTTTTCCTTGTTTGATTTTAGTAAGCAATTCCACATCTTTTATTAAATCTTGACCGAAGGGATTTTGACCTAAAGAAATGGCATAGGGAATGTCTTTATAGATAATTGTCAAGGTAGCCGATGTTAACTCATTGGCAGTGCCCTCTTTGTCGTTGAATGTCAAACGGACTTTAATCCGTTTATTCACATTGATTTCATCGGAAACAAAGGTATTTTCTTGCATTTCGTATAGCCAGTTGGCTATTTCGAAACGGTGTACATAATATTGGCCTAAGCTATATCCTTTCTCTACGGGTGATGTGAAAATAAAATGAAAGAGCTCTTTATTCGTCTTGGCGAAAAAGTAACTTTCCTCATTTTCGGCTACTACAGGGATTTGAAAATCATGTCGAATTACGTTATACATACACAAAAGAGTTAGAGGTTATAAACGAGTATAAAATACAGTAAGCATACGTGATGGGATATCTATTTTTCCCAATTATGTAGTACGTGTTTAAAAAATATTACAAAAGTCAAACGAATCAATATTTTCAAAACCCACTTCCTCATACATCGGTTGAATTATCCATTTTCTTTCGATTTTTTACAACAAAAGCCTTTGCCTCTAAACACACTGACTCGTTAAAAACCGGGTGTATTACCCAATGATGTTGAGGTATCATTCAAACGCCAATGACTGTTTTTTTAGCTAGATAAATTTATCAATAGGGAAGTAGCTCTCCAAAATTTATTGAGCAAGCGGTCGGGTTGGATGAATATTTTTCAATATATACGCCCGACGTGTATTGTATCGGGTGCATATATTGGAGATAAAGGAATGATCGTAGGGGATTTTAGTTTGCTAACGGGAATCGAGTTAACGGATTGGCTAACATTTCCTCTGTGATTTTTAGCGTATTTGTCCATTCGGCAATATTCAAAGATTCATAGGAGGTGTGTTCATCGTAATACCCTACGCTAAGATTAACACCACAACAACTTTCGGAGCTTTTGCATAGCGTTACAATATCGGTAAATGCGCGTTTTCCAGCATTTGTGTAGCCAGTCGAATGTTCAATAAAATCTTCAAATTCGTCGCTTACGGGAATATTATAAAATTTATAATCGCTGCCATGTCGTCTATCAAACTGAACCATAAACGAAGACTTATGTAAAATTTCAGCAATGTCAGGATTGTGATTTACCAACCATCTTGCACCAATTTGACCATACTCTTCTCCATCTGTAATGAGTAAATGGTGTCCACTGTCTTTCAATAGCCACAAGATGGCACAACCTGCGCGGTCGTCTGCACCGAGTCCACAATTCGGAGTTGTAGACCTAATTATCCCATCTTCTATTGCAAAAGTATGGTCAGCTATGTCAAAAACCGTATCTGCATGCGCCACGAGTGTTGCGGCATCTTCACGAGTTCCAGGAACAAACACAAATTGTTGTTCAGAGTCCATTCCTTTCCTCCATACTGCGTTTGGAAGCGTCGCAAAACGTGCTAATATTTCTTCTGTACTATTTAATGGATACGAAAGAAATTCTGTAAGCGTCTCTAATGCTGTCATACGAGTTCTTTTTGTTTTTATAGTTAGTAATTTTTTATTGTACGAAATTCAGTGAGTGTGTTCTCTATTCCTTCTTAAATTCCAGAAAATCAATTAGTTATCTGAATTCTTGAATGTCCGTTACCACTTGGAATCACTTCCACGTGTGTTGCAATTCTTTCTTTAAGCTCTGACAAGTGTGAAATGACGCCGATTATTTTTCCTTCACTTTGTAGGTTAGACAGAGCATTTAAGGCAACATCAAGATAATCAGAGTCGAGTGTACCGAAGCCCTCGTCGATAAACATCGTATCAATCTGCATATTCCTACTTGCCATATTGGCTAAACCAAGAGCAAGCGAAAGCGATACGATGAACTTTTCACCTCCCGAAAGATTTTGAACTGGCCGTTCTATATCGTCGTGGAAGTGGTCAATGACAGATAATTCAAAAGGCTTTTTATCATCATCCTTGCGTTTGAGCATATACCTTTCAGACATTTTTTTCAGTTGAATATTGGATAAATCAACTAAATGCTCAAAAGTGAGTGCTTGGGCAAAGTTTCGGTATTTCTTTCCATCTCTTGAACCAATCAACTCATTCAATTTACCCCACTTATTATATATGAGTTGTTGGTTTTCTTTTTCTGCAAGTTTCGCTTCGAACGTCCTTCTATTTTGTTCATCGTCTTGTAGCCTTTGAGTGTAAGACCAAATGTTTTCAGAAAACGCTTGAACTTTAGCACTCTTTTCCTCCTTTTCCTGTTGAAGTTCTTCTATCGTTCTATCCGTAGTATTTTGTGCTCTCTTTGTATTTAATTCGTTTTCCCGTTCGGTAAGAATGGCTCTTTTTGTTTCGAGTGCTGTATTTGCCGTATTTTTCTCTAAATCGGCTGCTGCCTTTGCCTGTTCTTTCTCTGCAATCAATTGGTTCAAACGGTTTTCTTCAATTTCCACTGATTTTTCGCCAAAAATCTCGCTACGTTGTCGTGTTAGAGTTTGTTTATTGGTCTCTACGTTTTGTTTCTCTACCTTCCTTTCATGCAATGCATTGGTCAAATTTTCCAAGTTTTGTGTACCCAAAGCAATGTCACCCGTAAGAATTGTGATTTGTGTTTGCAGGTTATCTTTTTGGACCTTATTTTCATTCCAAGCAGTAAGACAATTGTGTAATTGCTCTATGTTTTCTACATCATATTGGTTCAACTTTTCCAAAAAAGATTTTTTGGCCACATTATATGTTTCTTGTTCCTGCTTTGCTGTTTCTTGCTTGGTAATGAATGCTTGTTCAGCTAATTGTTGCCCAATTTCCGCTTGATTTTTAGCCTCCATTGCCTCTTCTCTTTCTCTTTGATGTTTCGGAAGGTCGATGTTGCTAAGGGTATTGATTTGCCTTTCTTGAACTGTGGCGGAGGTAATGCGTTCCTGAATTTGCACACTCTCTCGTTCCGTCTTATTTTGTATTTCCTGAAGTTCTACCAAGCCATTTTCACCTTCTGGAACTGAAAAAGTAGGATTTGTTTCTTTCAGTTCAGCAACGAGATGTTCTAGTTTTAGTAAATTTTCTGATACGTTTTGCTCTTCTCTTGCTTTGTTAATTAACGAATTTGTGTTGTCTGCAACGACTCTTTCTAGATTCAACATATTTTGTTGAACTTCTTTGGTCTTATCCGCAAGCTGTTGCTTTAGCGTGGCTACCAATTGTTCCTCGTTTCCAATGACTGGAATATTCCCCTCAGCAAAAGGATGTTCTTGTGACCCGCAAAGTGGACAAGCTTCTCCGTCCTTGAGATGGAGCCGGTGTTCCTCCATCGTTTGAATAATCAATTTTAGGCGTATGTTCTCCTCCAGCGTGCTGATTTCGCGTACAAGGTTTTCTATTCTGTTTTTACCGGACTCAATGCTCCTTTCTAAACTAGATTTTGATGTCTCAAATTGATTTAAATTTTCGTTGAGTTGATTTATTTCTTGTCTATTCCTTGAAATTGCCCTTTTTAATTCTATCAGGTTATGAATCTGTAATCCAAAATGCGTAAGTTTTTCCTTTTCAGTCTGTAAATCTGTTATTTGTCTTTCTCCCAAAAGTTTTGTTAATGCGAGTCTTTTGGTGTTAAGTTCATTTTGTATTTCTTCGAGAGCTGTATTTTTAGTCGTAAAATTCTTTGTAGCTGCTCGGGTAGTAGCTCGTTTTTGCTCCAGTTCATTTTGTAATCTTATCAATTCTACGTTCAACGAATTTATATTCTGTTGAGAAGAAACAAGTGCTTGGTTTTCGTTTTCAATGGCAAGATATGTAGTAACAAGGTTTTCGTATCTTTTATTCGTCTCTGCCCAT
>JBKBRQ010000106.1:0-9939 GCA_046292055.1 Spirosomataceae bacterium | reverse complement strand
TAAGTCCAGATTCAACTGTTTGTTTGGCGATACTATCCGTAAAAAAATGCGCATTAGTTGAGGTTGCTGTATAAATTCCCTTTTGATTCGCGTAAGAAACCATTTCAAGAAAATTCGGATGTAGATACGGTTCCCCCTGAAAGTAGAATGTCAAATAGAACAAAGAATGTTGAAGTTCGTCTATTGTTTTCAAAAAAATAGCTTCATTTAACATACCTGTTGGTCGAGTAAATGAGCGCAAACCACTTGGACATTCCGGACAGCGCAAATTGCAAGAAGTAGTTGGTTCAATAGAGATGGCCAAAGGTAATCCTGGTTGAATTGGACGTTTCAAAAGCTTGGAAATCACATAACTCCCCACCACTTGGAAGGCATTCCAAACTTTGGAAAACCGGATGGTGCGAATAAACTGTTTTGTATCGTTCCAATGAAAGGCAGGCATCATTTATTCTGTTTTCAAGTTTGAATAAACCGACTGCAGAAATGCATCTTTCTCTTCTTGAATTGCTTGTTGAATCAGTTGGTTAGATTCAGGCAAATGGGATAAATTTTGAAGCAACTGCATTGCACCATAGCGAACAGCTATCAATGGGCTTTCCAATAACCAGCGTTTTAGCTGAGGCAAAACACTTTTTTGTTCATTCTCTGAAACACTAACCAAATACGCTGAATAGAGACCCATTACGGGATAAAGTTCTGTAGATGAAAACAAGTTTAGCTGATTTGAGATCCACTCTAAGTGCTTATTATCCCCTTGTGAAACCCAATAATTGACAATTGCCGCAAATGTATTTACATCCGACTGAGTTAGAAAAGGAGCAATTACAGTATCTGCATCGATGGGTTTATTAATAAGGATGGCCTCTAAAGCCGCTCCTCGAACAAGCATGGATGTATCTTTAAGCGCTTGTCTGAACAAAATATCGTTTTGTGCATTTAGAAAGTTTTTAACGGCCAAAATGGCATCAGCACGTACATACGCATTGGAATCGTTTTTGATGACAAATTGAAGTGCTTTTTCTACCTCTAAAAATCCTGGACCATCGTAATCAAATAATAATTGAACCGCTTGGTGACGTACTTTCCAAAAAGAATCTCGGGTAGCTTGTATCACAAGTTGGCGTGTAAGACTGTCTGCTAATGGACTACGAACGGAATAATCGTCAGGAGAATCATCAAATGATAAACGTGTAAGAGCTTCTAACCTTGACCTAAAAGAAGGTGCATAAAGCAAATCATATTCCCATTCTTCTTTCTTTTTATCGTGGTTTATTGTTCCAACAAGTATATGTTGAGGGTCAACCAATACGGATTTAGGGTTATTAATTACAGGGATTTGCACTATGTGTACGGAATCCTGCATAGTTATTTGCGTTTTTTTCCACGTGCCGTTTTCCTCCCAAGCAATATGAACAGGGACACGAAAAACAATTGGATTTAACGAATCTATCTCTTGGCGAAGTGTCACAACCAATTGGTTATCAATCTTTTCATGTTTTGAAGTAAGCTGTACGTGCCCTTTTCCAAAAAACCATTGGTCAAAGAATAAACGCATATCTTGTCCTGTAACCTCTTCAACAACTCGCCGAAAATCTTCAATTTCGGTTGATTGATATGCATGTCGGCTCAAATAAATCTGCATAGACATGAAAAAAGCCTCATCCCCGATTTCGTTACGGAGTAAGTGCAAAATCCGTCCTCCTTTTGCATAAGAATGAGAATCAAACATGTCGTTTTCATCTTCATACTGAAAACGAATAAGCGGAACTTGTTTATCTTTTGCCTCTTGTAAATATTGCTCTAGTGCATTCATGGCTACCCATTCAGCAGCTTCTTTTCCATATTTGTATTCATTCCACAAATATTCAGAATAGTCTGCAAATGATTCGTTGAGTGGTAAATGCGACCAAGACTCACAAGTAACGAGATTCCCAAACCAATGATGAAACAACTCATGTGCAATGATAGCATCATCCGAATTATCCACTAGTTGGTTGGGATTTTTCAAAACGAAATCCCCGTGGATTGTAGCAGACGTATTTTCCATAGCCCCCGATGCAAAGTCACGAGCGACCAATTGTGCGTATTTAGGCCAAGGGTACGTGACACCTGTCAACCTTTCAAAAAAAGCCATCATCTCGCGTGTTCTACCAAAGATGTGTTTGGCATATGGAACAAACTTAGGCTCGACATAATAGCTGATTTCGGTCCCTCTGAGCGGAGTGTCCATCACTTTTTCAAAGTCCCCAACTGCCATCATTGTCAAGTAAACAGAATGTGGTTGCGATTGCACCCAAGTATCTCTTCTCTTTCCATTTTTTGTTTTAATAGCAGATTTTAACAGGCCATTTGACAGCGTTGTAAACCGGTCGTCTACTTCAAGTGTTATCTCTTGTGTATGTTTTTGATTTGGTGAATCGAGAGTCGGGAACCAACAAGAATTAAAGGATGTCTCGCCCTTCGTCCAAAGCTGAGATGATAAAGTAGGAATTTCTTTTGTGGGATTTACAAAATAAAAACCACGTTGATCAATGGGAAATTTTTTCGTATTTTGAGTGGAAGTAGCATAAACAATTTGCACTTCAATTGTATCCTTGTTTGCATACGATTGGCCAAAGTCAATGGTTAATTTATCTGAAATAATTTTAAATTCTTTCTTTTTTCCATTGATGGCTACTTCTTGTATTTGAAGTGCCTTCGCGTCAAGTTCAATACGTGATTGAGAATAAAAATGCGGCTTCAGATATAATTTTGCGTGTCCTTGAAGTGACTGTTTTTGAAAATCAGGTGTGATGAGCAGATTCGTGTGAATTAGATCAAAAATAATAGGATCAGAAACCCGGGTTATTTTTTCATTCTGTGCAACTAGTTGAAAGAAAGCACATATAAATAGAGGAATTAGAGCTTTTTTTTTCATTCGGTGTAGGTGCCAATTGACGTTTAAAATTATACAATAGGAACATTTTTTTTGTGCAGCATAGATACAGCTTTTTTAGCTGGAAAGATGGAAACCAAAATACCAATGAAAGAAATGCCAAGGCCAATGAAAAGAATATCAGTCCATACGATAATCACTGGATATTGATCAACGATTGCACTTGCCATACCCATTCCGACAAGGCCGTATTGTAATTGTATCCAACAGATAATCAAACCAAGTAGAACGCCTAAAATCCCACCTATCCAAGTGATTAAAATTCCCTCTTGCAAGAAGGTTTGAAAAATGAGGCGGCTAGCTGCTCCAATCGCACGAAGAGTAAGAATATCTTCTTGTTTATCTATCACCAACATGGTTAGAGAAAAGAAGATATTGAAAGAGGCTATACCAATAATGAATAACAGAGCAAGAAAAATAAATAGTTTTTCAATGCGTATAGCTCGAAAAAGCGCTTCATTTTGTTCGTCTCTGGTTTGAATTTTCAGTTGATTTCCAAGAATTTTTCCGAGAGATGCTTTCAAATCCTCGTGCGAGGTACCATCCGAAGCATACACTTCTAAGTATGAGTAATTTCCCTTTTTTTCGGTGAGACTATCTACAACGTGAATAGGCAGATAGACTAAATTATCGTATCGTTGTTCAATTGTAAAAACACCCGAAACGGCAATAGATACTTCTTGAATATTACTCTCAGGATCTAAAACATTGATTTTTTGATTTTTGGGATACCAAATTTCGAGGGGAAGTCGAAAGTCTGCAACATTGACATTTAGTCCACGGTAGACCCCCCCTCCGATAAATGCGAATGAGTACCCTTTTTCTTCTGTTAATAAAATTCCTTGCACAGTAGCTTTGGCAAGCGAACTGTTTTGCTGAAAAGAAGAATCTACCCCTCTTAAAAGAACAACCATTTGAGCACCACCGTATCTAGCAAGCGCATTTTCTTCAATGACAGGCGTAATATAGCGAACACCTTGAGCCGCTCTTAACGACAGAACGGCTTGTTCGGACAATCGAAATGGCCGGCCGTCTGAAGAAGAAATCTTCAAGTCGGGGTCAATAGTTTTAAATATTTGACGGTTTAGGTCTTCTAAACCATTAAACACAGACAAAATGATTACCAACGCAGCAGTCCCGACACATACCCCCAGCATAGAGAGCAGAGAGATAAAATCAATAAAACCACGTTTTCGACGAGAAAAGAAATATTTTTTTGCTAGAAAGAAAGGTAAATTCATAAATACATAACATTCGTCGCACTCAATCTTTGTAAGGGTGATTGAGTTTTTTCAAGCTTTCCTCCTCATCAGGAATTTCAAGACCTGCAAATAAACCTTCAATTTTTTGTGCGTATTCTGCGGTATCGTCAATATAGAACTGAAAATCTGGAACAATACGTAGTTGATGCCTTGCTTTTTGACCAAAATGAAGGCGTATCATTTTTGTATTTTCACGAATTTTTTGAAGAAGCTCCTCTTTATCCTCCACCATCAAAAAACTAAGGTAAACGCGGGCAATGGCAAGATCGGGGGTTACCTTTACATCTGTGATTGTTACAAACGTCTGTCCCATCACCGACTTAAGTTCTTTTTGAAAGATTTCTCCTAAATCTTTTTGTACTTGCTTGGCAATTTGGCGTTGTCTTTTTGATTCAGTCATAAGTATATAAACATATTTTTACAAATATCATGAGTTATTTTGGTTTATCCTTTGTCATAAATATATTTTTGTACTTTCAAACCTAAAACTCTTCAGAAATTGCTAACATTTTTCAGGATAAACGCACTTTTTCAGATTTTATCGTTGATGACGGTACTTTTTCTGATCAAATCTAGATTTTTAAGTATTCCATCTCCTTTATTAACAACCGAACTTGAATGGATTCTGTTGGGTGAGAAAATCGTAGAAGGAAAAACATTATATCAAGAAATAATCACGCAAATCAGCCCATTGGCAGCTTATTTTTATGCCTTCTTTTATTCCTTATTCGGCCGTGATTTCCAAACAATGGAGCTTGTAGCTCTTTTTATTGGTTTATTTCAAGCGCTTTATTTTACGTACATCACTCAAGTTAGACAGGTTTTTTCTGAAAAAAACTACCTTCCTGGCATAATTTATTTGGTAGCTCTACACGCTTGTTTTGATATGAATAAGATTTCACCTGCTTTGGTTGGAAATATATTCATTTTGATGACAATAAATCATGTTATCAAACAGCTTGAATACAAACAAGGGGTAAAAGATGATATCATCGAAGTAGGAATTTATCTAGGTATAGCTACCCTTTTCTATCAACCTTATTGGGTTCTATTATTTTGGGTAATCATCTCATTATTTATGTTTAGCAGCATGAATGCACGTCAATTACTTCTTTTACTGATTGGTTTTTCATTACCTACTTTAGCATTTATATTGTACTACTACTTTTCAGATAATACAGGCTTTAGCACAATATGGCTTCAAAACTTTTTACAATTCAAGTTATTCCCTTCACAAGATTGGATTAGTATATTTCGCTCCTTTGCTCTCTTTGCCTTTCTCCTGATCGCTGGGGTTTTACGTATGTTGAAAGGCACTCGATACAGTAACTATCAAGTGAGAGTACAGCAAACATTACTAATTTTGGGTATTTTCAGTGGTCTGACTATCTTCATTGCACCTGCCGCAACACCGATGTATTTGGTTGTACTTTTGCCTGTTTTTGCTTTCTTTATTACTGGCTTGTTTATACATTTGAAAGGTACACTTCTTCCTGAGCTTTACTTTTTACTTTTCATACTCACCTCTCTTTTTATCTATTTTCAAGGGGCAGGGCCATTGATTGGAAACGGGTTTCAAGAATTAGCACACCGTAGGCTTGCCACATCCCAACTTCCTGAGGTATTCAAAGGGCAGCGCGTACTCATTCTGGGTTCAAACATTGCTGAATACCAAGATGCTGAAGTTGCCACACAATACCTAGATTGGTCTTTGGCGAAAAACATTTTTGAAGAAGTAAATAATTACGAAAGCTTAGTTACAGTATTTGATACTTTTTCGTCAGACCCTCCTACGATTGTTATTGATAAAATCAACCTAATGCCTACTTTGATGAAGAAAATACCTCTTCTTAAGCGTAAATACACAGCACTTGAGAAATACCCAGGATATTACCAGTTGAGATAATCAATTAACTTTAATGTAAAATAGGGATAACTTATAGTTTTCAGTGTCCAACTAACTTTGTTTTTTGAAAGAATAAGCAGATGGGCATTCAAACAATAGATATATTAGAAAAACTTTTCTCTGATTTCGGTTCAATCAATTATTATGGTGAAAGCGTAAGTCAATACGAACATGCCGCACAATCAGCCCTTTTGGCGATTCAAAATGCAGCTTGCTTGGAAGTACAAATTGCTGCTTTTTTACATGACATCGGTCATTTTCTGCCTAATATACATGCCGATTCTATGGAAGAGTATGGAAAAGTAAACCATGAGAAAGTAGCAGCTGCTTGGTTACTTTCTCATGGTTTTTCTCATAAAATAGCCTCAATTGTAGAGAATCATGTTCTTGCCAAACGTTACCTCTGCACCACAAATCCTGCTTATTATGCATCGCTTTCAGATGCCAGTAAAATCACTTTGCAGTTTCAGGGTGGATTACTTAACGAATACCAACAAGCTGAATTTCAAAAACACCCTTTCTTTTCAGAATCCCTGCAAGTAAGACATTGGGATGACCAAGCAAAAGTGGTTGGTATGAAACTACCTGATATTCATTTCTTCCTTTCAATTTGCAAACAATATCTCATTCAGTAAACAATGAAAAAAACTACACTTTTTGCTCTTTTTCTTCTGATTTCTAATTCAAATTTCGCCCAAAAGACTGAGAACCTCTTCTTCATCATGACAGATGGATTAAGGTGGTAAGAAGTCTTTCAAGGTATTGATTCTACGTTACTCGAGGACCCAAAATTTGTTCGAAATAAAGAAAAACTATTGCAAACATTTGGCGGAAAAACAAGTAAGGAAAGCAGAGAAAAACTGCTACCTTTTTTATGGAATACCATCGCTCCAAACGGACAAATATATGGGAATAGAGCAAAGGGAAACAGAATGAATGTTTTGAATCCTTATTGGTTTTCTTACCCTGGTTATAACGAAGTATTGACAGGTTTTGCGGATGATAAAATTAGTTCTAATGATAAAAATTGGAATGAAAACATTACTTTTCTAGAAACGCTTAATAATAACGCTTCCTTCAAGGACAAAGTTGCTGCCTTCGCGACATGGGATGTTATACCCTATATCATTAATGAAAAACGGACGAAAATACCTGTAAATGCAGGACTTGAACCCATCGAGGAACCAAACGAAAAAGAGACATTAATCAATGATATTCAACGAATTTATCCAAGCCTAGCGAGTAATCGACATGATTTTATCACTTATTTTGCAGCTAAAACATATATAGAAAAGAAAGAACCTAGTATTTTATTTCTTTCTTTCGATGAGACGGATGAATTCGGGCACGAATCAAAATATGACGAATATTTATTTGCGGCAAATACCTTTGATAAGTTTGTCAATGAACTTTGGAATTACTGCCAAAATCACCCCAAATACAAAGATAAAACTACCTTTATCTTAACGACAGACCACGGACGCGGGGATAAAATTAAAAACCAGTGGACAAGCCATGGCTCACGTGTATCTGATTCCTATCAAATTTGGGCCGCATTTATTGGGCCTTCTGTACCTGTATTGGGTGAAATGGGAAACTCAAACACAATTCTCTATCAAAACCAATTAGCACAAACAGCCTTATCTATCTTAGGCGTGAATGAAAAATCGAACCCTCAAATGGGTCAACCAATTAATACAGTTTTTGGAAAATAAAAAAGGGTGAATGAGATACATTTCTTATTCACCCTTCTTCCTTTATTTTAGGGAAGCTAGAAATTCGACCATATCTCTTATCTCTTTTTTAGACATGATTGTACCCATCGGAGGCATACTTGAAGGATAATTTTCTCTATTGGCTATGCGAGACTTTGGTATACGCGTTGGTTCTGTACCTGTGGTTGTTAGAACGAGCATTTCTTCTGTTTCAGCTGTTAGCGTTCCACTAATTTCTTGCCCGTCTTTTAGAGTAAGAGCCACTTGTCCAAAGCCAGGAGCCAAACGCACACTTGGTTCCAACAAAGCTTGTAGAATTGTCTTACGATCCAATAATTTCCCAATTTTACCTAGATTAGGCCCTACGTTTGCCGTTCCATCATTTCCCAAGGAATGGCACCTAGCACATTGACCTGTCGAGTTATAATTAAAATAATCACGTCCTTTCCAAGCTAATCCGCCATATAAAAGGCTTTCCTCTTCAGCTTCAGTGTTAGTTGGCTTAGAAGCTTCCCAAGCTAGCTTAATATCTGTTAAACCTGCATTATCAATTGCTTCACTGATATCCAACCAAAGTTCTTTTTCCACTTTTTGTTGTGTTCTCGCCTCAATTAAATTCTGAAAGATAACGCGTGTATTGTCTGCTGGCATTGATCCAATTACTTGTAATAAACGTTGTTTTTCGCGTAAACTTCCTTTGGCTAAAATAGGAGATACAACAGCTGGCAACTGCTCTTTAGAGAGAGATAACTGGCTCAATAAACCGATAGAACTCGTCCTGACATTTGCATCGCTAGACGACATCCCCTGCGAAATAAGTGGCTCAATATCTTTATAATTTAATTGCGCCAAAGCTTGTAAAACAGCTATTTGGACAGAAGACTCACCAGACTTATCAAAAATAGTTCGTAGCTCATCAGCGAAATCTGTAAGTTGCAAAAGGCTAATCATTTGAGCGAAAGCGACCAAAGAAGAGGAACTTTGTGTATTCAATAAAGTCGGAATAATGGGAACAATACGTGCGCGAACCCAATTTTCATCCCGCTTTACACTCCCCCTGTACCTTCCATCTACTCTATCCAAAACAGATGGATTTGCCCATGTTCCAAGTGCAGCAATGGCTTCTGCTTTGATGGACTCTGGTAAGGATTCACGTTGAACAAATGTAATTAAATTCCCTAATTCCTCTTCGCCACCTACTCGTAAAGCAGCACTTATCGCTCTTCTTAAAAGAAGTTCTGAGGTATATTTTTCATTCGCTAAAACGCGCGCTAAATCTGGCAACGAGACAGGAATCGATGTATCATCATGGATGGCACGCGCAGCTTCTGTCACAATATATTCGTCATTATCATGTAAAAACACGCTAACCTTTGGACTTTTTAAGCGTCTAAGAACCAATACTCCCGCTGTTCGCATAGATTTTAAGGGGTGCATGGCTAATTCAGCAGCAACATCTTCCGCTCTTATTCGGCTCAAAGCTAGAACACCCGCATGACGTAAATAAACATCTTTATCATTATTTTTTTCCAATAATTTCAGAATGGGCTGTATAGCTTTTTGAGAACCTATTCTTCCAAGTGCCTCTGCTGCATAAAACTGAATACGCTCATTTGAAGACGACAACAGCGATATCAACGCATCTGCTGCATTTTTTAATTTAGCATCACCCATAGTTTTAGCCGTTTGGGCAACAATTTCAGCATCAGAACTCAACAAACCCATTGAGAGAATATCCTCTACTTTTTCTCCCTTTCTAGCCAATTGTCCTAAACCCCAAATAGCATGAATTTTTGCTAATTGATTAGGGTAAGTCTTTAAAACATCTTGAAAAATGGGAATCGATTTTGTACCTCTTTCAACAAGCTCGAATTGTGCTTTTTGCCGTATGCGCATGTCAGGATATGCTAGTAATTGCTTCAAATCTGCAACTGACTGCTTTCTGTAAGCCAACTGCATAAGTCTTTGTGTTTCTTTTCTTTCGCCAAGTAAGTCCTGCTTATCGTCTGCAACATCCAATTTCCAAACTCGACCTGCATCTTTGGCATTCCAACCTGTTATCCAGTCAGCTACATAAAGTGCGCCATCTGGACCAAATTTAATACCTGTTGGTAAAATTCC
>JBKBRQ010000105.1:0-9979 GCA_046292055.1 Spirosomataceae bacterium | reverse complement strand
CGCAAATTTAAGAGTTACGTAGGATTAATACAAATACTTTTCGCTTTTAATGAGCGAATTTTACTCTTATAACTGCTTAATCCTGCAAAATTACAATGTATATCACCCGTTTACAACAAGTATTTCTTTTTTTATTGTTAAAATGCTTTTTCTTTCTATCTTTTTTGACGAAATTAAGTTCTAATTGCCTAAAAACTAATTTATTACCGTCACTTTATTGTATCCATGTTAGCTACTTTACTTTCTCTCTTTATCCCATTTAGTTTCTTCTTTTGGGGCTTTTTTGGCCATCAAAAAATCAATCAATACGCTATTTATACTCTTCCTCCTGAAATGAGTGGTTTTTATCGAATGAACAAAGATTATCTCATCGAGAACGCAGTCAATCCAGATAAAAGGCGGTATGCAGTAGAAGGCGAAGCGCCACGTCACTATATTGATTGGGACGTTTACCCCGCGTATGTTCGCGATTCTTTGGTTCAAATGCCGTGGAAAAAGGCAGTCGAATGGCTTTCTGAAGATACGCTTCAAGCCTATGGTATTGTTCCTTGGCATGTCATTTTTATGAAATACCAACTCACCAAAGCATTTGAAGAACGTGACGTTCGTAAAATCTTACGCCTATCGGCTGAAATCGGCCATTATATTGCAGATGCTAATGTCCCGTTGCATACCACCCGAAATTACAATGGACAAGAAACCAACCAATACGGTATTCATGGCTTTTGGGAATCCCGTTTACCCGAACTCTTTTTTCCGGAATTTCATCTTTGGGTGGGTAAAGCAACTTACCTTGTTAATCCTACCGAAGAAATTTGGAATGGCGTTTTACAAGCCAATCAGGCACTTGATTCTGTTTTTACTTGGGAGAAAAAATTAACGCTTCAAATGGGATTGGATAAAAAATATACTGTTACGGAACGAAACAGACAAACAGTTCGCGCGTACTCGTATCCATTTTCGGAAGCGTATTTTCATGCATTGAACGGACAGGTAGAGCGACAAATGAAGCGCTCTATCAAAATGGTAGGTG
Organism: Spirosomataceae bacterium; assembly: GCA_046292055.1. Taxonomy (GTDB): domain Bacteria; phylum Bacteroidota; class Bacteroidia; order Cytophagales; family Spirosomataceae; genus CAYNRA01. The sequence goes on along the minus strand of JBKBRQ010000105.1, from coordinate 8,946 downwards.
ATTTTTGGTTTACAGCCTGGGTCGATGCAGGGCAGCCAGATTTACAAAGATTAGCCCCTTATATTCGAACGCAAGCCGATGAAAAAGAGGAAGTTGAGATGAAAAAACTTTGGTTAAAACGCTTGAGAACCGTTCGTCCAGAAGAATAAATGAGCAACAAAATAAAAAAGCATGGCTGAAAATCTGCCATGCTTTCTACTACTTAAACCAAAGATTATCCGTTGAAAAACGGAGATACCTTTGTTTATAAACTCTTAACGGCTGCAGTTAGTTTCGGGAGTACGTCGAAAACATCTCCGATTATGCCGTAATCTGCTGCTTTAAAGAAAGGGGCTTCTGGGTCTTTGTTGATCACAACAATCACTTTGGAGGAGTTCACACCTGCCAAGTGTTGGATAGCCCCAGAGATACCACAAGCAATGTACAAATTCGGTGCTACTTTCACACCCGTTTGTCCGACGTGTTCGTGGTGAGGTCTCCAATCAGCATCTGAAACGGGTTTTGAGCAAGCGGTTGCTGCTCCGAGTGCGTCTGCAAGTTCTTGGAGTGGTTCCCAATGCTCCGGCCCTTTCATTCCACGGCCACCTGATACAACGATGTCTGCCTCGGGTAACGAAATAGAACCACTCGCTTTGATGGTTTCTGTTACCTTACCTACAAAGTCAGAGGCACTTATACTTGTTGCGAAAGCCGTAACCTGTGCTACACCTTCTCCAGCAACTGCTTCTACCGCGTTCTTTTTAATTGTCAATACCTTGATTGGCGTATCTACTTTTACTTCTGCAAATGCTTTTCCCGTAAAAATGCTACGTTTCACACGAAAACCTTCCTCGAAAGTAGGTAGCTCAGTTACATTTCCTACAATTCCTGCTTTCAATGCTCCTGCAAGTCGCGCCAAAACAGCGTCAGAGACGGATGACTTAGCGGCTACAATCAGATTGGCTTGTACTTTTTGAACAGCTTCTGTCAATATTTTAGCAAAGGCTGTGGCGTTTACTTCTGCTAAGTGACTGCCTGAAACGTGCAAAACTTCCTGAACTCCATAGGCTCCTAATTGGGCTAAATGGCTTTCAGATGCGTCGCCTAGTACAATTGCATAGCTTGTTTCACCTGTTTTTTGAGCCACTTGCGACCCGTAAACAGCTGCTTCAAATGAAGACTTTTTTATTTCTCCTTCAGAGATTTCTATAAAAATGAGTACAGACATTTTTTTCTTGGTTTAGGGTGAATTAAAGGACTTTGGCTTCTGTACGAAGTAGGGTGATGAGTTGTGCAGCATCTTCCGCAGAAATCATTTTACAAGCCCCTTTTTCAGGTGGTAATTCGTACGAATGAATGGAAGTAAACGTGTTTCCTGTTGCAGGGATGACGGCTAATGGTTTTGTCCGTGCAGTCATGATACCACGCATATTCGGGATTTTCCACTCTGCGATAGGTTCTTGGCAACCTAAAACGAGTGGGAGAGGTGCTTCAACCAATTCTTTTCCTCCTTCTATTTCCTTCACCATTTTTGCAGTGGATCCGTCAATATCTAATTTCATAACAGGAGAGAAAGACGCCATGCCGAGAAGCTCGCCCACGATACCATGAACAACTCCAGAGTTGTAGTCTGTTGTCTCACGACCCATGAGGATGAGGTCAAAAGCATGTTGAGACGCATAATTTGCGATTTGCTCCGCAACGAAGAACGAGTCAGTTGGGTCAGCATCGATACGCACAGCATCGTCAGCGCCGATGGCCAATGCTTTTCTAATTTGTGGTTCTGTGTCGGCTAAACCAACATTGAGGACAGTGACGGAACCGCCAAATTGGTCACGAAGTTCAACGGCTCTAGCCAAGGCATAGTCGTCGTAAGGGCCAATAATGAACGAAATTCCCGCTTTGTTAAATTGGGTTTGGTTGTCGGTAAACGAAATTTTGGATGTAGTATCCGGAACGCTTGAAATACACACGAGTATTTTCATGGGAATCTTGCGGTTAGTTTGTTAAATTAAGGATATTTGTATCGAATCAATAGACAACGTTCTTTTGTGGTCATTTGTGGTGCATTAAGCTACCAAATACACAAATGAAACACAATATTGTACAAAATTGTTATGCAAGCATAACAATACAAATTTAGAATAGGAAGGAATAGTATGCAAGCAGAACGATTAAAAATTTTACTTTCATTACGTGAAGAGGAACCAGAAGAGGCATTTCATTGGTACGCATTAGCGATGGAATACTTACGAACGGACCAACAAGAGGCATTCGTATTGTTGCAGGAAGCGGTTCGTCGTTTTCCGACATATTTGGCTTCTTATTATCAATTGGCGAGTATTCAATTAGCTATGGAGTCGTATGATGATGCCAAGATAACAGCGGAGGAGGGCATTCGGTTGGCGGTTGATTTACAAAATACTAAAGCACAAAAAGAGCTTAAAGCCCTTCTTCAGCAAATTTTGGATGAAATGATGTTTGATGAATAGATGAAAAAATTATATATAGAAACAGGCTCTAAATCAGGACATTTGCGGCCTTCTGTTTTGATGATTTATACAGGAGGAACGCTCGGAATGGTATTCGATGCAAATGAAAAAACATTGGTGCCCTTCAATTTTGAGCAAATCATGGAAAATGTCCCGGAGTTGAATCGATTAAATTTTGATTTAACGGTAATGATGTTGCCGAAACCTATTGATTCATCCAATATTCAAATACAAGATTGGATTGAGTTGGGTGAAATCATTGAAACCAATTTTCAAGAGTATGGGGCTTTTGTTATTTTACATGGTACAGACACGATGGCATATACAGCATCTGCTCTGAGTTACATGTTAGAAAACATAAGTAAACCCGTGATTCTAACAGGGGCACAACTTCCGATTGGGGTTGCTCGTACAGATGCGCGGGAGAATCTATTTACAGCATTGGAAATTGCATCAGCTCAGATTGATGGACGCCCGATTGTACCTGAAGTATGTATTTATTTCAATGGTTTTTTATTGAGAGGGAATCGAGGGAAAAAAGTCGAAAGTTCACAATTTGACGCATTTCACTCGGAAAACTATCCTTATTTAGCTGATATCGGGATTTCTATAGCGTACAATTTTCCTTACATTCGGCCATATCGTCCTGACTTACCCCTCAGGTTACATACTGCATTTGATTCCAATGTGCTTGTAATCAAGCTATTCCCAGGGATACAAGTTGATTTTTTAGCACACTGTTTGGCAAAAGAAGGATTACGTGGTGTGATTCTCGAGACCTTTGGAGCTGGAAATGCACCAACAGAGTCTTCGTTTTTAGCTGTATTAAAGGATGCGATTCAGAAAGGAATCATCATCTTAAATGTTTCACAATGTGCGGGAGGAAAGGTTATGCAAGGGAAATACGCGACAAGTGCCACATTGGAGGCTGTAGGTGTAATTTCGGGAGCTGACATGACGATTGAAGCTGCAGTTACGAAGATGATGTTTTTACTTGGAAAATATGGTAAAGACAACCAGGAAGTGAAGTTTAGATTACAACAACCAATTTGTGGTGAAATGGAGTTGTAAGTTTTAAAAAAATAGCTACATTTGCACCTCGAAATACAGAGAGGTGCTCGAGTGGTTGAAGAGGCACGCCTGGAAAGCGTGTAGGCCGGCAACGGTCTCGAGAGTTCGAATCTCTTCCTCTCTGCGAAATCCCCTGATAGCTTGTTGCTTTCAGGGGATTTTTATTTGTACTCAAATGGTAGGAACTATTCTACCCATTAGATAAAAATGTAAATTTTATTCTCAAACAAACTTATTTTTGATTTATTTTTAACATTTATACAATAAATTTGAAAACTCAATAACAGAATCGTTTTCGGTTGCCTTCCCATTTTGTACAAGGTCGACTGAAAAGGATGGACTATTTGAGTTTTTTTCATTTACCCAAAATGATAGAACAAATTTAGAATTTATATCCCAAAATAGTGTCTTATGTTACCATTTTATCCTACCCGCTTTTCTTTTCGAATACTTCAAATTGTGGTTTTGCTTTGTGTTTTTGTAGTACCTAAACTACACGCACAGAAAGGAATGAAGCCAGTTCAGGGGATTTCGCCTGCTGGTACAGAGCGTCGTTTGGCATTTGTTATCGGGAACAAGGACTAACAGTATGTAAGTCGTTTTAGTAAACCTGTGTATTATGAAGACGACATGGCAGCGGCGTTGTCTAGTTTAGGTTTTGAGGTGATTTTACGCAAGAACTTAACAGAGAAGGAGTTAACGCGTGTGATTGATGAGTTTGGGAACCGTCTTCGTCAATACGACGTGGGTTTATTTTATTACAGTGGTCATGGTGTACAAGATAGAGGGGAGAACTATTTAGTACCGGTAGATGCGCAGGTGAAGGCATCTTCGGAGATTGAATACACGTGTGTGAAATTAGGTCGAACCATGGCCAAGATGGAGGGAGCGAATTTGAAGGTGTCGTTGGCGTTCATAGATGCTTGTCGTGACAGTCCTTTTCCAGCAACGACGAAGAGTACATTGGCAAAGGGATTGAGTATTCCGAACAACCCGCCGGGGAGTTTTGTGGCCTTTTCTACGCGTGCAGGAAGTACAGCGGATGACAACCAAGAAGGCCGGAATGGGTTGTTTACGTCGGAGTTATTACGTCATTTGACGATACCGAATTTAGGAGTTCGGGATATATTAGACCGGACGACGCAAGGGGTGAGTGCGCGTTCAAACAGAAATCAGATACCGGGTAGATACGACGAGTTGACAGGTGATTTTAAGTTTGTGATTACGGGTTCAGCCGCTGTTTCATCTGCAGCTCCAGAAGTTGTACAAAAGCAAACTGTTGACAATAAAATAGTTACTCCTGTGTCTACGACGGTTCAGACAGCTAAATTTATAGATTTGCCGTTTGCAGATATGGTGTATGTATCGGGTGGGAGTTTTAAAATGGGCGATACAAGGGGAGATGGGGAGTCTGACGAGCAACCTATTCATGTAGTTCGTGTGGGAAGTTTTTGGATTGGGAAGTATGAGGTCACGCAGGGACAGTGGGAGTCTGTGATGGGGAATAATCCGAGTAAGTTTACTGATTGCCCGAATTGCCCTGTAGAAAGTGTGAGTTGGTATGATGCGATAGGCTTTTGCAATAAGCTGAGTGATAGAGAGGGAAAGCAGCGGGTTTATACTGTGAGTGGGAGTGATGTAAAGATAGATTATTTAGCGGATGGGTATCGTTTGCCTACCGAGGCGGAGTGGGAATACGCGGCACGGGGTGGTAATAAGAGTCAGGGATACAGGTATGCAGGGAGTAATGAGTTAGCATCTGTGGGCTGGTTTGGAGATAATTCTGGAGAGAAAACGAGGGTAGTAGGCAGAAAGAAACCCAATGAGTTAGGAATTTTTGATATGAGTGGAAATGTATGGGAATGGTGCAATGACTGGTATGGGACTTACCAAAGTCAATCGCAGAGTGATCCGTGGGGTCCTATATCTGGGCAGTATCGGTTGTTGCGGGGCGGCTCGTGGGACGAGGTGTCTAACGGTGCGCGCGTGGCATATCGCGGCGGCAACACCCCCGATAATCGTTTCAGCGACTTCGGCTTTCGTGTTGTTATTTCTCAATAGTAGGTATTTTCTTCTCTTGTAGATAAAATTTAGATGTTCAGCTATCCGTCTTATAATCATTTTTTTATCTTTAATTTGAATAGGATATTACGACGTAGATCTTGTTAAACTGAATAAATAATTCGTGTATCATTCGTTCAAGACGACTGGAATGAAGTCAATCATACATACGTATTTCGCGTATTCACAAAAAATCTATTATCGTTTCATTTTGAATTTCAGATTAGGAAGTGATAAGGATTATCCCCAAAATGTATAAAAACATAAAAAATTAAGAATGAAAATATTCTACATACGGAGCAAGACCACCCATTGGATACCATTTTGGATACTGCTTTTTTCTTTTTTTTATTTCAATCAAGAAGCGAAATCCCAAACACTTCATGCTTTTTTGATTGCAGATACATTTGATGCTTCTATCGGAATAACGTGTCAAGCTGACTTAGATTCCATGAATTCCAAAATGACACAAGTTGCACAAGCCATTGGTTATCAGTATAATTCAGTAGTTATTGAGGCGGGTGATTTTGGAAAAACAGGTATGGAAAGTGCGTTGTCAAGGCTTGTATGTTCGTCTGAAGATGTTATTTTTTGTTTGTATGCAGGCCACGGTTTTACAACGCAGGGGCGTTCGAACCAATTTCCGTTGCTTTTATTGAAAGACGATAACACATTTGGGTTGGAAGACTTGCACGAGCGATTGAAAGCAAAACGTGCCAAATTATGTGTTACGCTCGGAGATTGCTGTTCGCAGCTGCTTCCTCAAGCGATTCCACCCATGCACAAACCCCTTTTTCGGGGAATTGATGTCCGAAAAGATATTTCGATTTTGTCCCAATTATTTACAGAGACACAAGGAGATGTCTTGATTTGCAGTACAAAATCAGGGGAGTTGGCAGCTTCTATTCCTGTCTATGGTGGACTTTACACCCGCTCTTGGTTGGAGGCACTTGGTTTTGCAGAAACCGGCAATACAGAGATAGATTGGGAAAGTTTATTGCAAGATAGCAAATCACGTCTATCACTTTTTTCTTCCTCCCCCTTTTTTGGAAACACGATGGCTACGTTACGTCAGACCCCGCATTGGCGTATCAATACACAAGTAGTCAATCCATCCCAACAAAATACCATTAATTTTGCTGAATTAAATGAATTTTTGAACCGTTTGGCGGATGAAAGTCAGTCATACGAAAATCGTTCGGCACTTCGGAATAAAAAGAAGGATTCCTTTTTTCTTCCTGACGCGCAGATTAAACTATATGTGGATAATCCGGAAAGACCTGTTGAGACCCAGCCATTGACTCGTTTTTTGAGTCGATTAATCAATAACGGTCCTCAGATTCAACAAGTGAATATTGTACAGCGCTTATCAGTAACTGATACAGACGGGAAATACAAAATTTTGACAGTTCAAGAAATCCGGTAGAAAATAACAAAACAATTAAAAAATGAATGATATGATGAGACTTTTTTACTTCCTTTTTCTAATCTCTACCTCGGTTTTTGCCCAAACCAAAGGCATGATGGCACTCAGTTCCGCTAGTTCAACGGAGCGCCGTATTGCGTTGGTCATCGGGAATAAGAATTATGAGCGCAAAGATGCCATACTTCAAAATCCGATAAATGATGCGGATGACATGGCGAAGACCTTAGATGGTTTGGGGTTTGATGTATTGAAATATACGGACTTGACTTTTGCTGGTTTCAAACGCGCCATTGATGAATTTGGGGAAAAATTGCCAAATTACGATGTTGCCTTGTTCTATTTCAGTGGACATGGGGTGCAATTCAACGGAGAAAACTATTTAGTACCTATTGATGCGCGATTACAGACATTGTCGGACTCAGAAGACGATTGCATTCGTTTGGGTCGGATAATGGGCAAAATGAAAGCTGCGGATGTGAAGAGTAGTTTGGTGTTTTTGGATGCTTGCCGGAACAATCCTTTTCCAAAATCTGATGGAACACGTGGGGCTGCGCGGAATGGTTTAATTATTCCGAATAATCCGGCAGGAAGTGTAGTTGTTTTTGCAACAGAAGAAGGTAGCACTGCGGATGACAACCGACAAGAGCGGAATGGATTGTTTACAAGTGAGCTACTACGTCATTTACCTGTACCGAATTTAAGTCTATCAGATATTATTCTAAATACGCGTCAAGGGGTTTATGAACGAAGTGGCAAGAACCAGTTGCCATCAGATTACAACAAGATGTTGGGGAGCTTTTATTTTGTGAAGGAAGACAAACAGAGCATAGAGAAAGAATATCAAACATTTTTCCAGTTAGGGCTTGAAGAAGTAGGAAAGAATAACCGTGCCCAAGCGATTTCTTCATTTCAAAAGGCACAAGATTTGGGGAATAAGTACGGTATTCGGAACAGTTTGTCCGTCCAATGGTACAATACGATTTTAACGAAGGCGAATCGGTATTATCAATACGAGGAATACGGGACGGCGTTGGAATGGTTGAAGGTGGCGCAGTCGATAAACGATACAAACGAGGTGAGAAATAAAATAAATGACTGTCAAACGAGATTATAATATGCGCAATAGAATAGTGATTGGGGTACTCCTGATGTTGAGTGTGTTTTCGGCACACAGCATGTCGAAGGAGTCAACTACGTTGATTTTATCGACTACAATTTTTGATGATGAATACCAGCAGTTTCGGAAACAAGGAGATGAATTGTTTAAGGCAGGTCAGTACGAGAAGGCATTGAATAAGTATTTGTCCTGCCTAGAAGTGCCTGGTTATGAGCGAGATGTGTATGCAATAGAGCGAGTAGATGTTTGTAGAAAAGCAGCGGAGATGAAAGCCGACATAAATCGTTTGAATGGACTCAATCAATTAGAAAACGCCTCAGCTTCCGTAGATGCTTTGTTAAAGTTAAACCCTGCTGATGAACAAATTAAAAATATGGTATTCAACCTTTGGCTTAACAAGGGAAATCAGGCGATGAACCGGAAAAGTTGGCAGGAAGCTTCTGATAATTTCATAAAAGCCCTGGCATACAAAGCAGATGCTGATGTAGAAAAAAAACTACAACGTTGTGAGAATATGTTAGTAGATGGGAAAGTAGTCCGTCCGCCTGTGAATAAGGTAGATATTGGTAAAAATCCCTCATCTGGAGTTCCGTTGAAAGTCATCATGACTGGAGTAGCCGTGGGCGGTGCCTTGTATGCAGTATCTTTAAATAATGGGTGGGAAACAAGAGTAGATGCCATAACGCAAGCACAGACAGAAGGGGACAGAAGTAAATACCAATTGGCTTATCAAGAAGCGGAGGATTACAGAACAAAGTTAGGCATACGTAACGCGAGTGTAGTTGCTGCGGTCGTGGCAG
>JBKBRQ010000104.1:0-10051 GCA_046292055.1 Spirosomataceae bacterium | reverse complement strand
GCCAAAACGACAAGATTTCGTCGGCTACCTCCGCGTAATTGATGGATTTGTACTCTGGATATTTCATTTTGGTATAAATGGAATCTGTTGCGTTACAGTTCAATTTGGTTTATTCGATACAAATAAGCCGCAAAGATACACATTTACACCCAAAGACATACATCAAAATGGTTGGAGGTATAAACTATTGCAAGCACTACTTGTGTGCGAAATTTCAGCTTTGAAAGTCTGAATCAATTTTGAATGTTTCGTAGTGCGTAAGAAAGAATGGAACCGACTAAATGGAGGGGAATAGGTTTTTTTTAGATGAAAGTGGGAAAAACAAAAAAGCTTCAGATTTCTCTGAAGCTTTTGCGGTCCGGACGGGGCTCGAACCCGCGACCCCATGCGTGACAGGCATGTATTCTAACCAACTGAACTACCGGACCAAATTGGGAATTTTGTTGCCTCGTTCCCGAATTGTGAGTGCAAAGGTATAGCAAATAATAGTACTTGTCAAGTGCTACCTAGAAAAAAAATTATCTTTTTTTCTTACAAAAATATAACCATTTGATAATCAACTAATAGAATTCATAAATCTATCAAAAAAAAATATCACAAAATGCAATAATTGTTCATCCTACCCATTTTCTTTAACTTTGTATTAATCCCATTCGAGCAAATCGTTTCTACGTACTGATGAAAAATACAAGTCACTCTCTCCTCTTCTGGCTATTTTTAATTCCTAGTGTCTATGTGTGTTACCTATGGGAATATGCTGTAAATATTCCTTGGATGGATGATATCGATGCTTTTGTTGATTCTTTTCTTCTAATCAACGATGCGACTTCTCTACCAAACGCACTTGCTGAGTTTGTAGCTCCCAACAACGAACACCGTATGATTTTGAGTAAAGTTATTAGCTACTTTATCACGACTTCAACTGGTCAACTCAATTTTCGCTTTCTTATATTTTTACACAACGGCTTACTTTTATTTCTTGTTTATCATTTTTTTCAACTAAGGAACTTGTTGCCAAACATCCAATTGGTTTACTGGCTTATTTTTCTATTATTTCTCCTTACTCCTCAATACCATCTCACCTCCAATTGGTCAATTACGGGCTGGCAGACTATGAGCGTACTCTTATTTGGTTTTTTAACATTGAGATATCTCCCCTCCATCCAAAAAAATCACTTCACATATGCCCTCATTTTCGCTTTCATTACTACATACGGGTATGGAAATGGCCCACTCATTTGGTTTGTTGGATTACCGATTCTTCTCTTCCAACAAAGATGGAAAACAAGTATTGTTTGGAGTATTTCAGCCGTACTCGCCATATTCTTCTATTTCTTTCGTCATACAGCAGGCAGAAACAATGAAGCCTTTGCATATTTCAAAACACATATTGGGGAAAGCATTCAGTTCTTTTTTATATTCATAGGCAGTAACGGCGATTGGTTTAAACATCTTCCTGAACACCAAAGAAGCATTTCTCCACTTATCTGGGGCATTGCCATTGTCACTATCTTTTGCATAGGATGTCTCATTTTTAGCAAAAAGTATTTAATTGATAAAACACGTATCTCCTCCGGGCAATGGACACTTTTAGGTTTCTTATTATTACTTTTTGCCAATGCTGTATTAGTAGCTGCCTTGCGCGCAAATCTTGGCTTTGATGTAATGGTCGTAAGTAACTACCGCGTCTATTCAGCCTTTATTCTTGCCACACTTACACTTTGGCTTGTAAGTCTATTACCTTCAAGTGCCTTGAGATTTACGAAATATCCGTTACTTCTCGCGGCGGTTGTTTTCTATTTTGCTTCTTGGAACCTCTCTATTCCTGAACTTCGCACACGCAAACAATTCCTACAAGCACATGCCTACAACCAACAATTTAACGGCGTAGGTCTAGGTGCACTCAATAACTCTCCATTTTATGTCTATCTACAAGAAAAAATCGGTCAGGTAGTCGAAAGAGGTATTTATACCTACCCCACTCACTTCCCAACCGATTTACAAAAGCAAATATTTTCAGCCAAACCCGCCCCAACTATTGATTGGGATGTAAACGAACGAAGAATTTCAGCTAATGTTCCAAATGCAGATGCGTGCTATTTTATTTTTTATTCGGATAAACAACTTTACCTCATTCCGACTAAACAAATCTATCAACCGCGTTACAAGTTTTTCACAACTCCGACGCAAACTTATCAGGCGGAACTAATGCCCACATTTTTCACAAAAAATACCTATCAACTCGGATTACTTATCGAGAAAGATGGTCAACAAACCGTTCTTTCTAGTCAACAAAAAGTTACAGTTGATTTCTAAGTATTTTATTGCACAGAAACTACTTCTGCTTGCTCCAAGATGTAGTTAAGTTCCTCGATATTATCTGCATTGAGTCGGAACGTACCGCGAATCGTAGCGATTTGGTCGGTTTTAAACTTAATAGGCTTCTTCATTTTTACTTGTATCGCGGACTCCGGTCCCGAGCCTCCACAAAAGAAACAAGATGCCATCGGCTTTTGCGAAATGATTAAGATGTTCTCCTCTACACTGATTGGAATCATATATCCTTTGATTTCAATTTGCTTATTTTCAAGGGCTTGTACTTTTTTCCCAAAAGTTGGATACAAAAAATATTCGCCAATGTCTTTATTCAATTTCGGGTTAAATTTCACATCTGCCAAATCATTCCAAGTGACAGGCAGAGCACTTGCAAGTAAAAAATAAAGACCGAAAATAGTATGAAGCGTAGTCGTCATTGTAAATTTGATTTTAATAAAACATGAATATAACGCAAAAAGGGTACGTCTCGTTTAAAAAACAAGAACATACCCTTTTTTACATTTTATCTATTAAAGTGATTTCGACACAATACCTCCTTTGCGGCTGTCCACTTCCACAACAGCTTTATCTACCTTTCCTTTCACAATCCAACGCACTTTCACGGCATCCATACCTGGGATGTTGGGAACTTCCACCGTGCTTGGCGTATATTTTTGTTCTTTGGTAAAGTTGAAATCTTCGTTTTCAACAATCATTCCAGCCACAACTTGTGCGTTTTTCAAGGTAATATAATCAGGGCGTTCAATTTTGTACTTTAGGTCATGTGACGAATGTGTAGGCATGATTTTTTTATTCATCACTGTCGCTGTCACTTCCGTAAATCCACCCGCCATGGCTTTTTGCTTGATATCGATAATCTCCAACAACGGCATTTGATCGGCATGTAATAAGGTAAACGCCATGTTTCTGTGCGCATCTTCTTGCAACATAAACCCAGGGTGATTCCGAATGTAGTTTTTCTTTGGTCCACCTATTTCGATTTCACCAAATTGTGGGTGTTGTATGGTTTTCCAAGGCACATAGGCATCTCCAAAAAGTAGGTATTTATCAAACTCATAAAACTCGTTGTTCGAAAATCTATTCTCGTTATTTTTCTGGTTGAATAATTTGTATGATGTCATTAATTCATTACTAAAGGTAAAAATACCTCGATTAAGTGACATCCAATCAATTTCACCACCATAAACCGTGTATAAATCCTTGTGAATAACGAAATAATTGTACCCAGGAATCATTTTTTCACCTAGTTTTCCGATAAAATCGTACACAGCTACGTCTTCTCTAGTATAAAAAACATCATCTTCTGCTGCTCCAGGGCCACGCAAAAACATCCCACCATAATTATGGTAACTTTGTGCGCCTGCAATATTTGGATGCGAAACGATAAAATTCTTCACCGCTTTTGTTTCAGGCAATGTACCTGGATAATACAAAGCACCGCGCTGAATATAGTCAGGCTGCCACCCCCAAGCCCAGTCACGGTTTGGGTCATACGTTCCAGTTACATCTTCGTTCACCAAGCCGTCACCGTCATTGTCTATCCCCTCATAACCAAGCATTTCATACCCTCCCACTTCATCTTGCTTAGCAGGAAGCATACGTAATGGATTTTCAGGGTCTACTTTCCAACGACCCGTTGGAGACTTACGACGCATCATGACGATATTTCCGTCTCCATCTAAATCATCCATCAAATCTTCGTCAACAAGTCCATCACCATCGTCATCCAACTTCATACGACCCGTTCTAGACGAGTTGGAATTATTGGCATTGTGAATAAAATACTCTCTGGAGTCTGGGCTGATAGTTGGTGCGATGTAAAAAACACGATTTCGGAGCATCTCTTTAATCGACGAAACCGTTAAGGCGTTTTCAGCCAAATACCAAGCTGTATACATCGCGATTTCAGAACCTTGTAACTCGTTGGCATGGATGTTTCCGTCAATATAAAAGCCTGGTTTGCGCTCAACAGGTCCGCCTTCTTTAAAATTCGTAACTGTCAAAATCCAAATGTCTCTTCCCTCTACTGACTTGCCGATAGACTCCAATTTGACTAAATCAGGATGCGCTTTGGCTAAATCTTGGCAGAAAGCAGTCAATTTCGTATAATCTGCGTAGCTATTCCACGCCATTTTTACTTTTGGATTTGCAGGAGAGCCAATCGCTCGCATCCCGGTCAAATCATCTGGATGAACTTTAGGCGTTTGCTGCGCAGATGTTTCCAATGCCAGCATTGCCAATAGACCTAAAACTATTTTTTTCATTGAATTGAATCGATTCTGTTGATTAATTAATAGATACTTCTACAGTTTGCTCGCCTGCCGTTTGGCAACCTGAGGTAATTTTCACCGAACCACTCCCTGCGATTAACCAGCTAAACTCTACCTTTTCGCCTGCTTTTAAAGCCGTACCTAGGGTCATTTTTTTACCAGACACCAATGTCTGATTTTTACCTAGTTCAATGGTTGTCTTCATCTTTTTGACGAAGCGAACTTTATCTCCAATCGAAGCATACGTTGGCAATAACCCTTTGTTTACCACTTGAACAGTTACACGCGTGAGTCCTGCCGAAACAACTTCTACTTTTGGGGTAGTTACTTGAATCGTCGGCATGGCTGAGAGTAAATCCGTCAAGAATGCTTGGTGTTGTTCCGCTGTTTTTTCCAAATACGTAACAGGTGGGTTAAGCAACGCATACGGCACTAATCCGCCTACTTCTACTTTTTTCCCAGGAAAATCTGGGTGTTTTATTTCTTTCCAATCAACAAAAACATTGGTTAATTTTTCAGCATCTGCCCAACGAAGAAAATCTACTTCAGGATGAACAGATGTTTTGGCAGCTGCTGCTTTTTTGGCAGTATCCGCTGGAACCCACCAACCAGGCGTAGAGAAACTGAAACGACCTGCATGATAATAGGCAGTTTGCGCAATGTTCCCTTTGGTCATGGGTAAGTTGGGTGAATTTTTATCAGACACTTGCTTGGTGTACCATTTGGAAACGACGGCATTCACGTCTGCATCTGACTCCAACCAACCTGTAATAATTCGTTTAGACGCTTTTGCCTTATCGTACTTCATTGGCGACGTTAAGTTATTCGCTGGGCCAAATGTTAGGGTTGCAAAAATTGAGGGATGTAAATACAAGAAATCAAGAATCGCTCTTGTTTCAGATTCCGACGCCGTGTAAATTCCTGCCCCCTCTTCAAAAATAGGATAATCAAACGTAAAGTTTTTGTCGATATTCACACCACCAAGGCCGTCTTCATTCCATTTGCCATCTTTATCATTGTCCACCCCTTCCGAAAGGACAATATATTTACCAACCTGTTTTTTCTCTGGGTCAGCAGCAACCATAACTTTTGGGTTGTCTGTACTCGGCACAAAAGTTCCGGTTGGGTCTTCGATACGCATGAGCGTAATAAGGCCATCATTGTTTAAATCCTCAGCAGGGTCTTCGTCTATTCGACCATCGCGGTCGTTATCAGTCGAAGTTGCATTCGTAAATCGAGTTCCTTTCACTTTCGCAGCTACAGCATCGAGTACATCTGGGCTACCTGCAGGAATGACATACACAGTTTTTGTTTTGAGTAGTTCAGCTGCATTTGCCGAAGTCATCCATTTCTCGATAGTGGCTACGGCAAGTTCCACGCCAGCAAGGTGTTCACCGTTGAGACCAGCAAGCACTAAAACAGCCGGTTTCGGAGAAATAGGGTTTTCAGCGAGTGAGACAACCCAAATGTCTTTTCCAGCAGCACTTTTACCAATGGAAGAGACCTTCATTTTGTCCGGATACTTTGCTGCAAGCCCCGTTAAACGTGTGCTTACTTGTTCGTACGTGTTGTAAGTTGCTTGTGCGTGAGCCCAAAACGAGGCCGCCAAGAAACCAACCAACATAACTATTTTTTTCATCGTTTCTTTGAGGGTGTTTAATATAGATTAATTGAAAAGGAGGCATCCAAGCAGATACCTACCTGACCATACCAAAAGGCATGATTTGCAAATCTATCAAATTTAATGAATTGTAAAACTGAAAATTGTTAATCGAAAAAGATTGCGACGTAATGCCATAAAGGCTAGATTTGTGTATTATAGGTTTTTATATCTTCTGATTTACCGATGAAAAAATACATTCTTATCTTCACGTCAGGTATTTTATGCACACTTTGGAGTTGCCAATCAGGTAGTAATACAACGCAAAACTCGATTTTAGTCGAAGCCAACGAGGTGCATCAAGAAGCTATTTCTTGGCAGAAAGTAGCAGAACAAAAATTGGATTCTTTAGAAACAGTAGCGTCAGACTCGGTCACCAAGATGCGTTTGACACAACTAAAAATGGAAGTTGAAGCGTGGGAAGAAACCCTTTTCGAAGTCCCGGGTTTTGAGCATACAGACCATTCTGGGCACGACCATCACCACCATAATGAAGCACCTCAAGTAACTCCTGAGCAGATGTTGCTTATTCAGAAGGAAGCACGGGACACCATCAAAGAATTGGTTAAGAAAATGTAAATGCCTATTGTACTAAAGTACAGGACATTGTATTTTACCAACATACTAAAGTATCTCATTTTGTATCTCGAATTTACTCATTCATAGTAAAAGACCAATTATTTGCGTCTAAGAGGAAATATAATACTAATTTAATTTTCCTTAACAAAATGAGTAATAAACTGAAAATCAATCTATTTCTGATAAAACCTCAAATAAAAAATGATACAATCAAACTAGATTCAACTACTTATTCCAACAGAACATTCTTTTTTGTTGTTGACTAAAGTAGTTTCAGATAAATATAGTTGATTTCTTTATTTCAACGTAAAACAACAAAGCGTGTCACACCTTTCTCCTACGGTTTCTGTCCTGATGGCAGTTTATAACACCCCATTACCTTTGGTAGAGCGGGCCGTGTTATCTGTTCTTCGACAAGATTTCAAGCATTTTGAATTACTTATCTTAGACGATGGAAGCCACCCATCTTTATCTTCGCAAATACAATCAGTCTGCTTGGCTATGGATGACCGCGTACGGTATTTTCGGCACGAAAACCAAGGTCAATCTCTCTCTATCAACCGAGGCGTACAGCTGAGCAAAGGAGCTTACATTTCCATCATTGACTCAGACGACGAGTACAAATCCAACCACCTAACTACCTGTCTATTAGCCATGAAAAACGCAGATTTAGTGGCTACCTGTACAGAGACAGTCGTTGCATCAGAAGAAGACTTCTTTGTACCTGACAGGTACGATACGTCACAGAATATTCACGTTGATGATTGTATTTTGTTTGCGACCCTTTTCGGGAAAAAAGAAGTTTTTGAGTCCATTCCGTTCAAACAAATGTATGCGGCAGATAGCCATTTCTTCGATGAAGTAGTTGCAGCCCATTTCCGAACAAAAAAACTGGATAGCCGAACCTACATTTACTACCGGAACATTCCTACAAGTACTACTGCCCAACTTAAAAAACAACAAATCACACTATAAATGAACTCCCAAGAAGCCGTTTTTTCCTGTATTCTGACGGGCGTTTTCGATGTAAACCGGCAAGAAAAATTACCCGAAGATGATTTCTCCAAAGTAGAAGAATGGTATTGGTCGTTGGTTAAACATCAAGTTCGAGGCTATCTTTTTCATAATACATTTTCGGAGACAACAGTAAACACGTTTCAAAATGAGTATATTCAGTTTGTTCGAGTTAATTATACTGGAGAAATTAATCCGAATGCATACCGGTACATTGTGTATGATACCTTTTTAAAAGCTAACCCCACTTTATTTTCCGCTTTATTTTTAACAGATGTTTCGGATGTTGTGCTGGTTCAAAATCCGTTTCAGTCGGCACTTTTTCAGTCAAATCCAGAGAAATTATTTTGTGGAGATGAGCCAACCATTTTAGCCAATGAATGGATGCTTGCCCATGGAGAGCATTTGCGAAACCAGTTAACAGATTACGCTGCCTATGAGACTCGGTTTGCGCAAGATACGTTATTAAATTGTGGAATCGTTGGCGGAAACTTCCCTGTTATGCAACAGCTTATCTCTGAAATTGCATTACTCCACAAAACATATACACCAACCAACAAAACTGCATTTACATTGGATATGGGCGTATTTAATTATGTTGCTCGTACGTATTTTTCGGATTGTTTGGTACATGGAGCACCTGTCAATACGGTATTCAAAGGATATGAAGATGACCGTACAGACTGTTGGTTTCGGCATAAGTAAAAGTCATTTCATGTATTTATTCAGTTCCGCGTGAGGGATAATAGCGAAAAGCCCACAGCGAGGTACGAGCGAGGACTTGCAGCGAATAGCCCGACCCGCTAGGGGCACGCCCAAATCAATCCTATTGCTTTCAAGAGTGATTATCTTCAAAAAATATACTAAATACCATCATACATGCGCTTTATTTGGGCGTTCGTGTATGTACATTCAGTACAAAAGTTACCCAAAAAGTGGGATTAAGTAGCGAGAAAAAACCATCCTATCGTTGTTTTGGCTGAAACGCTAGTGAGAACGGCTTCATTTTAGTGGAAATATTTTACATTTGTTTGACTATTTTTCACTAAACCCTACCAATTTTATGAAGCAACCTTTGCTTAAAATTGCTGCTTTTTGTGCAATATCTTTGCCCATTTTGGCGCAAGATGGGGCACTATTACGGCATCCAGCAGTTCATCCGATGGGAACATCTGTCGCTTTTTCGTATCAAGGAGATATTTGGACAGTACCCACTATCGGCGGAAAAGCAACTCGCTTGACCATCCACGAAGCCTACGAAAGCAACCCGGTTTTTAGCCCAGATGGGAAACAAATTGCGTTTTCAGGAAACCGATACGGTAACAATGACCTTTTTGTTATGAATGCGAACGGTGGAACAGTTAAGCGCTTAACGTATCATTCCGGTGCAGACAACGTTTCAAGTTGGACACAAAAAGACCAAATTGTTTTTTCAACGAACAGAGAATTCAGACAAATCGAACGTCCCGCAGAAGTTCACGCTATTTCTCCAAATGGAGGAACCGAGAAGCGGATATTAGATGCCGTCGGACATGACCCTGTCATTTCACCAAGTGGTCGTTTCATTGCGTTTGTACGTGGTGACATCAATCCTGTTGCGCGGGAAGACTACCGAGGAAGTTCAAATCGGGAACTTTGGGTGTATGATACACAAAAGAAAACCTACCACGCATTGCCTGCTTTTACGACCAATGATATTTTGCCACAATGGGTGGGTGACACACAATTATACTTCTTGAGTAGCGAAGATGGCGTATATAATTTGTATAAGTTCACGTTAGATGGCAATGCAAAAGCGACAAAAGCACCCGAGCAAATTACGAAACTCAAAGACGAGGCAATTCGTGCTTATAGCTTGACTGCTGACGGAAAGATGGCTGTTTTGGAGAAAGATACACGGCTTTATACGCTTGATCTAGCCTCTGGAAAAATGCAAGCCATTTCGGTTGAAATCAGTGCTGACGACCGCTTAGATCCGTTTGAAACAAAGACATTTACAAATGGCGGCTCGGACTTCAGTGTTTCTCCGAACGGTAAATTGATGTTATTTGCTGTCCGAGGAGAAATTTTTGTTTCACAAACAGACAAAGAAAAAAGCCGGAGTGTAAACCTCTCCAACCACGCCTACCGCGACCAGGATGCAATTTGGTTGAATGATTCTACGGCACTATATACGAGTGACCGAAGCAAC
>JBKBRQ010000103.1:0-10108 GCA_046292055.1 Spirosomataceae bacterium | reverse complement strand
GTATCTGTCATGTTGTTTGCCAAGCCCCAAAATAGAAAAAGAGAGGTCAATAGAATGAAAATCCAACGTTGGTTCGAAGGGGTAGTTTGCATCGGGTTAAAGTAGATTAGGTTAGAAAAGAAACCACGAATTACTCATTTTTTATGATTTATTTCACTTTGTATCTTCATATATTTCTATTTTTTCTATGTATTCATCTATTTCTTTCCAATATTTACCATCCTAATTTGTGAATTTTTATCTGCTATTCATCTATGAAATATATCGCATCTATTGACCAAGGAACAACAAGTACCCGTTGTATTCTCTTTGATTACTCCGGAAAAATCATTTCCATTGACCAAAAAGAACACCAACAAATTTTCCCCAAAGCAGGCTGGGTGGAGCACAATCCAGAAGAAATTTGGAAGAATACACAAGAAGTTGTGGCGAGAGCTCGAATCAACAAAGAGATATCTGTCAAAGACATTGCTGCTTGCGGTATTACCAATCAACGTGAAACCACTGTTTTATGGAATAAAAGAACCGGAAAACCCTACTACAACGCCATCGTTTGGCAAGATACACGCGTAGGGAAACGAGTTGAAGAACTAGAAAAAAGCCACGGCAGTCAGTGGTTTCGCGAAAAAACGGGTCTTCCCTTAGCTACCTATTTTAGTGGTTTAAAAATCCAATGGATTCTCGAAAACGTTCCTTCCGTTCAGACAGATATTAAAAAAAATGAGGTTCTATTCGGAAATATGGATACGTTTATCGCTTGGCACTTGACGGGCGGACCGCGTGGTGGTTTACATATTACAGATGTGACGAATGCGTCGCGGACTCAATTAATGAATCTACATACACTTAGTTGGGACGAAACCATCTTAGATTTACTTCAAATTCCAGTTTCTATTCTTCCAAAAATTGTACCGAGTAGCCAAAAATACGGGCTCATTTCTTCTGAAATCATGGAGGGAGTTCCGCTTGCAGGTATTCTTGGCGACCAACAAGCGGCGCTTGTCGGGCAGACTTGCTTTACCCCAGGAGAGGCAAAAAATACGTATGGAACAGGATGTTTTATGCTCATGAACACGGGCACAAAATTAGTTCCTTCCACCCACGGATTACTCACCACAGTTGCATATCAATTTGAGGGACAACCAACGCATTACGCACTTGAGGGCTCTGTGGCAATTGCAGGTGCGCTGGTTCAATGGTTGCGCGATAATTTGGGTATCATCCAACAAAGCCACGAAATACAGCCACTTGCTGAAACCGTCGAAGACAACGGAGGCGCCTATTTTGTTCCTGCTTTCTCTGGTTTATATGCACCTTATTGGGACAGTTCCGCGCGTGGTGTCATGACAGGTTTGACACGCTACGTGAACAAAGGGCATTTGGCGCGAGCTATTTTGGAAGCAACTGCCTACCAGACACGCGATGTCTTGGAAGCAATGGAAAAAGATGCGCAAATAGCTATAAAATCGTTGCGCGTAGACGGTGGAATGACGGTGAATGACTTGCTCATGCAATTTCAAGCCGATATGCTTGACGCAGAGGTAATCCGACCGATGATGATTGAAACAACGGCTCTGGGTGCTGCTTACGCCGCTGGTTTGGCTGTTGGTTACTGGAAAAGTCAAGAAGATTTACTCGCAAATTGGGGAATTGATAAAACTTGGAATCCAATGATGGCAGAAGCAACTCGATCACAAAATTACCACGGTTGGTTGAAGGCCATCGAAAGGGCAAAAAAATGGGAAGATTGATACATTTATCACCCAAATAAAAATAGAAGTAACCTTTACATACTCTTCTAAACGCATTTGGTCTTTCATATTAAATTCAAAAATCTACAACCACGCTCTTTAAATCGTACAAAGTAAAAGCGTCATTCCTTTTTGGGATGACGCTTTCACTCATTTAATGACTATTTTGTTCACCGAAGCACCTCACAAGACCCCTGCCTTATTTTCGATATACGCAGAAAGTAAACGAATCCCGTATGCGGTTGCAGACTTCATTTTTCCGTAGGGTGAGTCGCCAAAAGCTACTCCTGCAATGTCTAAATGTACCCAAGCCGGATGTTTTTCCGTGAATACCTCCAAAAATTTAGCTGCTGTGATTGCCCCAGCAATCGGCGCAGACGAGAGGTTTTTGATATCGGCTACGTCTGAATCCATCATCGGAGCATACTCGTCCCACAAAGGCAAACGCCATACTTTTTCGCCTGTCTGTGTTCCAAATTCAGTTAAGGAAGCCGCCAATTCATCGTTTGAAGTCAACATTGCCGCAGCAGCATAACCCAAAGCCATGATGCAGTTTCCCGTCAGGGTTGCCAAATCAATCAAAATATCCGGTTGGAACGTGCGGTTCAGGTAAGTCAATCCATCCGCTAAAATCAAACGTCCTTCGGCATCTGTATTAATCACTTCTATGGTTTTACCTGAGAAGGAGGAAATAACGTCGCCAGGTTTAATCGCCAAACTGTCGATACAATTCTCTGTAACAGGAATAGCAGCAACGAGATGAATCGGCACGTGGCGTTTGGCCATCAACTCGACTGTTCCCAAAACTGCCGCCGCTCCTCCCATATCTGACTTCATGTAATTCATGTTGTCTCCGGGTTTGAGCGAAACACCGCCTGTATCAAACGTTACGCCTTTTCCGACTAGACCTATCGTTGGTTTTTCTGCTTGTTTTTCGCCGTATTCGAGGACAATAAACAAAGGTGGGTGTGCGACACTTCCTTTTCCTACCGCCAAAAGGGCATGTAAGCCGAGCGTTTCACAAGCAGCAGCATCTAAAATTGTTGCTTTGTAGTTGTATTTTTCAGCACTGGCAAGCGCCCAATCCGCTAACTTATCTGGCGTTTTGTGATTTGCCGGAGCATCCACCAAACGAAGCATTTCGAGTTGTGTCTCCGCCGTTTCAAATCCGCGTTTCATCTGTTTTTCCGCGACATCTCCTTCTTTTTCAGTGATGAACTCAAGAGCGGGATTTGCATAAAATCCAGTTGCCGCCAACGTATCTGTTTTATACAAACCAATGCGGTATTGCCCCAGATAAATACCGGTAGCCAAAGCTTCTATTTGTTCACCTAGGTAACAAATTTGAAGGGATTGATTTAATTTTTGATGAAATTTGAAGAAAAAGTGCCGCGCCACTTGCAGTACGCGAAGAGACGTTGGGTTTTCGCCTAATCCAACCAAATAGACTTTTTTGTCTTGAATAAATAACGGAAGAACTTCATCGGTTTGTCCTTTGAACTCGCGTTCCAATGTATCCAAATCCAGCGGAAATGAAGTTGCTATTTTAGCTAGTTCGACTGAAAGTGTGCTTGCTGAAAGAAAATATATATCTGCAATTCCTGTGAAAGAATCTTTATGCTGATAGCTGCATTCCATATTTTTTGTAAATAAATGATGAGTGAATTTTTTATCTTGATTTTAAAGAACACGTTTTTCGGCAAAAATGATTTCAAGATGTTCATTCTCCCTCTAAATCAGGAAGGATAGCCCCAATCCCGGGTCTTTCTGGAAAAATCACGGCTCCTTTTTCGACACGAACACCCGATGCAGGGTCATTGGCGATGAGCAAAGCGCCATCCATATCTACATAATCTAAGAGGGGCAATAGTTGCGCAATAGCCGAAATGCCTACGCTGCTTTCTGTCATACAGCCGCACATGGTTTTCATTCCAAAGTCTTTTGCTTGGGCTATCATACGCCGTGCGGGAGTGAGTCCACCACATTTGGCTAATTTGATATTTACGCCATGGAACTTCCCGACGCAAGCCAAAACATCTTGTTCCTGAATACAACTTTCATCTGCAATTACGGGTAAAACAGACTTAGCAAAAACTTCCTCCATTTCTGCCATTTGGTTTGCAGGCAAGGGTTGTTCAATGAACTCTACACCCAATTTTTTTAATTCAGGTGCGTATGCGATGGTTTGTTCGACAGTCCAGGCGCAGTTGGCATCTACCCGAAAAACTGCGTTGGAGTGCTTTCGGAGTGCTTCGACAATCGCTAAATCGTTTTCTGTACCTAATTTTATCTTATAAATGGGAAAATCAACCTCTTTCATTTTTTGTACCATTTGGTCGATTTCATCAATTCCGATGGTATAATTAGACAGCGGAACACGATCTAAGCTCAATCCCCAAGAGGCATACAACGGTTTGCCTTGTTTTTGAGCGAATAAATCATGTGCTGCGATATCTAAAGCACATTGCGCGAAGCGATTTTCATGCAAAAATGGGTCTAATTGCTGCCAAAGGTCTTCGGGCGATGTCCAAACCGCTGTCTCGATACGTTCGCGGTGCATTTCGAGCAATTCTTCCATTTTTTGTGGTGTCATGCCATAATACGGGACAGGTGTCGCCTCTCCGACACCCTCCAGCCCATCTGCTTGCAGCCGAACAAAAAAAGTGTCTATACTAGACCGCGAACCGTGTGCAATCCGAAAAACAAAGGAATTGTGGAGACGATAAATATGGGTTTTTAAGCGCATTATTTCCTCGGATTAAGCAGGTTGTTCGTTCAGTTTTTTTACTCCTTTGTACAAAGGATAACTTATAACCAAGAAAATTAAGGCATATTGACTGCTTTTTAGGTCATTATATACGGCACCTATCAGGAATAAAACGGATACAATTAGAAGTAACCAAGGTACAAACGGATACCCCCAAACTTTGTATGGGCGAGGAAGTTCAGGTTCTTTTTTTCGTAACATGAGTAACGAGGCAAACCCTGCGGCATAGCTCATCACGAAGAAAAATGTGGCGATGTCAGATAAAATCCCACAGGTATCTTTTCCACTCAAAATAAGTAAAACAGAACCCGCAGTAGTAAGTGGCATGGCTACAGATGGTGTACCGCCTGCATTGACGCGTTGGGCTTTGTTCCAGAAAAGTCCGTCACGGCTCATGGAATAAATAACACGCGGTGCAAACATGACTTGGGCATTGACGATTCCAAAAATCGAAAGCATCAAGAAAAGCGTTACGACTTTGGAGGCTTGATCTCCGAAAATCAGTAAAATAGCATCTGAAGCAGCTAATTTTGAGTTTGCCAAAACATCCATGGGCAAGACATATAAAATGGCGGCATTGACTAATAAGTAAATCAAGACGATGAGCGCTAATCCACCAATCATGGATTTCGGTAAATTTTTAGCGGGGTCTGTATTTTCTTCGGCAAAATAGGCTGCTGTGTGCCAACCGTCGAATGTATAAAAAATAGCTTGAAGGGCTGTAATTACGCCTACCAGAAGAGCAGGGCGGAGAACGGTTTCTGTTGTGGTTGTCAGATTTGACGCTTGTACAGAACCGCCATACATGAAACAAATGCCAACAAAAAGCAGAAGTCCAACCGCTTTTAGGAAAGATAGAATTTCTTGAGAACGACCACCTGATTTCGTTCCAAACCAGTGAAAGACAGTCAGGGCAAGGAGAACGGCAATCGCAATATATTGTATGAAAGGTTCTGTTAAAGGAAAGAGAAGTGCGAGATATTCGCTCATGGTATACGCACCAAAACCCAATGCTGCGACCGTTCCAAACCAACTAGTAAAACCAGTGATAAAGCCAAAATAATCTCCGAAAGCGCGGCGGGCATAAATGTACCATGCACCTGCTTTGGGCATGGCAATGCCAAGTTCTAAGGCACATAAAACACCTAAAAAGGCATATAAACTAACGCTTAGCCAAACGAGCATAATGAGCCATGGGTCGCCGAGTTGTGCTGCAATGGGACCAGGTTTACGTAAAATCCCTGTCCCGATGGTTCCTCCAATGGTTACGGCTATGCCAAAGCTAACACCAAGAAGTTTAAGTAGTTGATTATCGTTTTTTGTGCTCATGCGTGCAGAGTAAGGTTGATTATTGGTTTTTAGGATAGAGCAAAAATAACCAACCAAGCGGTTATATCTACTATTTGGTGCTTTTTTTCGTATATTATACCTTCCAAAATAGGACAAAATAAAAAGGCTCCAGCAAAAATTGCTAGAGCCCTCTGATTCATTATAGGTTATTAAGTATCTCAATGCAAATCTATGCAATATTATTCTAAATTTGCAATAATAAATAGCAATCATTTGCACAAATTTGCAAAATATATCGCAAAACTATGCTAAAACACGAACGTCACAAACACATATTAGACCAACTAAACACAGACAAGAAAATCAATTTTGTAGATCTTGCCCAGCTACTGAATGTCTCTTATGACAGCATTCGCCGGGATGTCATTGAACTCGAAGACAAGGGTTTCTTGAAAAAAGTACATGGAGGCGCAGTTGCCAACTCCTATTTATCGCGCCTCGCAGGAAACGGAAATTCCACATCTAAGAATCAAGATTTTCAAACGATTTTCAAAAAAATTATACCCATTCTTGAAACTAGTCGAACTGTTCTTTTGGATGGTGGAACAACCAATTTCTATATCGCGGAGCACTTCCCGAAACATTTAGCTACTACTGTCATTACGAATAATGTCCCGCTTGCTATGGTACTCAATGACCACCCAAAAGTAGAAGTTATTTTACTCGGAGGAACGTATTTCAAACGGTATCAAATTACGATGGGCTTTGACCTAATCCGGCAGTTGCAGAACTTCAAGGTGGATACTTATTTTATGGGAACAAACGGAATTTCCGTTGAAAATGGCTTGACCATCCGGCACCACGAAGAATCTCTCTTGAAACAACACATGATGGGTATCGCTTCTGATGTTGTTTGCTGCTCCATCGACGAGAAAATTGGGAATGTAGAAACATACCGCATCTGCGAGATGAATCAAATTAGTACATTGGCAACAAATCTGAAACCCAACCACGAACTTTTACTCCCTTTCCACGGAAAAGTTCAACAGATTTTGTAAAATAAATCAACACCTTTCGTAGTTAAAAAAAATCAGGAGACACCTCTAAATTCACTCCTACTCAACTGAAAAACTAACGTAACTCCACATGAAGTCACTTCGTCTTGCGTTGGACTGGACACCCAACGTCAATCACATCGGTCTGTTTGTCGGCAAAGAACTTGGTTTTTACCAAGAAGTAGGCATTGACCTTACGCTCGTCAGCCCACATGATGATAATTACCAAACTACGCCCGGCAAAAAACTGGAACTTCAAGCCGTAGATATGGCAATAGCTCCTTTTGAAACCGTCATCAGTCTGCAAAACAAGGAAAATAAAGTCGATGCCGTAGCTATTTACGCGCTTTTACAAGAAGACATCAGTAGCATTGCTACCTTGGCAACCGCTGGGATACGTCGCCCGAAAGACCTTGATGGCAAATTATATGCCTCCTACAAAGCGCGTTACGAAGATCATATCGTACAGCAATTGATAAAAAATGACGGTGGAAAAGGAGAAATGAAAATTGCTTACCCCGAAAAACTCGGAATTTGGAACACCCTCCTCGAAGGCAATGCCGACGCCACCTGGATTTTTGATAATTGGGAAGGCGTAGAAGCACAACACAAAGGCATTGACTTAACTACTTTTTCGTTAGCCAATTTTGGTATTCCCTACGGTTACTCACCCGTTATTTTAACCACTCAACAACAGTTCGATGCAAACTCTGCACTTTACGCGCAGTTTGTAACCGCCACGCAAAAAGGTTATCAATTTTGTATCGAAAATAAGGAAAAAGCAGCTGCCATTTTGCATCCTTTCCTGACCGTCTATGACCAGCAGAATGTACCTTTATTACTTGCTTTAGAGAAAACAATACCGTATTTCGGTTCTGGAAAAATGAAATCCGAACGCGTTCATTCATTCTTGCATTGGCTAGTTACCAATCATTTAGAGAATGACATTATCTTGACACAAAGACTATTCACGAATGAACTGTTAGAGAAATAAATATCTCTCAGGTAGCGTAAATTGCCCTACCAGAGCTTACGCATGAACTGACGTAAAATCTCTCTAAACAAGCTCTGGCAGGGCGTTATGCCTTCTCAATGATTTTAATTTCCTCCTCCGTCAATTCATACAGTTGATAAACCAATTGGTCGATTTGGGATTCTAAATCGGTGGTGTCTTTATTGTCTTCTTTCGCTTGTAATATTCTTTCTACCAAGTCAATAAATGGCTGCTGAGCAGATTCTGATATAGCAGGAACAGGAATATTTTCAAAAAATATCTTACGTAGTTCTCTTGTTCCGCCTTGTAATTCAGGACAGTTTTCCCGAATCCACTTGTGTGCAAATTTCGAATTAAAAAATCCTAACAAAAACTTTAACGAAACCTTACTAGATGTCAAAATGAAACCTTTATCATTAATCAACCGCTTTTTACAGTCTAAAATAAAAGGTAAAAACAAAGTCATATTAGGATAAATAATTTTCTCCTTCTCAAATTCTTGGTAATATCCAATCTGGTCTTGCGTTTCAAACCACTTATTACAAGTTCTTTTTCTGGATTTTGCCTTATATCCTTTTTCATCAATAAAATCCTGACCAGTCTGATGTAACCTTTGACCAAAGCTTTCAAGATAAGCTTTCACAGCAGGATAGTTTTCAATTTCTAATTTTAACGCAGGAAAAGTTGCTATTAACCATAAGTCTGCAAACTCTTCTTTGTACCGCTTAATATCTCGCCCTCTTAAAATTGGTTTGATTATCTCCGCACTTCTAGCATCTTGAGCTATCAGTTCATCTTTTATTTTACCATCAATTATAAAGGCTTCATTATAACCCGTTTTTATTCCATAATTAATCTTGACATCCCATTCTTTTAAAGGTTTGCCAATTTTTTCAATCTTAGCTTTGATACTTTGCTCTAAAGGACTCTCTATTGTCCAATTATCGTTCATCTTTGGAGCAATTATTTCAATCTTTCCTTCATAAGCATCAAAATCATCTATTATTTTTTCTTTGCTTATATCCAAGGCTCTAAAGGATCCTTCATAATTCTGTTTCTTGAAAATTAGAATATTCGAATCCACAGTTGCCTCACTAAAAACACCAGCTCCTAAATCTATCAACATTTCAGGTTGTGTTTTTTGTAAGAAATAATTGCGAGTAGATTTTCCGTAGCCAGCACGCATCCATTTATTCGAAGTTATATAAGCCAAATATCCTTTTTGTCTGAGAATGTCGTTCCCCTTTTCATAAAATAGCGAGTAAATATCGCCTGTCTTCTCATAGGTTAAGTAGTTAAACCTTTTCAATTGCTCTGAAATTTCTTTCATGCTTTGCAATTGTATATACGGCGGATTCCCAATCACCACATCAAAGCCCACAAAGTCGCCGTCGTCGTTCAATACATCCGGAAATTCAAAACGCCATTCAAAGGCATTGTCATAGATTTTGTTTGCTTTAATTTCCTCAATTTCGTCTTCTAATTTATTCAAAGTTGCCTCCACTTTTTCAATCTTCGCCAATCGGAGTTTCTTGTCTTTCGGGCTTTCTTCGAATAAATCCTGCTGCATCGTGAGGTTATACAATTCCCCTGCAAGCTGTGCTTTCCGCTTTATTTTTGGGTCACTCTTCGAAATTTCACTCCGAAAATCCGACTTAATATCGGCAATCAGCCGTTCCATTTCGCGTTTTTGTTCTTTGTTTTCGGCATTTCGGTACGTATCTATCGCGATTTTATAGGACTCAATCGTCCATTTTTTGCCTTTTCGGAGCGCTTGTGTCAAATCCGTATCGAGCGCAAATCGGCTTACCAAAGAATTACCGCATTTGATATTGATGTCGATGTTCGGGAGAGTTTCCAATTCTCTTATCCCTTGGTTAAACCCGTTTGTTTTATAATACGCGTTTTTCAGGAGTTCAATCCAGAGCCGGAGACGGCATATTTTCACAGAATTTGGGTTCAAGTCCACCCCAAAGAGGCAATTCTCTATAATTCGTTGTTTTTCATGAAAAAGCGTTTCCTGAATGCGTTGGCTTTCCTTGTCGTAGGGGTTGTACTCAAACAAAGCCCCGTCCAAATTCGTGACAACCAATTCATCGTTCACAACCTCAATGGTATGGCTGCTGATGGGCTCCAAGTTTGCATCTACCAAGATTTTCAATTCACTTTTGATGGCAATCAGTTCGTTCAAAGCAGAAACCAAAAAGTGCCCAGAACCAACCGCAGGATCTACAATTTTGATACTGCTGAT
>JBKBRQ010000102.1:0-10158 GCA_046292055.1 Spirosomataceae bacterium | reverse complement strand
CAGGTTTTTTAGAATATGACCGCCAGCCGTCTGTAAAGCGGCCTGTCGATGAAAGAAAAGTAGATTACAAAGAGGTGGAATTGCCTTACGATGAGAAGCAAACCACACAACAAGCCGCTCGCTGCATGGACTGCGGTATTCCGTTTTGCCACAGTGGATGTCCGCTCGGAAATATAATACCTGAGTTTAACGATGCCGTTTATGACCAAAACTGGCAATTGGCTTTTGAGTTACTTTCATCAACAAATAACTTCCCTGAATTTACAGGAAGAATTTGTCCAGCACCGTGCGAAGCTGCCTGTGTATTGGGTATCAACAAGCCGCCTGTTTCCATTGAATACATCGAAAAATCAATCGTTGAAAAAGCATTCGAAAATGGATGGGTTGTTCCGAAAAATCCAGCTAAACGTACGGGTAAATCAGTTGCCATCGTAGGGTCAGGCCCGGCAGGCTTGGCAGCAGCAGCACAGCTCAACAAAGCAGGACACCAAGTAACTGTCTTTGAACGTGCTGACCAAATTGGTGGGCTTGTCAGATATGGTATCCCTGATTTTAAACTCGATAAATCCGTGATTGACCGTCGTCTAAAAGTGATGGAAGCCGAAGGAATCGTGTTCAAAACAAACGTGAATGTCGGCGAAACAATCAAAGGGAAAGATTTGGTAGATGATTTTGACGCTGTTTTATTATCAGGTGGTTCGACTGTTCCGAGAGGGCTAGATACAGTAAAAGGTTCTCATCTGAAAGGCGTACATTTCGCGATGGAGTTTCTTAGTCAACAAAATAAACGGGTAGCGAAAGAGAGAGGAATCTCTTTGGTAGAAACTAAGGACCACCAAGGACAAGTATACCAACAGGGCGACATTTGGGCAACAGGAAAAAATGTGGTTGTTATCGGTGGAGGAGACACGGGTTCAGACTGTGTGGGTACTTCTAACAGACACGGAGCAAAGTCGATTTCACAGATTGAGATTATGCCGATGCCACCAGAAACCAGAGATGAGTCGACTCCTTGGCCGAATTGGCCGATGCAGCTTCGTACATCTAGTTCGCACGAAGAAGGATGTGACCGAAATTGGTCGATCAATACCAAAGAGTTTATCGGTGGTGATGCAGAGGGTAATCTGACAGGCATCAAGTTGGTTAACGTAGAATGGGTTTTGGAAGGAGGACGTATGAAAATGGTTGAGGTAGATGGAACAGAGCAGGTTATTCCTTGTGAGTTAGCATTGATTGCCGCCGGTTTCCTTCATCCGCAACCAACGGGTTTGTTAGAAGAACTCGGCGTAGAATTGGATGGACGTGGAAATGTCAAAGATGCTAACTACAAAACATCTGTTGAGAAAGTATTTGCAGCAGGAGATATGCGAAGAGGGCAGTCACTCGTTGTTTGGGCGATTTCAGAAGGAAGAGAAGCTGCTAGAGAGATTGATATCTATCTGACAGGTAATTCTCTACTCGAATCAAAGCACGTTTCGATGTTATCAGCCACGTACGCGGGTGTGTAAAAATAGAGATAGATTGGATTCGGGTCAGTTTGCAAAAGCTGACCCGAATTTTTGTATAAAAGGTTAAGGCAAAGCACATTTGCGCAAATGTACCAAAAGTGAAGCGAAAATGAGACCCGTAAATAATAGATGATACTATTAGCTTTGTGATTGATTATCAATTAGTTAATCTAGGATGAATGAAATAGTCAAAAAAAAGAGATAGATTTGTAAATTCGTGGAACACCAAAAAATCGTGGAACAATTATTTGGTACTTACATATAAATAATAGAACTTTGATAAACCATTTTGTACAAAGATATCAATGGGTAAGATAATCGCAGTTGCTAATCAAAAGGGGGGCGTTGGTAAAACAACAACAACCATCAATCTTGCTGCAAGCTTGGCAGCATTGGAGTTCAAAACATTAATCGTTGACGCAGACCCACAAGCGAACGCGACTTCTGGACTGGGGTTCAATCCGAAAGAAGTAGAGTATAGTATCTATGAATGTATGGTTTCTGAGGTGAATCCGTTGGACATCATCATCAAAACAGACTTTCCGAATCTTCATTTACTCCCATCCCACATTGACTTGGTAGGTGCGGAAATCGAAATGATTCATCTGCCCAAAAGAGAAGAAAAAATGAAGGAAGCATTAACCCCTTTAAAGGAGGTATACGACTTTATCATTTTGGATTGCTCACCTTCTTTGGGCTTGATTGTAATCAACAGTTTGACAGCCGCAGACTCTGTTATTGTCCCTGTTCAATGTGAATATTTCGCCTTGGAGGGTTTAGGCAAATTATTGAATACAATCAAGATTATTCAACAAAGATTAAATCCAGAGTTGAAAATTGAGGGAATTTTATTGACCATGTATGATTTGCGCGTACGTTTATCCAACCAAGTGGTGAATGAAGTGACAGCACACTTTAAAAATATGGTTTTCGAAACGCTGATTCCGCGTAATGTCCGTTTATCTGAATCGCCAAGCTATGGTATTCCGACTTTAGCACAAGATGCAGAAAGCAAAGGGGCAATTAGTTATTTGAATTTGGCAAAAGAAATATTAGTAAAAAATGGTTTGTTGGTTTTATAACTGCAAATCATTCATACCTTAAAATACATGTATTATGAATTCGAACGTGGCTTCCAAGAATAAAAAAATGGGCTTAGGTCGGGGATTGGGTGCACTTTTGGCAGATCAAGACGCTACGCCGGCGTCACAACAGGAAATGCCTAGCTCACCTGTTAGAGTAGTACCAGAAATTACGAGTTCTGTTAACGAAATTCCTATTGATTTGGTGGATACGAACCCATATCAACCGAGAACTCATTTTGATCAAGATGCCTTGCGTGAACTCTCGGAGTCAATTAAGTTGCAAGGGATTATTCAGCCGATTACCGTTCGGAAGAGTGAAAATGGGCGCTATCAATTGATTTCAGGGGAACGCCGTTTACAAGCTTCGAAATTAGCAGGGTTGCGCCAAATTCCTGCGTATGTTCGCACAGCTAATGACCAACAAATGTTGGAAATGGCTCTCATTGAAAACATTCAGAGAGAAAATTTGAATGCTATTGAGATTGCCCTAAGTTATCAACGCCTCATGACAGAGTGTAATTTGAAACAAGAAGAATTGGGTGAGCGTGTCGGTAAAAATAGAACGACTGTGAACAATTACATGCGTCTCTTGAAACTCCCACCAGCGATACAAGCAGCCGTTCGTGATTCTCAAATCTCGATGGGTCATGCACGTGCTTTGGTGAATATGGATGATTACGATAACCAGATGAAATTATTCAAGAAAATTATCGTCGAAGAATTATCTGTCCGGAAAGTGGAGGAGGCTGTCCGGAATCTAGCTTTACTAGATGAAACAAAAAATCCGCCCAAAAAGGGTGTGCAACGTTTGGATCTCTCAGGACTGCAGTTTCAATTATCTGGGTTTTTAGGTACAAAAGTGATTGTAAAGGCAGATGATACGAACAAAGGGGAAATTAAAATTCCGTTTACTTCGAAAGAGGAATTAGAAAAAATTGTACAAGCTCTCCATGCCAAAAGCGAATAAGTTCATGCTATTTGCGGGTTTATTGGTGTGTTTACAGCAAAATATAGTTGCTCAAACTACCTTTGTCACGCAAAAAGATTCTGTGCAAAAAGCAGTTACGAAGGGGTTAGACTCGCTGAGAATACGTGCTGGCTTTGCCAAAACAAGTCAATTTGCCAAAAAGTTGATAGGTATTACTCCCACAGCTCCATATGAAGTACCGAAAATTGCGTTTTATCGTTCTTTGGTATTACCCGGTTGGGGACAAGCGACCAATAAGCAATACTGGAAAATGGGAATTGTTTATGCAGCAGCAGCTGGAGGGATATATGGTGTTTCATGGAATAACCAAGGGTACCAAAGGACTCGTGGTTATCTCGAAAAGCTTATCAAACTAGGGGCGGGAGAGGTTATTTTGCCTTCTGGCGGTCAATTGACGGGAACACAACTCTTTTTGTCCCGTATAGATAATCAAGCCGTTTATGCACCTAATACGCAAGGAGGTTATTGGTTAATTACAAAGGAAACCTTGCCTAGTGCCGCAAGTGAGGCTGCTTTTTTTGCTTCCGAAGTTCCAAACTTAAATTTAGCAGACTTAAGAGGGCCGTTTGTTCGCCAAAATCTGGAACCTGCCGTCAATACATTCCGTCGCCAACGTGATTTATCCATCATTGGGTTTACTGTCGGTTGGTTGTTGTTGGCACTTGAGGCAAACGTGGCTGGTCATTTAAAAACATTCAATATGTCCGAAGATTTATCTTGGCGACTTGAACCCAAAATTGAACGAACTTTTCAGGGAGCTTTTGCTTCAGGAATAGGTTTTTCTATACAACTTCCTTAAAAAATATAGTATGAGAATTGCATTAGTAGGCTACGGAAAAATGGGTAAAGTGATTGAGCGAATTGCGCTCGAACGTGGGCACCAAATCGTAGCGAAAGTAGATTGGCAGAATAACGAAGAATTGGTTGCGCTCAAGTCAGAAACAGTAGATGTAGTTATTGAATTTAGCTCACCTGAATCCGCATTTCAAAATCTTTCACATTGTATTTCAGCAGGTCTAAAAGTCGTTTGTGGTACAACGGGTTGGCTTGAAAAAAAACCAGAAATTGAGGAGATGTGTCGGCAGAATAGCCGTTCCGCTTTTTTTTATGCGTCAAATTATAGTATTGGCGTAAATATATTTTTTAAGCTAAACCAAATGTTGGCAAAATTAATGCAAACGCAAAGCCAATATGAAGTAACGACAACCGAAATTCACCACACAGAGAAAAAAGATGCGCCAAGCGGGACAGCTATTACCCTTGCGGAGGGGATTATTGAGGCGTATTCATCAAAAAATAAATGGGTAAGTAATGAAATTCCAGCAGCTAATGAAGTACCCATTTGGTCTGCAAGAGAAGGGAAAGTGCCTGGTACACATGTAATTAAGTATATTTCAGATGTAGATCAAATCGAAATCTCGCACGAGGCATACAGTCGTGAGGGGTTCGCACTTGGCGCAGTTGTTGCAGCTGAGTGGCTGCAAGATAAAACGGGTGTTCAAACAATGCAAGAAATGCTTGCCTTGTGATTGAAGAACAAATAGTATATTCGTAAAATAAAGAATCGTAAAATATGGCAGTAGAGCAAAATTTAGAGGGCAAAGAGAAAAAAACGACTAAGAAATCTCCTTTGAGAGAATGGTTTGATTCCGTACTTTTCGCAGTTGTTGCGGCAACATTAATTAGGTGGTTACTCTTAGAAGCCTACACCATCCCGACGGGGTCCATGGAGCGTAGTTTGCTCGTGAACGATTTCTTATTTGTTAGTAAAGTGCATTATGGGACTAGAACACCCAAAACGGTTCTTCAAGTACCCCTAACACACCAAAAAATTTGGTTTACAGAAATTCCTTCTTTCTTAACTTGGATTGACTTGCCTTACTTCAGACTACCAGGTTTCACAGATGTTAAGAATGGAGATGTTGTTGTCTTCAATTATCCAGGTTGCCCTGAGCGCCCAGATGAGTTTGGTGGTTTCGATAAATACCCAGTTGATTTGCGGACAAATTACATTAAAAGATGTGTCGGCATTGGTGGAGATACCATCCGAATTGATGATGGTCAGGTCTTTATCAATAATAAGATGATGGAAAATCCGCCACATCGTCAAATGTACTATACCTTGGAGAGTAACACCACGATTAATCCAAAACTATTCGAAAAACTAGAAATTGGTATCCGTGGAGCAACTGAAGAAAACGGTAAAATCCTCTATTTGGTCAATGCTACTGATGAAGCAGTAAAAGAATTAAAGCAAATGGATTTTATCAAGTCTGTGACTCCTGATATCGTTCCGAAAGATGATTCAACGACTGTATATGGTGCTTTTCCCTATAATAAATCATTGTTCAAATGGAATCGGGACAACTTTGGTTCATTGGTTATTCCTAAAAAAGGGATGACTATAGAGCTAAACGAAAAAAATATTGCTTTATACAAAGGGGTGATTACCACATTTGATTGGAATGAAAACGCAGAGTATAAAGAAGGGAAAATCTATATTGATGGAAAGGTAATTACATCTTACACATTTAAGCAAGATTATTATTTCATGATGGGAGATAACCGATATGAGTCAGATGATTCGCGCTTTTGGGGTTTTGTTCCTGAAGACCACATTGTTGGTAAAGCTGTCTTTATTTGGATGTCTTTGGATGCAGACGGTGGACTTTTATCCAAAATTCGTTGGAGTAGATTGTTCAGTTTAATCAAATAAATACGATGCCCCGCTGGTTTTGCCAGTGGGGCATTTTATGTTATATTATGGCAGAAACTAAGATTTTTTATACGTTTCAGGATTTATCCGAAAAATTTGATGTATCTGTTTCGCACC
The DNA here is from genome assembly GCA_046292055.1 of Spirosomataceae bacterium. GTDB lineage: Bacteria > Bacteroidota > Bacteroidia > Cytophagales > Spirosomataceae > CAYNRA01. The sequence continues at coordinate 3,744 of JBKBRQ010000102.1, read as the reverse complement.
TTCGGTATTATGCTGAAGAGTTTTCTATTACAGGGAAGAAAAGAGGGAAAATTCTGTATTTTTCGCAAAGAGAAGTGAATAAGTTTGGGAAAATTCTAAAATTAATTCAAGAAGAAAAATACACAGTAGAGGGTGCGAAAAAACAATTAGCACAACGAGAAGAAGTTTTCAATAAAAAGACAGAAGCCATTAAACGCCTTGAAAATATAAAAGAAGTACTTTTAATGATGAAAGAGCGCTTCAGTTAACTAAATAGAAGATAAAGTAAACCATGAAAACCGATGAAAACGTAGTATTCCACTTGGCATTAGCGCAAGTGGAAGGTGTTGGTGGAATTCTACACCGCCAGTTAGTGCATGTCTTTGGTTCACCAGAGGCTGTTTTTAAAGCTTCTTTCGAGCAATTGCGAAAAGTAACAGGGATTGGGGAACAGACTGCAACTCGAATTCAGAAAAGAAATTACTGGATAGAACTTGCTCAAAAACAATTAGAAGCTTTAGATAAAGAAGGCGTGGATGTATTCTCGTATGAATGTAGCCTTTACCCCAACCGCTTGATTCCGAACTATGATTCTCCTGCGATACTATATTCTAAAGGGAAAAGTATGGATTTGAATGTTTCTAAGACCGTCGCAATTGTCGGGACACGTAAATCAACGGTATATGGCCAAGAGATGACGCAACGGATTGTTCGGGAGCTTCAATCTTTGCAACCTACGATTATCAGTGGTTTAGCTCTTGGAATTGACAGCGTAGCGCATCAAACAGCTTTGGATTGTCAGTTGCCAACAGTGGCAGTATTAGCTAATGGTTTGGATACCATTTATCCTGCTGTCCACAAAAAAATGGCTGAAAAAATGCTTGAAAAAGGGGGAGTGATTTCTGAAAGTCCGCTAGGGATGAAACCCATAGCTTCCTTATTTTTGGCGAGAAATCGAATTATTGCAGGTTTGAGTGATGTCTGTATTTTAGTAGAATCAGCGCAAAGAGGGGGTGGAATGGTGACAGTCGAGTTTGCTATAAATTACCACAAAGAAGTTTTTGCTGTCCCTGGATTGTTGACAAATAAGGTTGCAGAAGGACCACATGGATTAATCAAAAGAAATAAAGCACAAATTTATACGTCTGTAGAGGATTTGGTTGAGTTGCTTCAATGGGATGGGTCTAAAATTGCGAAGGAGGCTGGTCAGCAACATCCTTTGGACTTTAGTATGTTCAGTGAAGATGAAGCGGCAGTTATTCGCCAATTAGCAAAATACGAATCAGTACATATTGATAAGCTAAGTTGGGAGGTAGGAATTCCTCAAAACAAAATTGCAGGTATTTTATTGCAATTGGAATTTCAAGGATATATTCATGTATTACCTGGGAAAAAATTTAAACTAAAATAGGTTCAATACAGATTTGTATTGAACCTATTTTTAAAGCGTAACTAACTTGTAATTAGTTTGTTGGGTCGCTTGGTGTGCTTGTGTTATTGTTTCTCTCTGAGAGCGGGTAAGGATACCAGTTACGGCTTCTTTCCGTTGTTGGTCTTCCAAATCTCCTGCTGTCTTCGATGCGCATACCTGACAAAAATAACTCAATACTTCTCTGGCGGTAGATTTCAGCTAGTATTGCTGCTGCTGAATTTTCACCCGTGTAGGCTTCTTCTCCTGCTTGCACTCCCCAAACATCCGTTTTTTTAGTTAAAACTGTGTTGAGTTCCGTAATTGCTTGCGGTAAGTTTCCTTTACGAGCATGTGCCTCTGCTTTGATTAGGTTCATTTCTCCTGGTAAATAAACAGGAACAGCGGATGTATTTGACGTGTAAAATCCTGCTCTACCTAAGTTTAAATTGCCACCTGCTGAGTAATAAAAGCTTCTTCTACCATCCGCACTTGTAGGAGCGAGTGTTGAAGGCAAACCAAAGTTTGCGGTAGGCTCAGTTACGTTTCTATTTCCAAAAGAACTGAAGAAAATAGGGTTTGGGCTGACATCATCGAAGTTAAATCCACTTTTTGCTGAGCTAGGGACTCTGTCTGCTGCCGCGATAGCAGCATCAAAATTACCCAACATCAATTGGTAGCGAGCCAATAATGCTTGAACTGTCGGAGCAATTACAATGCCTGGAACTACTTGTGAGTTAAATGCTGCTGATGGTGGATTTTGTGCTAATGCAGCGGCAGCCGTTTCTAAAGAACTTACAGCTTCTTGCAAAGCAACCGTTCTTGGACTGAATGTCGCGTTACTTCCAACGGCAACAGGTACTTGCTCCCAAAATGTGGCCAAAGTACCTAAAGATAACGCGCGAAATAGATGTGCATATGCCAAAATACCGGAGCGTATAGCTGGGTCAGGCGCATTATTTGCGTTAGCTATGATCAAATCTGCATTTGATTTTGTGAGATGCGCTTGATTCCACAGGTTCGTCAAAATGCCATTGTTATTAATCAAAGAAGAACCACCGGATTCAAGTAAAACTTCGTCTGTATTCCCCGCGTTTAAGACTGTTAATTGCTTGGTTGTGAGACCATCCGCGTTAATAGCAGTGTAAAGTACACCTGCGCGCGATGTAGTGAATTTTTGTTGTAAGCCATTGACCAAGGCGATAAGACCACTTTGGCTTGCAACAACTTGTTGTTCACTGGCAGTACCTGGGTTGAGATATTCGCCGGTACAAGAGCTCAGTAAAGTAGCTATTAGTCCAGCTGATAAAATATATTTTTTCATAAGTAGAAATCAATGTTGATGTTGAAATTAAAGTGAGATGGAAAGTTGTAATTGATACGATCTTGGAATCGGAACATTACCAAAATCAACACCTCTAAATAAGTCACTATTTCCGCCCGCATTGGTTTCAGGGTCATAGCCTCTGTAATTATCCCACGAGAATAAATTCCGGCCAATAAGAGAAAGTGACCAGTTAGAGATTCCATTCACTTTTGGAAGTGGATAAGAAATAGCCGCCTCTCTTAATTTTACGAATGAACCATCGTCAATACGCCATTCTTCAATTAAATAATTTGCAAAGATATAACCACGAGGAAGCTCACCTCTTAGTTCTTGTTCTGCAACTTCTCCTACACCTACCCCTTGACGAGTTCTAAAGTCGGCATTAAATACTTGATTTCCTTGCACGGCATCAAGTAAGAAACGAACATTTAACTTTTTATACTGGAATGAACTAGAGAAAGAGCCTGTCCAAAGTGGGTTCGGGTTTCCGATAATTCCTTGTACGTTTGCACCTGTTGGTTGTCCTTCAGCATCTCGTTGCGGCGTGAATGTAGCCCCATTTTGGATACCTCTTTCTCTTTGTGGGAATCCTTGTGGTGTAAGGATTAACTCTCCGTTTTCATTTCTTGCATACGGAACAGCAAAGAATACAGAGGGTGCTTGTCCTTCAATCAAGAAAATAGGTGCACCAGCTACGTTATTTATGCCTATTGTGGCAGTTCCGAGCTTATCAATTACGCTTCTATTTCTATTGAAAATAACAGTTGCATCCCACGTGAAGTCCTTGGTTTTGATAGGCGTTAGGTTCAACCCCAATTCAATCCCTTTGTTTGTCATTTCTCCTGTATTGTTGACAATCGAAGTTCCACCAGTTGTAGGGGCAGATACTGCATTAACTACTAAATCTCTGATACGTTGATTATAAGCAGTAAAGACAAGATTAACGCGGTCATTTGCAAATGAAGCATCAAATCCAAATTCCATTTCAGTCATTCGTTCAGGACGAACACGCGGGTTAGCCAATTGGCTA
>JBKBRQ010000101.1:0-10211 GCA_046292055.1 Spirosomataceae bacterium | reverse complement strand
AAAACTAATTTTGATTTTATTACCAATTACAACGAAATAATGAAAAACGCAAAACAACTCCTCTTCATTTCACTGGCATTAGTCGGAATCATTTGGGCATGTCAAAAAGTCCCTTTGACAGGTAGAACTCAGATGGTTGGGCTTGTCTCTCAAGAACAAATCATGGCTTTGAGTTTCGCAGAATATAAGGGATTTTTAGATACGTCTAAGGTAGTCCCTTTGAGTAACCCGCAGGCACAAATGATTGCACGTGTGGGAAATAAACTAAAAACAGCTGCCGAGACGTACCTTATTCAAAATAATTACAGTGAGGCAATCAATGGCTACCAATGGGAGTTCAGACTTGTAGATGACAAGACAATCAATGCATGGTGTATGCCTGGTGGAAAAGTCTGTTTTTATACGGGTATTCTACCCATTTGTCAAACGGAAGCAGGTGTTGCTGTTGTGATGGGACATGAAATTGCACATGCAATCGCTAATCACGGTCGTGAAAGAATGAGTAGAGCTATGGCTGCAAACGGAATCACTCAACTTGGGGCAGTGGCTACGGGTGCGTTAACCCAAAATGAACAATTAATGCAACTAGCTGGACAAGTGTTAGGCGTAAGTACCAATCTCGGAGGAGTTTTGCCAAACAGTCGTCTGCAAGAGTCCGAAGCTGATAAATTAGGACTTATTTTTATGGCATTGGCAGGGTATAATCCACAAGAATCTGTCGCTTTTTGGCAACGAATGGCGAATGCAGGAAAAGGACAAGCAAAACCACCACGTTTACTTTCAACCCACCCTGCTGACGAAAAAAGAATCGAAGATTTACAAAAACTTATCCCTGAAGCCATGAAGTTTTATACACCTTCTAAATGATAAAGAGGGATATTCCTATTCCACAAAAAAATAAAGATAAAAAAGCCGAGTTACACTTTTTAGTTTGTAACTCGGCTTTTTCTTTTGAACCTACTTGTACAACTATTTTTTACTTTTTAGGAACAAGAACACCATCTGCTACAAACGTGAGTTCTATTTTATCCGAATCAATTTTATCTATTTCAGCGCGCGAAACTCCTGCATCTTCCGCATAATGCTTTTGGTCGCTGACAGACACTACTTTCTGTTTTGCCATCCCCTCAAAAATTACTTTTTGACCTGCAATATCTTTTGGAACAAAAAAGCCGTAATCCTTGAATGTAACACGCATAGTCTCACCGTTTGCTAGTTTTACCTTCATCCAACAACCAGCCATAGGACAAACAGACTCAACTTCACCTACTACTTTCATGGCCACTGCCTCTTTCCCAACAGCTTGCGAACTAATAGACGATGCTTCTTTCGCTTCTTTTGTTGTGATTTTTTTACCAAATGATTGGTATTTCTGTGCTTGACTGAAAAAACTCACCAATACAAAGGCACTCATCAATAGTACTTTTTTCATAGTTTATTTACGTTTAATTGGGATTAATTTAATGAACTTTCTTTTTTTTGTATGAACGAATATCTAATATATTTTCTGTAAAAACATATTCTTCAGGCTCATTTGAGGAAATGAGTATAATTTTGTTCGAAATGACTTCTTGTATTTCTTTCAAATACCAAGAAGCTCCTTCTTTATCCAAATTCGCCGTAGGTTCATCTAAAAAAAGAACTTTCGAATCAAAAAAAAGTGCCAATGCCAACTTTAACCTCTGTTTCATTCCAGAGGAAAAATACTTGACTTCTTTGTTTACATGCTTTTCCAAATAGACCCGTTCAAGAAATGTTTTTTTACAAAAACCAAGTCGAAAATTTTTGAACCGTGCATGAAAATCAAGTAATTCTGACAATGTAAATTCCTCAACAAGTTCTAGATACGGGGACACAAACGCAATTTGTTTGAAAATCTGATCTTCTTCTAATTTTTCATCCTTTGATTTCCACCAAACTAGCTTTCCTTCAGTGGCAGGTGAACTTCCGGCTAACACTTGTGCTAAAGTCGATTTCCCAGAACCATTTGGACCAACGATGGCTACAGGTTTTCCTATCTCAAAAGTTGTCGTCAAGTCCCTAAAAATCCACTCGTTTTTGTATTTTTTCCCAATAGTATCTGTTTCTATTTTTATCATATTTTTTCTTCAAGTTCCGTTGTCATTCCTCCCTTGCGGATAATACCACGTTTTGATTCCCGAATGAATGAGCTAATTTCTTCTTTATAGCGAGGAGAAACCGAGCTACTTTTTAAAATACCTAGCGCATCTGTCAAATTTTGGGGTGATTGAAAAAGAATACGATAAACTTGTTGAATTTCTTCTAAATCCTTAGAAGAAAAGCCTTTTCGAGTAAGTCCAACGTGATTAATACCGCCAAACGACAAAGGTTCACGAATAGCTTTGATATAGGGAGGAACATCCTTCCGAACCAACGAACCTCCGCCAACCATTGCATGAGTCCCTATGCGAACAAATTGATGAACTGCAGTCGTCCCTCCAACGAACGCATGGTCCTGAATCACTACGTGGCCTGCAACTTGTACTCCATTTGCCAAAATAACATAATTTCCAACTTGACAATCATGAGCGATGTGTGTGTATGCCATCAAAAGACAATCATGGCCAATACGTGTAACCAATTGATCTGATGTACCTTTATTTACCGTTACACATTCACGAATAACCGTTCTATCTCCTATTTCAACTTTTGTTTTTTCACCCCGATATTTTAAATCTTGGGGAATTGCAGCAATTACAGCTCCAGGGAAAATTTGGCAATTTTCTCCAATTCTAGCTCCATCAAATAATGTAACATTGGGACCTATCCAAGTGCCAGCACCGATTTGAACATCGGCACAAATCGTAGTAAATGGGCCAATGACGACTCCCTCAGCAATTTTTGCATCAGGATGAATAGAACTCATGGAGGGATTTGCTGACATAATGTACGTGTTCATTACAATTATTTCTTAACCAATCGGGCAATCATATCCACGCTACAGACCATGGACTTACCCACCCAGGCCTCACCGTGCATTTTAGCTACACCCATACGAATAGAAGCTGAAAGCGTACATTTAATAACTAATGTATCTCCTGGAAGCACATTTTTATAGAATCTACAATTGTCAATACCCACCAAGTAAGGCCAATAAGCTTCTGGATTACCTGTTGATGTTAAAACCAATACACCGCCTGTTTGTGCAATTGCTTCCAACTGCAAAACGCCTGGCATGACCGGATTCTCAGGGAAGTGCCCAGTAAATTGTGGCTCGTTCATGGTAATATTTTTCACCCCGACTACTGTTTTCCCATCTAATGAAACGATTTTATCTACCAATTGGAATGGATATCGGTGCGGTAACAAGCGTGCGATGTCATTGACATTTAAAACAGGTTCTGCATTTGGGTCAAAAGAAGGTGCTGTGTTGGCAGCCTCTGCAATCGCCTTTTTAATTTTTTTCGCCAACTGAATGTTCGCAGCATGTCCCGGTCTTGCTGCCAAAATATGCGCCTTGATGGGGCGACCAACCAAAGCCAAGTCACCCATTAAATCCAAAAGCTTGTGCCTTGCTGGCTCGTTTTGCTCCCGGAGTCCCTCTGGGTTAAGTACCCCTGTTGCACCAAGCGGTACACTTTGTTCACCAAATAATGGACGAATGACCTCCATTTGGTCAGCAGTCAAAGGTGATTCTGCAAACACAACTGCATTTGAAAGAGAGCCCCCACGAATCAAATTTTGTGTATACAGTTTTTCAATATCATGTAAAAACGTGAACGTACGATTAGGAGCAATTTCTTCTTTGAATAAGTCAAGTTGGTGTAACTGAGCATGTTGTGGATGTACATGCTCCGACTGATAATCCACCATCACGGTTAAGCGATAGTCATTAAGTGGTAATGCCGCCAATTCAATGCTATGATCTTCATTTCTAAAATGAATGGCCTCCGTGACTTCGAAATAGTTTCGAAGCGCGTTCTGTTCTTCCAGTCCTGCTTTTTCAATCAATTCGACGAATGGTGCTGCACTACCATCTAGAATTGGCACTTCAGGCCCATTCAGAGTAATTAATATATTGTCTACTTGTAGGGCAACCAAAGCAGCTAGAACATGCTCTGGCGTATGTACGCGCGCACCATCTTTCTCTAAAACAGTACCACGGAGCGTATCTACGACATAATCTACATCAGCAGGGACAAGCGGCTTATTGGGTAAATCTATTCGTTGAAAAACGATACCATGATTTAATCCTGCAGGACAAATTTCCATCGTGACCTCAACACCAGTATGAAGGCCAATTCCTGTAAGTGATAGACTAGATTGAATGGTTTGTTGTTTTGTATTCATCTTTAAAAGAGGATTTATGACTTATTTTGTTTCTCGATTGAATCGATTTTTTGATTGATATCTTTTATTTTTTTGTACAAATCAGGCAACTTTTTGAATACGGCAAATGACTTCATAAATTCATCTTTATCGAATGCCGGTGTTCCAAAAAGCATCGAATTAGGCTTTGATACTGTTTTCAGAATACCTGCTTGCCCACCAATTTGCGTGCCATCTGCGAGCGTTAAATGTCCAGAAATCGCTACTTGTCCGCTAATCATACAATTCTTTCCCACCTTACTCGAACCTGCAATTCCTGATTGAGCCGCCATGACAGTATTTTCACCTACTTCTACATTATGTCCAATATGAATGAGATTATCGAGTTTCACCCCGCGACACAAGCGTGTAACCCCCAAAGTAGCTCTATCGACGGTTGCGTTTGCACCGATTTGCACATCGTCCTCAATAACCACGTGTCCGAGTTGAGGAATTTGCCGGTAACTTCCGTCTGGCTGCGGCGCATAGCCAAACCCATTACTACCAATAACCGCATTTGGTTTGATAAAACAATTTTTACCAATTTGAGTCCCTTCCAAAATACGGACGCCCGACTGAATAACTGTTCCAGCCCCAATTTGAACATTTTCACGTATAAAACAATGGCTATCTATTCGTACGTCTTCACCAATTTGGACATTATCCGCAATGCATACATACGGCCCAATTGCGCAACGTGCTGGTAATTCAATAGATTTTCCAAGCAATGCAGTTGGATGGATTTCCCAGGCGTATGAAGTAGAAGAAGCGGCTTGTACCTTCTCAAGAAGGAGGGTAAAAGCCAAATAGGGATCATTCACACGAATGAGCGTAGCGTTCACCTTTTGAGACAATACATAGGAATTGGAAATAAGAACCGCAGTTGCCTGTGTAGTATATACGAATTTTTCATATTTCTCATTGGCAAGAAAGGCGATATCGCCTGGTTTTGCATCTTCAATTTTTCCGACGCTTGAAATAAGCATGTTTGGGTCGCCTTCGACATGGCCATTTACCCAAGATGCCAATGTAGAAATAGAAATTTGCATAAGTTGCGACAGCTAAATGTACTTCTGTACGGGTTACAAATATAGGGGATTCGTATAACAAAGATAATATTTTTTGACAATATGACTAAGTGCCTTGATAGTAGGTAGGTCGGAAGCATCAGCCATATCTTGGCAAGTTCCATCTTTTCGGACAATTAAAATGTGCGAATTTTCAGGAATATATCCTTTATTACTTACACTTCCCTCCCGCAAGTAATAAGGCAATGTTTCTTCTGTAATCCCTTTTGAAAGTAATAATTCACTCAATTCATCGCGACGAGAAGCTGAAATAGGTTCATTAGATAACTCAATTTTGTACAGTTTTCGCTCCAATAATTTACGTGCTATATCTTGAAGTATTGCATCTTCTGCGCGTGACCATTCTTTGATATTCATCCAAATATCTGTATCATCCAAAGAAGCAAAAAGAGCTAAGAAAGAAGGATTTTGAAGGAAATCATGCTGCGAATAGGCAGATGTTAAGAAGAATTTCAGGGGACCAACAACAGCTACTGAACTTCCTGTTTTCAACAAAAAACGAACCCGATTGAGCAACAAAACTAGCATACTCTCTGCTGCAATGGCTGTTTTATGTAAATACACTTGCCAGTACATCAAACGACGTGCATTTAAGAAATTTTCAACAGAAAGCAAACCTTTTTCTTCTACTACTAATTGATTATCAACTACTTGAAGCATTTTAATGATTCGTTCTACGCCAATTGTACCTTCTACAACACCCGTAAAAAAACTATCCCTTCGCAGATAGTCCATCCGATCCATATCGAGTTGACTGGAAATCAGTTGATGAAAGAATGGACGTTCGTACGAACCATTGAACATAGAGACAGCCAAATCCAAAGCGCCATCAAGGTCTTTATTTATCTCCTGCATGAGTTGTTCTGAGAGCCACTCGTGCGGGATTTTTTCAAGTAGATGGTGCTCCAGAACATGTGAAAAGGGGCCATGACCCAAATCGTGCAAGAGAATTGCGATTTGTGCAGAAACCATTTCATGGTTTGAAATCGACAGGTTTTTAGATTTAAGGGTTTGCAACGCCTGCCCCATGAGGTGCATTGCCCCCAAAGCGTGTTGGAAACGGGTATGTTTAGCACCAGGATAAACGAGTTCAGCCATTCCCAACTGATTTATCCGTCGCAAACGCTGAAAATACGGATGTTGAATGACCTCATAAACAAGCTCAGAGGGGATTGTTATGAATCCATAAACGGGGTCATTGATGATTTTTCGTTTATTGTGCATGTAGTAACATCTTGTAAATGAATAATTTACCTTAAAATCTCTTCTACAACGGGAAGGGATTATGTTCGAATGTCTTCATTTTTTTTGGATTTACCAAAATTAAGCTGTTATTTTGCAACGCTTTAACGAGCAGGGCCTATAGCTCAGTCGGTTAGAGCACCTGACTCATAATCAGGTGGTCCCTGGTTCGAGCCCAGGTGGGCCCACAAAGAGGTTATCTAGCTTAGATAACCTCTTTTTTTATGTTCCCCTTTTACCCATATTGCGGCCCGATGGGGCTAAAAAAGGAAAATCTCAGCAGAAATAGAGCTAGTCTATTTCTACTGAGATTCTACCAATCAGGTGCGAAATCAATTTATTTAACTCGCTCGGATTTCACTTTGAACATCCCCATCAACGAACCTTCTAAACTGTTCTCTCCTTTTTTATCCAACGTTAAATTCAAGTTATAGCCAGCAAAACTGAAAGCTACAGCTAAACTGTCAGCCGATTCATCAATTCTCTCTAATGCAACAGCCTCTGAATCACCCGTTGAAGCCGTACCTACTAATTTACCATCTTTTCTTTCGAAAGTAAATGTTAGTTCAACATCGCCGTTTGGTGTATCAAAAAATATGGTTTTCCATGCTCCAACGAAGAAATCAACAGGTACATCTTTGATTACTTGCGCATCCGAATCTTCCAAATGAGCTAATTTAAACTCTGCGCCCATAATGACCATCATAGATTGGGTAGTTGCTGCTGGATTGACGAATACCAAAAACACATCCACCAAACCTTTCACCTCATCCGCTTTTATGGGAATCACCAAAGATTTAGGTGCAAAATCCATTGTTTCACTTGGTTCTAAGAACACTGACTCGCCTACTTTCGTACCAGTCGGACTGCCGACTCGGAGTTCAATTTTTCCACCAGATGCATTCAACTGCGGTTTCGGTGCAGCAGCGAAAACCTGTAACTCTTTCAACCCAGACAAATCAATTTGTTTTAGGCTAACATACGAACCATTGACCGTCGGAATAGCTAAATTATTACCGCCGAATGCCATTTTATTTACATCGTGAAACGTATCGAAACCATGCGCATCTAACTTTGCATTCCGAAGTACAAAACTTTGTTCTGAACGTAAAGAAGGGTATCCATTTGCACCTTGGTCCTCATACGAAGCGCGTACAACAAAAACCCCTTTCCCAGCATCACCATTTGGCAATTTCGTAACGTACGTACCTTGCGTTGGCAATGTTTTCTCCTTTGGTTTTTCGTTTGCGATATTCAAAATATACTTGACCATTTCAGACGCGTCTGCTGTAGATAATTGCGGGTGACCTGCCATTGCAGTTTCTCCCCAAACTCCACTTCCGCCATTGATTACTTTCTTTGTTAAAGTCTCCAACGCTTTTGAATCTCCTTTGTAACGCATAGCCACTTCACGGTAAGTTGGCCCGATGGACTTTTTGTCTTTGCTGTGGCAAGCCATGCAATCACTTGCTTCAATCAACTTTTTACCTGTTGCAAATGCCGCTGAAGCATCTGCCGAACGGTGTCCTTGTGCAATCGCTATTTTATCAAAACCTTCTGCTAGATAGTCAATTGTAACAGCAACTTGCTCTTCATCAATACCTTCACCTAACCTTCCGTCTTCTTTATCTTTCACCTTAATGGCGTATTCAAGGGGTTTATTAGCAGCATAAAACGATTTATTCCCTTTTCGCATTTCTAGGCTAAGTACAGGCGGCTCGTTTCCAACAACAACTTCCATTGCTTGTGTTCCTACGCCTCCTTTACCATCAGAAACAGTCAAAACGATTTTGTACGTACCCATTTTTGTTAGAGTCAAGGCAGCATCAGGTGTTGTGACCGTTTTGGTGTAACCAGCAGACGTCACGACCCACTTATATGTTAAAACATCTCCATCCGCGTCAAATGTACCTTTTGATGTTAATTTTAAGGCAAACGGAGCAGCACCACCCATTTGATTTGCAGCCATCATCACCTGTGGTTTTCTATTTCCTCCGTTATACTCAATACGAATCAGACGTGCGTCGTCATTGGCAGTAAACCAACCAGAACCATATTCCAACATATATAAATCACCATCTTCCGCAAATTCCATATCCATCGGATTACTGAATTTATAACTTGGCATGAAACGTTCCATGGACACAAAATCCCCATTTTTATCCATCGTTACTGCCATAATCCAGCCACGCATCCATTCGTATTGAAAGAATTTACCGTCATAATACGAAGGAAATGCTCTGGATGAAGTAGCAAATTGGTCTTTGTAGTAAACAGGCCCAGCCATAGCATTTCTACCGCCTGTCCCTACCAACGGAAACTCTTTCGAAACACCGTACGGATACCAAACGAATGCCTTCTCGGCAGGAGGTAAAACTGTTAATCCAGTGTTATTTGGTGATGTATTAGTAGGTGCATCGACCGACCATTTTTCCCCTGATTTGCCCGCAGCAAAATCAAATTTATTATACGCTTTGTTATCTCCTACAAAATGAGGCCATCCGAAATTCCCCGCTTTCCGCGCTTGTCCGATTTCATCATGCCCTGCTGGTCCACGCGAATCATCTGGTTTTGACGCATCCGGCCCAACTTCACCCCAATATACATATCCGGTTTTGGCATCTACCGAAATACGGAATGGGTTCCGATGCCCCATCGAATAAATTTCAGGTCTTGTTTTTGGTGTACCTACCGGAAATAAATTTCCTTCCGGAATTGTATAAGTACCATCTGGTTGTGGTTTGATGCGAATAATTTTTCCTCTCAAGTCGTTCGTATTGGCAGATGATTTCTGTGCGTCCCAAGCACTTCTTCCCTCCCGCTCATCACTCGGACTAAATCCGTTTGAGCCATGTGGGTTTGTATTATCTCCTGTTGACAAGTAGAGATTTCCAGCCTTATCCCATGCAATAGAACCACCGGTATGGCAACATTCTTCTCGTTGAACTGGTACTTCTAACAAAACTTTTTTCGAAGACAAGACCAGTTCATCCCCTTTCAGTTCATAGCGCGTTAAGATATTTTTCGGCTCTTCGGGAACAGAATAGAATAGGTAAATCCAATTATTTTTAGCAAAATTAGGATCTTTATTCAAACCCAATAAGCCATCCTCTCCCATCGACTCTTTTCCTTCTTTGTTCACGTATTTCGTACTGACTGGAATTTTGGCGATGGTTTTTAATTCTTTTGTTTTCGTATTATACAATCGAACTTCCCCTTTTCTTTGAATGAATAAAACACGCTCTTTGTCAAGTAATGTCAACTCCATCGGCTCGTCCAATTTATCGGCTAAGACGACTTTAGTAAAACGGTTTTCCTCTGGACGAGATTTCGAGAAATCCACAGATTTAGGTGTTTCACCACCTGCCGTATAGACCATTCCTGCATACAAATGATTCAAGAAAAGCGGTTCACTGAATGTCTCATCTGTGTGTCCCATACCTGTATAAAAAGCACGGCCACCATCAAATTCTTGGTACCAGCTCATCGGATGGTCATCTCCATTTTTACCACCGATGTACGATTTTTCATCAATTTTTAAGACGACATTGA
>JBKBRQ010000100.1:0-10369 GCA_046292055.1 Spirosomataceae bacterium | reverse complement strand
GTTGTTACCGTTATTTATTTGATACCTACCCAACCCCCTTATTACGTATCAACTCTTTTTTCACAAGATTCAATAAAATTTGGTGCCGAGGTGGAGACCAAACATTATTCATTACACAGCAGGCATTCCAACAACTCGGTGGATTTCGGGCAGATTACCTTATCATGGAAGACTATGATATTTTGTTACGCGCACAAGAAGCTCAACTTGCTTTTAAAATTATCCCTAAAAATGTAGTCGTGTCTGCACGCAAGTACAGCACAAACGGATACTTCAAAGTTCAGTTCGCTAATTTTACGGTTATGCGCATGTTTTTAAAAGGAAAATACACCCAACAGGAAATGGCAGACACCTACAAAAAAATGCTAGACTATCGAAATTAAGTAGTCAGGAACAAAAAAACAGTATTTTTTTATTAATTTTAACGGTTAAACCAATTAATAAATACAGATGTACGCTACATCATGCTTGTATTTTAGGACACCTGCTAATACCTTAAACTATATTATACATGTCTAGTATTCAACCGACTCACGAACCGAAAACACAAAATATTGATCTACTTTCTGGTATTCAACAAGTAGGGATTGGGGTCATTTCAGCCGAAAAAGCATGGCAATGGTACAACAAAGAACTTGGTTTAGATGTACCCGTATTTGATGATGTGGCGCAGGCCAAATTAATGGTAAAATATACGAAAGGCGTTGTCCGTGAAAGAAGAGCAATTTTAGCTGTAAATATGGCCGGAGGGGGTGGTGCCGAAATTTGGGAGTCAACTTCCCCAGCTCCTATCGCTCCTGCATTTCAGCCAGAAATTGGTGATTTAGGTATTTTCAGTATTAAAATAAAGTGCCTAGATGTCATACAATTTGCCAAAGAAAAAAACCTTTCTGTTGTTCATACACCCGAACAAAAAGCGACAACTTGGCTGACAGACACAGCTCAAAACACCATTCAAATTGTTTCTGATACTTCATGGTTTAAACCCACTTCCCATTTAACAGGCGGAATCGTAGGTGTAATTATTGGCGTAAGCGATATGGAAAAGGCATTGGCTCTTTACAGCCATACGCTTGGCATCAATCAAGTAGTTTACGATAAAACAGGTACTTTTGAGGATTTAGCCTCTCTTTCTCGTGGAAAAGAGCAATACAGACGTGTACTGCTACGCAAACCTAAAAGTAAGCAAGGTGCTTTCACTAATCTATTTGGAAACATTGAAATCGAACTAATTCAAGCATTAGACAGAACACCTCGCACTATTTTTAAAGATAGAAGTTGGGGCGATTTAGGCTATATCCACGTATGTTTTGATGCAATCAATATGGATGCAATCAAGGAACGGTGCGATGCCAACGGTTTTCCGTTTACTGTTGATAGTGCGAATACCTTTGATATGGGTGAAGCAGGCGGGCGGTTCAGCTACATAGAAGACGCAGACGGCACACTCATCGAGTTTGTAGAAACTCATAAAGTGCCTATTTTAAAGAAAATTGGTTGGTATTTGAACCTAAAAAAACGAAAAACACAAAAACCGCTTCCCAACTGGATGGTCTCTACAATTGGTTGGGGCAAGGTAAAAGCTGATTAATTAGTTTCATAGATATTGTTTTCAAAAGCGGGGGTCAACCAAACTCCCGCTTTTCTCGTTTATATGTTTCTGATAAACCATTAACCCAACTTATCTACATGGCAAATTACTACGACTCGAACGACCTCCCCAAATTTGGAAAAATTGGTGAATTTGGTAGCAAAGAACTTGCGCAACATTTTTTTAAATACTACGGAGACACATTTAAAGAAGGTGCTTTAACGGAAAGAGAGAAATCCCTCATTGCCTTGGCCGTTGCACACAGCATGCAATGCCCATATTGTATTGACGCATACACAAGTGATACGCTTGCCAAAGGTTGCTCCGAAGACGAAATGATGGAGGCCGTACATGTGGCCGCTGCTATGGCTGCCGGTGTTAAGCTTGTCCACAGCGTACAAATGATTAATAAAGCAAAAGAAATAATGATGTAATTCATAATTGCTCCCCTATGCAAACAGAAACAAAGAAAAACCCAGTTAAGTCGCTGAAAGCGCAGAAAAAAGCTTTTGGAGAAGTCGCGTATCAACTTCAAGTATTGAACGATGAAACCCTTTTAGGAAAACCACAGCCGAAATTTGCGCAAAAACTGAAAGAAACCGGTTTATTCCCGCTAAAACCAACTGGTATTGATATCCTTCAGATCAATGTTGGCAAAATGTGTAATCAGGTTTGTAAACACTGCCACGTAGATGCCGGACCTGACCGAAAAGAGATTATGACGCAAGAAACGATGCAGTTTTGTGTGGATGCCATTCAAAAACATTCCTTTCATACGATAGATTTAACAGGAGGAGCCCCAGAAATGAACCCAAATTTCAGATGGTTTATTGAGGCGATTCGTGCAGTTGACCAAGAAGTTAAAATCATTGTTCGTTGTAATTTAACAATCATTTTAGCAAATCCTAAATACCACGACTTACCCGATTTCTTCAAAAAGCACCGGCTAGAAGTTGTTTCCTCTCTACCTGCTACGTCGGCTTCAAGGACAGACTCCCAGCGCGGGGAAGGTGTATTTGAAGACTCCATTAAAGCTCTTCAGTTACTCAACGCGGTAGGTTACGGGCAGCCAGACTCAGGACTTCACTTAAATTTGGTTTATAACCCCAGTGGTGCCTTTTTGCCTACTGGCCAAGAGAGTTTAGAAAAAGAATTTAAACGTGTATTGCAAACAAAATTTGGGATTATTTTCAATTCCTTGTTTTGTATCACCAATATTCCGATAAGTCGATATTTGGATTATTTGGTTGTTAGCGGAAATTATGCAGGCTATATGGACAAGCTCATTGACGCCTACAATCCTGTGGCTGCTGTGCATGTCATGTGCCGAAATACCCTGTCTATCGGTTGGGATGGCTATTTGTACGATTGTGATTTTAATCAAATGTTAGAATTGAAAGTGGCAGCGCCTCAACAACATATCAAAGATTTTTTATATGATTCATTGTCAGGGCGGAGTATCATCGTCAATCAACATTGTTATGGTTGTACGGCAGGTGCAGGTAGTTCTTGTGGTGGTGAAGTAGCATAAAACAGGCATACGCATAAATTTTGTTACATCGAAAAAATATACTATCTTTGCGACTCATTTCAGCAAATGCCTCTTTTAGCCTAAGAGAAGCCTCTTTGTAGTAATTAAACAATCACATTTAGCGTCATTATCATCATGGATTTAATCAAATTTGTAGAGTCGCAGTATAGCGCTCCAAGAGCTGCTCATCCTGACTTTAAGGCTGGGGATACGGTAAACGTACACGTTCGTATTATCGAGGGTGCAAAAGAGCGTATTCAGGTTTTCCAAGGAGCTATCATTCAGCGTCGTAACCTTGGAAGCAGTGGAGAAACATTCACTGTAAGAAAAGTATCAAACGGAATTGGTGTTGAGCGTATCTTCCCAATCCTTTCTCCAAGCATCGAAAAAATCGAAGTTCTTCGCAAAGGTAAAGTACGTAGAGCAAGATTGTTCTATCTACGTGGCAAGCAAGGAAAAGCGGCTAAAATTAAGGAACTTAAGAAGAAATAATAGTTGATTACCTACAACTGAAAAGTTTATAAGTAATAGCTTTTTCATAATTTGTGTAAAAACGCCGCCTTTCTTGGGCGGCTTTTTTTACACATCCTCCTCACCTCACTCATTTCTATGCTTTCATTTTATAAATATCAAGGCACCGGAAACGACTTCATCCTCATCGATAACCGCCTAAAACATTTCTCCAAGGAAGCCTCAATCATTGAAAAACTTTGTGATCGGCGTTTTGGTATAGGAGCTGATGGCCTCATTTGCCTCGAAACCTCTTCAGATCCAAATTATGATTTCCGGATGGTTTACTTCAATGCCGATGGATTTGAAGGGAGTATGTGCGGGAACGGAGGGCGTTGCCTTGTGCGCTTTGCACATGATTTAGGTATTATCCAAGACTCTACAACTTTTCTTGCTGTAGATGGCCCACACGAAGCGCAGGTTACAGCAGATAATATTCACTTAAAAATGAGTGATGTAACAAATGTAGAGCAATTTGAACACTACGACTTTTTAAATACGGGTTCACCACATTACGTTGCTATAAAAAACGACTTAAGTAACGTAGATGTAACTGGCGAAGGCTCAATGATTCGGTATTCTCCAGAATGGGTAGAAAAAGGAGGTACGAATGTTAACTTCATGGAAGTACTCGCTCCTAATCATTTGTACGTACGCACGTATGAAAGAGGTGTAGAAGACGAAACCTACTCCTGTGGAACGGGAGTCACTGCTTGTGCAATCAGTAGTTTTTTTCGGTTGAATTGGACCTCACCAATCGCTGTCAAAACCAAGGGAGGAGATCTACAAATATCCTTTCAGTCTAACGAATCCAAAAATACATTTTCACATATTTATCTTATTGGCCCTGCTCAACGTGTATTTGTTGGCCAAATAGAAGTGTGACCCTTATTTTAAGGTACTTGATTAGAAAAAAACCGATGAATAATTTGCCTATTGCAAATATATACTGTAAAATTGCGTGACAATTGAATTGATGACTTTGCCAAAGAGCGCAAAACACACAGAATTCGTCTCCCTTTTACACCATCCATTTTTCGTTTATTATCAAAACTTTGGACGGCTCTAATCTCCGAGCCTATCGCCACTCATGTATGAATACGTTTCATCTATTCAACGCCTACTACTTTGCAATGAGCTAGCCGTCCTATCATCGTATTACAGCACTGTATCCTAACAATTATGTATCAAGTAGAAGAATTAAACAGTAAACTTCTCTCAGAACTTAGAAAAATTGCTGATGAAGTCGGCATCACTGAATACCGAGGTATTACAAAAAAAGACTTAGCTCACATGATTGTAGCTAAACTTACTCCAGCAGAAGAAAGCCCTGCTCCTGAAATAACTACGGAGCTTGTTGACGAAACCCCTCTCCCGGAGCCAGAACCTATACCTACTCTCTCTGATGTTCCCCGAGAATCCTCATCTACGACAACGGATACCTCTCTGAAACCAAAACATCGCAGGAGAATCCGAAAAGGTGAAGAAGAGGAAGAAACCAACGAAGAGCCTACTTTTCCAGCTCAAAAACCAGATACGCACCAGGAAATTAAGGAAGTAAAAGAGTTTGATATAAAGAACACACAACAAGATTCAGGCAATACATTTATTGAGAATGAAGCTGAGGTAAAAAGGGAAATTCCAGATATTAGTGATGAGGATTTAGGTATCACAGAAGACAGCGTAATCAATCAACGCGAAAAAAGGAAGCACGACGAATATGGTCGAAATATAAAAAAACAGTTCAATACATTAGTCAAAGAATTTGATGGATTGATTGATAACGAAGGAGTCCTAGAAATCATGTCTGATGGTGGTTATGGCTTCCTGCGTTCTGGAGATTACAACTACCTGGCAAGTCCAGATGACATTTATGTATCTCCGTCTCAAATTAAGCTTTTTGGACTTAAAACAGGTGATACCATCCTTGGTTCTATTCGTCCACCCAAAGATGGGGAAAAGTATTTTGCTCTACTAAAGGTTATATCTGTCAACGGAAAAACTACAGAGGAAATCAGAGACCGTGTTCCATTTGAATACCTCACCCCTTTGTTTCCTCAAGAAAAAATCCATTTAAGTACAAAACCTGACCAAATGTCTACCCGTGTTTTGGACTTGTTTGCTCCTATCGGAAAAGGACAAAGAGGTATGATTGTTGCCCAACCAAAAACAGGAAAAACAGTACTTCTTAAAGAAATTGCAAATGCGATTACACGCAACCATCCTGAAATCTACCTAATCATTTTACTTATAGATGAACGCCCAGAGGAAGTGACGGACATGCAGCGGAGCGTCCGGGCAGAGGTTATTTCTTCTACCTTTGATGAAACTGCTGATAAACACGTGAAGGTGGCCGGTATGGTACTGGAAAAAGCCAAACGATTGGTAGAATCAGGGCATGATGTTGTTATTTTATTGGATTCCATTACACGTCTTGCGCGTGCCTATAATACGGTTATCCCTTCATCGGGTAAGATTCTTTCTGGTGGAGTAGATGCCAACGCACTGCATAGACCTAAACGGTTCTTTGGGGCTGCGAGAAATGTAGAAAATGGTGGTTCATTGACTATCATTGCCACCGCCTTGATTGACACGGGCTCCAAAATGGACGAAGTTATCTTTGAAGAATTCAAAGGAACAGGAAATATGGAACTCCAACTTGACCGCCGCTTGGCAAACAAACGCTTATACCCTTCCATCGATATTTTAGCTTCGGGTACACGTCGCGAAGATTTATTAATGGGGAAAGACGAACTACAAAAAGTTTGGCTATTACGTAAATATCTCTCCGATATGAACTCAATGGAAGCAATGGAATTCACCTTGGATAAGTTGAAGGGAACCCGGAATAATGAAGAATTTTTATTGACAATGAATAGGTAAATACCCTTTCATTTTGAATTAAAGAAAAGAGACATTCAAGCCTGAATGTCTCTTTTCTTTAATGAATCCAATATTCATTTTTAGTAAAATATCCCGTTTGGTTTTACTACACCAAAAACTCAAATAAGTCAGGCTTATCATTAATGTAGGTAAATTCCACATGGTACGTATTCATTCGTTCTATTAACCCTTCTAAATCAGACTTTTGCGCAATTTCGATACCAATTAAGGCAGGACCTCTTTCCCTTGAGGTCTTTTTAGAATATTCGAAGTGTACAATGTCATCTGTAGGACTCAAGATTTCGTTTAAGAATTCTTTCATTGCCCCAGAACGTTGCGGAAACTTGACAATGAAGTAGTGTTTCAAACCTTCAAATATGAGTGACCTTTCCTTGATTTCCTCTGTGCGTGTGATGTCGTTATTTCCACCACCCACAATACAAACTACATTTTTCCCCTTTATCTTATCTTTTATACTGTCCAATGCAGCGACACTCAGAGCACCTGCGGGTTCCGCCACGATAGCCTCTTCATTATAAAGTTGTAAAATAGTTGAGCAAACCTTTCCTTCTGGGATAATTAGTACGTCATCAAGATTATCTTGGCAAATATCAAACGTGATGTCTCCTACACGCTTAACGGCTGCACCATCTACAAATTTATCGATGTGTTCGAGCGTGATCACATGCCCTGCTGCTAACGATTCTTTCATTGAAGGAGAGCCCAAAGGTTCTACGCCAATCAATTTGGTTTTGGGACTTAGGTTTTTAAAAACCGTTGAAACTCCAGCAGCAAGACCACCACCTCCTATGGCAAAGAGTAGGTAATCAATTTTAAAATCAGCATCCTTAAATATCTCCAACCCGACAGTTCCCTGTCCTTCAATCACTTTTTGGTCATTAAATGGGTGGACGAAAACAGCCTGATGCGTCTGTACATATTCTTGGGCTGCATAAAAAGAATCGTCGTAGGTATCACCTATAAGCTCAATGGTAACCCATTCTTTTCCGAACATACGAACCTGTTTCACTTTTTGGGCGGGAGTTGTGGTAGGCATAAAAATCACACCTTTCACTTTCATTTTATGGCAAGCATACGCAACACCTTGCGCGTGGTTTCCGGCACTCGCACAGACCACCCCATTCGCTAAATCTTCAAGGGACATGGTCGCCATTTTATGGTAAGCACCCCGAATTTTGTATGACCTAACCACTTGCAAATCTTCTCTTTTCAAGTAGATATTCGCCTCGTACTTCGCGGATAAATTCGTATTAAAAGTGAGTGGAGTGTGCACGACAACCTCCCGGATATGTTGGGCTGCGGCAAAGATATTTTCAACGTCGATAGACATACTGCTGTTTATTAGATGAAGTTAGGGTAGTTTTTCATATAAAACTGACAGCGAAGTTAATGACTTCCTTGAAATTGAGGAGACGGAAACCGAATAAAATAAAAAAGTCCGGGTAATTAGTTACTACTAATCACCCGGACGAACCAAAAGACATTGCTTTTCTTAGCTGTTTTCAGGACGGAGACTGCGCACAGTTCTTCCGGCTTTCCACATTTCAGATTCACGAAGTTCTGCTAATTCTTCTTCTAATTTTTCACGGTAATCAGGTTGTGAATTACGCTCGATAGAGATACGTGCTTCATTTTCCGTTTTTACCGAATTGTATAATTGCTCAAATACAGGTTTTGTTGCATCTCTAAAAGGCTTCCACCAGTCGAGAGCACCTCTTTGCGCCGTTGTAGAGCAGTTTGCATACATCCAATCCATTCCGTTTTCGGCAACGAGTGGCATGAGCGATTGTGTCAATTCTTCTACTGTTTCGTTGAAAGCTTCAGAAGGTGAGTGACCATTGGCACGAAGTACTTCGTATTGAGCGGCAAAAATACCTTGGATTGCTCCCATTAATGTACCTCTTTCACCTGTCAAGTCAGACGTAACTTCTTTGTAGAAATCTGTTTCGAACAAATAACCAGAGCCTACACCAATCGCCATGGCGATACATTTTTGGCGTGCATTTCCTGTCGCGTCTTGGTAAATAGCAAACGAAGAGTTTAGTCCTTTTCCTTCTACGAATAAACGGCGAAGAGACGTACCAGAACCTTTTGGCGCAGCTAAGAACACATCTACATCTGCTGGCGGAACAATACCTGTTTTATCTTTGTATGTAATTCCGAAACCATGCGAGAAATACAACGATTTACCTGCTGTTAGGTATTTCTTTACTGTTGGCCATAGCTCAATTTGGGCAGCATCTGATAGTAAATAGCAGATAATTGTTCCTTTTTCAAGCGCTTCTTCGATTTCAAATAACGTTTCACCAGGAACCCATCCGTCCGAAATAGCCTTATCAAAGGTTTTTCCTTTGCGTTGTCCAACGATGACGTTCAGGCCATTATCGCGCATATTCATGGCTTGTCCAGGTCCTTGAACCCCGTACCCAATCACTGCGATTGTTTCATTTGCCAATACCTCTCTTGCTTTTTCAAGAGGGAATTCTTCACGTGTTACTACTTCTTCTTCGACTCCGCCAAAATTTAATTTTGCCATTTTACTTATTGAATAGTTTGATTAACAAAAAGGGTGTTCTCGGGTATTCACCTTTGAACTTTATAAAGACTTCTCTACCTATTGTAAATAGAGAAGGGGCTTTCAATTTACAAATAGTACTCCCATTCTACATCCTCTGGAAGGTACTCTACCAATCCTTGTGGCGTTTTGCCAACAGCTACTCTGCCAGACCGAACGAACTCGATGATACCATGAGGTTTGATATACTTGAAAAAATCAAAGATTTCTCGCTCAGTTCCTGTTTTTTGGATTGCGACATAATCCAAACCCCAATAAACTACCCATGCTTTGTATACACGGTTAATGGTCTCAATATCCAAAGGTTTTGATTCTAACGGCGTTGGAATCTTGAACAAAGCAATCTCGTTATACACGATATCTTCATTTAGATAGCCAAACACAGCTAAAACTTCTACCACTTTCCTGATTTGTCGAACTAGCTTTTCAACCTCCTCTCTTTTCTCGTGTTGAATCACAATTGTATATCTTGAAATACCCTTCCGCTCGGTTTCGGATACTGTCAAGCTTTCAATATTAATTCTTCGCCTCGTAAAAATAACCGTTATTTTGTTCAGTAAACCGATACTATTTTCGGTAAAAACACAAACCGTATATGTTGTCATGATGATGCCTTCTTTGTTGATGAATTGTACGAAATCTATTTAAGTCTAATATCTGCTACGCTTTTCCCGGCTGGAACCATCGGGAAAACATTTTCTTCTTTTTCTACAACGACTTCTAGCAAATAAGACCCATCATAAGAAAGCATTGTATCAATTGCATCGGACAGATTTTCTCGTTCCGTACACTTCTGGCCTTCAATCCCAAATCCTTTTCCAATCATGATGAAATCTGGATTTTCTAGTTCAACAAAAGAATATCTTTTCTCGTAGAAAAGCTGCTGCCATTGGCGAACCATTCCTAAGAAATTATTATTCAAAATAATGAGTTTGACAGGTAATTTACTCTGTGCAATGGTACCCAACTCTTGGATTGTCATTTGGAAACATCCATCTCCGATGAACGCAACTACCTCTCGATCAGGCGCTCCCATTTTAGCACCTAAAGCAGCTGGAATCGCAAAGCCCATTGTACCCAACCCACCGGAGGCAATGTATGAGTGTGGATTTTGGAATTGATAGTAGCGTGCCGTTACCATTTGGTGCTGACCCACATCTACCACAACGCAAGCTTGACCCTTGGTTTTCTCGGAAACCAACCGAACAACCTCCGCCATTTTAATCTTTCCTTCTCCTCTTAAATCTCTATCTGTTAC
>JBKBRQ010000099.1:0-10471 GCA_046292055.1 Spirosomataceae bacterium | reverse complement strand
ATTTTTACTTGGGCTATTTCGGCCGCTTTGGGCGGCTTTCTTTTTGGTTTTGATACAGCGGTTATCTCCGGCGTAGAACAAACATTGCAAAGTTTTTGGGGCTTAAATGCCTTTCAACAAGGCTTAACCGTTTCCATCGCACTTATGGGTACGGTCATTGGTTCCCTCGTTGCGGGTTGGCCAACAGATAGGTTTGGTCGAAAAAAAACACTCTTTGCGATCGGGATTTTGTACTTCGTTTCCGCACTTGGCTCTGGGCTTGTCAGTGACTGGAGTTTATTTTTATTTTTTCGATTTATCGGAGGAGTAGGTGTGGGGATTTCGTCGGTAACTGCTCCATTGTATATTTCTGAAATCGCGCCGCCTTCCAAGCGCGGGCGTCTCGTGGCGCTCTTTCAATTCAATATCGTTTTTGGGATTTTGATTGCCTATCTCTCAAATTATCTCTTGAATAACGGCAGTGAAAACGACTGGCGCTGGATGTTGGGTATTGAAGCTATCCCGGCGTTTCTATTTATCATCATCTTGTTCTTCATCCCTGAAAGTCCGCGTTGGCTTATCTTAAAACAAGGAAAAGTAGAAGAAGCGCGTGCCATCTTATCTATTATTGATGCCAAAGAAGCCGATTTGGTTCTTTCGCAAATCCAGGAAGCAACCACTACTTTGCCCGTTTCTGCCTTGTTTACCAAAGCATTCAAAACACCTGTTACTTTAGCTGTTCTTTTTGCTGTTTTCAATCAAGTATCTGGAATAAACGCCATTATTTATTATGCGCCCCGTATTTTTGAAATGGCTGAACTAGGTACAGATTCCGCGTTACTTTCTTCTGCTGGAATAGGCTTAATCAATCTAATTTTTACGTTAATTGGTTTAACATTAATTGATAAATACGGACGGAAAATCCTGATGCAAGTGGGTTCTTACGGGTTAATTGCTACATTGGCATTGGTTGCCATTTCTTTCTTTACAGGACGAGTAGGGCTTTCTGTTCCATTTTATTTGTTCGGATTTATCGCTTTTTTTGCTTTTTCACAAGGAGCTGTTATTTGGGTTTTTATTTCGGAGATATTTCCGAATGAAGTTCGGGCACATGGCCAAGCTCTCGGAAGTTTCACACATTGGTTTATGGCTGCGCTCATCGCATTTATTTTCCCGTATTTTGCTGAGACATTTGGCGGAGGACTCACTTTTTCTTTCTTTGCGGTGATGATGATTCTCCAACTCCTTTTTGTTTGGAAAATGATGCCAGAAACCAAAGGACGCTCGCTTGAAAGCATTAAGTCAGATATTATCACATCCTAAATAAGTAACAAATATGGCAGCGGACGTACTCTGTTTTGGTGAAGTACTTTGGGATGTCCTCCCAACAGGTAAGCTTCTTGGTGGAGCGCCTTTTAATGTCTCATTTCATCTGCAACAAGCAGGTATTGATTCAAAAGTTATCTCGCAAATTGGAAATGACCCTCTGGGTGGTGAAATTCGGGCGGCTTTTGACAAATGGAACATTCCGACAGATTATCTATTTATGCACCCATCTTTGCCGACTAGCCAAGTAACGGTTGAGTTAGACGAGCAAGGAAAAGCAACCTATGTAATTCATCAACCCGTGGCTTGGGACGAAATTCAAATTCCCAATCTCCAGGAATTAGATATCAATGTCTTCGTGTTTGGTAGTCTAGCTTGCCGAAGTCCAAAAACAAGGGAAACGGTTTTAGCCTGCAAAGCAAAAGCAGCTTACACTGTTTTCGATATTAATCTCAGAACTCCATTTTTTTCAAAAGAACGCATTGATGAACTTGCCTTTGATGTAGATTTTGTAAAGATGAACGACGAAGAATTGGAGTTAATCGCGGATTGGCATTTCCCGGGTGAAGAAGGAATTGAGATCCAAATGAAAGCACTTTCCGCTCATTTTGGTTGGAAAACCTGTCTTGTCACGTGTGGCGCGGATGGGGCATACGTCCTTGAAAATGGAGAAATACACTTCGTAAGCAGCGTCCCCGTCAAAGTAGCGGATACAATCGGTAGCGGAGACGCCTTCCTTGCAGGTTTTTTAGCTGCTAAATTGAAACGGTATTCGGGGGAAAAATGCTTGCAAAAAGCGACTGCTTTGGCTGCTTTCATTACATCAAGAAAAGGTGCAATTCACGAACATGCAGGTAGTGTAGAACTGGATTTAGACTAATTTTTTATACTTCATCACACCAAATAATTATGTCAGAAACATACAAAGCATTCGTTACCAGCGAGATAGAACCAGGTATTTTTACATCTGAATTGACGAATAAATCGAAGGATGCGCTTCCGAAAGAAGGTCTAATGATTGCCGTAAAGTACTCTTCTCTGAATTACAAGGATGCACTTTCTTCTATTGGAAACAAAGGTGTTACGCGGCAGTTTCCCCATACCCCGGGCATTGATGCGGCAGGCATTGTGGAACGTTCGGATTCCCCAGATTTTGAAGTTGGTGATGCTGTCATTGTAACAGGTTATGACCTCGGAATGAATACAGATGGCGGATTTTCAGAATACATTTGTGTGCCTGCAAACTGGGCTGTCAAATGTCCAGAAGGGTTAACGCTCGCCGAAGCAATGGAAATTGGAACGGCTGGTTTGACGGCCGCCATGTGTATTGATAAGCTACAAAGTCAAGGTGTTTTACCAGAAAATGGCCCGGTTTTGGTAACGGGTGCAACAGGTGGCGTCGGGACGATGGCTGTGCGTATTTTAGCGAATTTAGGTTATCAAGTTACTGCTGTGACAGGAAAAATAGAAGCAGAAAGTTTCCTAAAATTGCTCGGTGCAAAAGAGGTGGTATTACGACAAACTTTAGAAGAAGAAAACAATCGCCCTCTCTTGAAAGCAGCTTATGCTGGCGCAGTAGATACGGTTGGAGGCGTTATTTTGGCGAATGTGCTGAAATCCATCGCCTATAATGGTGCTGTGGCAGCCTGTGGACTGGTTCATTCACCCCAATTGCCCACAACTGTTTTCCCTTTCATTCTTCGTGGAGTCGCTCTTCTTGGTGTAGACTCTGCTGAAGCAAGTGCTGCGTGGCGCCAAAAGTTATGGCATTTATTGGCTACAACCTGGAAACCAAATACTCCTGCTGATTCTATCAAACGTGTACCGCTCACTCAAATACAGCCTGAAATTGACTTGATTTTACAAGGAAAACAGGTTGGTCGGGTTTTAGTTGAAATACAATAATACCAATTGATGTAAGGATTTTACCAAAAGATGTAACACTTCTGGTAAAATCCTTGTTAATTTTGTCGTATGAAAAGAGGAATAATGCAAATAGGAACCCTGCTGATGGTCGCCAACTTATTGTTGGGGTCAATCGGCTTTTCCTATTATGAGCACCTCTGCCACTTCTCCGGTAAGTCGGAAGTCCGGATAGATAATCCTGCTAATTGTTGCGAAAAACCTGAAAAGGAAAATAAAAAGGCGCACGATAGACAGCAAATAGAAGCATCTGACTGTTGTTCAATTGATGTCAAGGTGGTTCAGATTGATGCAGCCTCTCTTATAAAAACCGGGAAAGCCCAAGAGCAAGTGTTACTTTCGGTGCTTCCTAGCTTTTTCGTAAATATCCCACTTTCTATCTCGCAGGATATTAATCTACCAGTTATTCAGTCGAATCGTTGGAAGTTACTCCCCCATAAACCCAAACTTTTCTTGGTTTTTGCTTCCTTCTTAATTTGAGAGAAAGAATAATCATTCCTGATTGATATTCTATTTTCAAATTTTAAGAGGTAAAACAATGTTCCAAAGATATATTATTTGGCTACTGTTAGGTAGTGTTACACCCGCATTTGCTCAGCAAATCAAGGGCACAATTCAAGATAAGAAAAGCAAAGAACCCGTTATAGGAGCAACAGTACGGTCTCTATCCACAACAAATCAAGCAACCGTAACTAATTTACTCGGTGAATTTTCACTTCAATTGCCGAATCTTCCAACACAATTGGTCATTTCTGCAGTTGGATATCAGACAGATACGGTTCAAGTAAGCACATCGCCCATTCGGATTGAACTTCAAGAAAGTGCTGAGACCTTGGAGCAAGTAGTTGTGCGTAGTTCTGCCACAGCTTTAGACAGATTATCTCCAATTCAAACGCAAATCATTACGTCGAAGGAATTAGCGAAGGCGGCATGTTGCAATCTTTCCGAAAGTTTTGAGACAAATGCTTCTGTAAGTGTGAGTTATACA
This sequence comes from Spirosomataceae bacterium, assembly GCA_046292055.1. Classification (GTDB taxonomy): domain Bacteria; phylum Bacteroidota; class Bacteroidia; order Cytophagales; family Spirosomataceae; genus CAYNRA01. The sequence goes on along the minus strand of JBKBRQ010000099.1, from coordinate 6,255 downwards.
GATGCAGTAACAGGTGCAAAACAAATCCAAATGTTGGGTTTAGCTGGAACATACGTGCAAACGAATGTTGAAAACGTACCTTCAATTCGTGGACTTGCTTCTACTTTTGGACTGAATTATATTCCCGGTACTTGGATACAATCTATCGATGTTGCCAAAGGGGTAGGGAGTGTTTTAACAGGTTATGAGTCTATTTCCGGTGGTTTGAATGTAGAACTCCAAAAGCCGGATGCGTCCGACCGTTTGTTCGTGAATACCTACGTGAATAATTGGGGGAGAGGGGAATTGAATGTACATTGGTCGAAAAAATTATCAGATAAATGGTCGGTTGGAGTTCTTTCACACGGCTCATTTTTGGCAGGCTCAGTAGATAGAAACGACGACACATTTTTAGATTTACCCAAATACAACCAAGTCAATGTACTGAATCGCTGGAAATATCAGTCTGAACGTTGGATGGCTCAGTTTGGGGTTAAAGTATTGAATGAGAGTAGGCTAGGTGGACAATCCGGTTTTGTAAATCGCCAAGAAACACCTCGTTTATACGGTTTTAGCAACGATACACGTCGTATAGAAGGTTTTACAAAAATAGCTCGACTTTATCCAGAAAAACCTTACAAAGGGTTAGCATTAATTGCCTCTGCCGTAAATCATGAATCAAGTTCTTGGGTAGGTACTCGTTTCTATGATGCGTCACAAAATTCGGCGTATATGAATTTGATTTACCAGAATATCATCGGCGATACGCGCCATACTTACAAAATGGGGACAAGTTTGCAAGTTGATAATTTTGATGAGTCACTTGGAGATATACTTTTACAAAGACAAGAGGTTGTACCCGGTGCATTTGTAGAATACAGTTATGTGGAGCCAGAAAAAATAACGGTTGTTGTTGGGAACAGATTAGACTATCACTCCTTGTTTGGTTTGCAATACACACCTCGGTTACACGTGAAAAAACACTTTAAAAATCATGTTGATTGGCGTGCAAGTTTTGGACGAGGTTTTAGAGTCGCCAACCCATTGGCTGAAAACATTGGCTATCTTTTAAGTGCGCGAAAAGTAGAGTTCAGAACAACCATTCAACCAGAAATTGCATGGAACATGGGAACTAGTTTGGCTGCTGAACACGGACCGATATCTTGGATGTTGGATGTCTATCACACTCGGTTTGTCCAACAGCAAATTGTAGATGCGGAACACCCAGGACATCTTTATTTTTACAACTCAAAAGACCTTTCTTACGCAATAGCCGCGCAAATCGAACTCCTTTGGAAAGCCACAGAGCGCATTGAACTGAAAGGTGCTTATCGTTATTTTGATGTGAAACAAACGATGACAGGTATGAGTGGTTCTCCTCAACTATTGGAAAAAATGATGGTCAATAAACATCGTGTTTTGGTGAATGCGGCGTACGCGCTTCCGTACAACAAATGGAAAGTGGATGCAACGTTACACGTGAATGGCTCAACGCGTTTGCCGCATTTGTCAGGGGAAGTAGTTAATGCAAATCAGGATAAAAGGTCTCCTGCCTTTATTAATGTAAATACACAAGTAACGCGCACATTTCCACGTTGGGAAGTATATTTAGGCGCTGAAAACCTAACGAATTATCGTCAACTAAATCCAATTGTACAGTTTAACCGTCCGTTTGATAGCGGTTTTGATGCGGGAATTGTCTGGGGACCTATTGTAGGTCGTACTGTTTACACAGGAATGCGTTGGAAAATGTAAAAGAAGCAAAATGGAAACAATTTTGGTGAAAAACATGGTTTGTGACCGTTGTGTTCTAGTCGTCCAAAATCAACTAAAAGAGCTTGGAATTAATGGAGCGAATGTGTCATTGGGTGAGGTAAAGATTGATGGTACACTCACAAGGTATCAGCGTGTAGCATTAGAGCAAATGTTGGAAAACGTAGGCTTTGAGTTAGTCAAATCACCTGAAGAAAAATTGGTAGAAGACATCAAAAAATGGATTATTGAGTTAGTATACCATATAGAATCTCCTGGTTATAAGGTGAATACATCTGATTATCTCGTTGATAAAACAGGACGTGATTATAAATCAATTAGTTCGTTATTCAAAGAAAAAGAAGGTATAACATTGGCTAGTTATTTTATACTTCAGCGAATTGAGCGCGTGAAAATGTTATTGATGGAGCAGGAAAAGTCATTGGCTGAAATCGCCGATGATACAGGGTATAGTAGCGTGGCTCATCTGTCTGGGCAGTTTAAAAAGTACGTGGGCTATTCAATAACAGATTTTAAGCAGCAAACAAATCAGGCACGACAGCCAATTGACAAATTAATACGTAAATCAGTTAATTAATTAAATATAAAGTAGAAAAATGAAAAAAATCGGAATGATTCTCGCGTTCATCGTGGCTACGACAGCAACTTCTTTTGCACAACGTGGTGAAGTAGAAATTAAAACATCAGCGGTTTGTGGTATGTGTAAAAGTCGTATCGAACGCGATTTAGGCTTGACGAAAGGGGTAGAAAAGGCTACGTTGGATTTGAAAACAAAGGTGGTGACTGTTTCTTACAATACCAAGAAAACAAATGCAGCACAGATTAAATCAGCTATTAGTCAGATTGGGTATGATGCGGATGAAGTCGTGGCAAATGAAAAATCGCATGACCGCCTTCCTGAATGTTGCAAGAAGACGGCCAAAGCGCACTAATCTAAGCTGCTTTGGGGCGGCTGAAACGATAGGGAATATTCGTTTTAGCTGCCCAAAGTGCGGCTAATACAGGAGAAATAGGTACGTGTTGTTCAAAATAAATAGAAGAAAAATCGTATATAATTTTTCCGAAATGATTGACCACAAGGGTTGTAGGAATTGCCACGTGTCCTTCAATGCCACTAACATAGTCACTTGGTGAATAATTTTTCTTATAGTTTCCGATTTGTTCGGCAAAATGATTTGAAGGGTCAGATACGATATCAAAAGGAAGTACAAAACGCTCTTTTAAGTCGATGATTTCTTCTTTACTCGCATCCGTGAAAACAAGTAACTTCCCACCCAATGCCGCCACTTCCTGATGTAAAGTTTGTAGTTGTTGCAAATGACTAAGGCCGTATTGGTTCCAACCACCGGATAAAAAGCTTAAGACAACTGGCTGCTTTTTTGCGTAAGCTTCCCATGTAATTTTTTGGAAACGGTGAATCATAGCAGGTTCAAAGAAACACATATTCGTGCAAAGTTGGAAAAAAGGTATGTATTGACCTGCTTTCTTTAGCTCCAAATGACTTTTTTGGCGTAGTTCGGAGGTAGTAAATACGTTGTACTCTGTGTCCCAATTTGCATTTCTGTCTTCCATTGTCTGTTCTTATTTTATGTTTCAACATGACAAAGTTAAATAAACTATTTAATCTATAAAATAGATAGACTAAAAATAATGTAATAAATCTAGTAAATTTATAGGATAAAGGTATTTGTTCTATAAAGTGATGTATTTGAAGATAAAATATCTATTCTCTGCCATCTAAACATGAGCTAAAATACCGTATCTATCTTTTGCAAATGTGTATTTGAAATGTATAAGGCTGGATTATAAATCCAGACATCTACATGATTTCTAAAGTAAAGTGAAGAAAGAATCCGAATGATAAGTATGAAAATTAGATAGTCTATATGAGATACTAGGGTTTTATGTTAAACCGTATAAGGTATGCTGTTACAGATAGTATTTATGTGCAATACAAACGGGTAAGCTAGAACAGATTCTCCTAAAAGGGGTACTAAAGAGAATAAATCTTGTTTTAAAGCCTTAATTAGTGTAACTTAAAGAAAAAAGAACAGAGATGAAAAATAGAAATTTAATCGGTTTAGATCAAGAACAATCAGCGGAGTTAGCGGGCAAATTAAACCAACTTTTGGCCAATTATCAGTTATTTTACATCAACTCAAGAGGTTTTCATTGGAATATAACAGGGGAGAAGTTTTTCGAACTACATCTTAAATTTGAAGAAATTTACACAGATGCCTTGTTGAAAATAGATGAAATTGCCGAACGGATACTAACACTCGGGCATACTCCTTTGCACTCATTTTCGGCTTATTTAGCAGAATCCCAAATTAAACCACAAGAAAATGTTTCAAATGGGAAAGAAGCAATGGGTTATGTACTTTCTGGATTTAAAGAATTGATTACGCTAGAAAGAGAAATCTTACTACTTGCCAATGAGGCAAATGATGAGGGAACAAATGCATTAATGAGCGATTATATTCGACAACAAGAAAAGTTAGTTTGGATGTATTCTGCGTTCTTGAAGTAACTTATAAAAATAGCTTTTACTAGGATTAGTAAAAGCTATTTTTATAAGTAATTGTATATTAGCTAGAAATGTGATACAACCATTAAGTCGTATTTCAACAATCTTTTTGGGTGTTTCAGATTGTAACTTTGTACGAATATTCGTTATGCGATGCTAGCAGTTAAAATTTCCTCTACGGCATCTGGCGTAATTGTCGCACGTTCACCGAAGTTCATTCCTCGTGCTTCAAAACGTGTTTTTACTTCCGTAACTGTCTCTGCACCAATACCATACGCACTTGCTTTCGTCGGAATTCCAAGTGACTCATAAAAAGCAGCAGTTTTCTCAATTGCCTGTAGAGCTACTTCACTCGGCTCCCCACGTAAACCCCAAACTCGTGTTCCATATTGTACCAATTTGGCTTCCTTGTGTGCCAATTGATGTTTCAATAAATGAGGTAGAACAATTGCTAAGGTACGCGCATGATCTATGCCGTGCAAGGCGGTTAGTTCGTGACCAATCTGGTGCGTCGCCCAATCTGTCGGAACACCCACCGCCAATAATCCGTTCAGAGCCATGGTTGCTGCCCACATGAAATTCGCTCGTGAAGCATAATCATCTGATTTAGCGAGTGCGTCTGGTGCAATATCGATTAATGTTTGTAAAATTCCCTCCGCCATTCTGTCTTGCACTTGCGCATCAACAGGATATGTCATGTATTGTTCCATCACGTGAGTAAAGGCATCTGCAATACCGTTGGCTACTTGTTGCGTAGGAAGCGTATAGGTCGTTTCAGGATCTAAAATAGAGAACTGCGGGTACAACAAAGGACCACCCATTCCTTTCTTTTCCTTTGTTTCTGTCCGACTAATTACTGCATAATAATTCATCTCTGAACCTGTCGCTGGCAAAGTTAAAACGGAGCCCAAAGGTAGTGCCGTTGTATAGTTTTTTCTGTCTAATACAATTTGCCAATGATCCTCTCCTTCATACGGAATAGCTGCTGCTATAAACTTCGTTCCATCTAAAACAGAGCCGCCACCCACTGCCAATAAGAACGAAACTTTTTCTTCTTTTGCCATTTCTACGGCTTTCATCAATGTTTCGTACGTCGGGTTGGGCTCAATACCACCAAACTCTACGACCTCGAACCCGTTCAATGCCTTTTTTACTTGGTCATATACGCCGTTCTTGAAAATACTTCCGCCGCCGTATGTAATCATTACTTTAGCACCCGTAGGAACGAGTTTGCTAAGCTGGGAAATCGTCCCTTTTCCAAATACGATTTTAACAGGATTGTGATAGCTGAATGAAGCAAACATACGATTTTTTGTTTAATTTGATGATTTATAATGAGTTGACTGCCAGTTGAATGCGTTTGATTGCTTCTTGGAGTCGTGTTCGTTGCGTAGCAAAATTCAATCGAAAATAATTACTTCCTCCAAAAATACTTGCATCTTGTACACCTACACCGAATTTCTCCAGATGTGCCACAAAATCAGGCTTTTGTAATGCTGAAAAATCTATCCAAGCAAGGTAAGTTCCTTCCAAGGGTTCCATGCGTAATCCTTCGATTTTATTTATTTCTTCCAATAGATACGCGTGATTCCCACGTAAGTAGACTAGAACTTCCTCTAACCATTCCGCCGAATCTCGGTAAGCAGCCAAAGCGGCTTGCTGTGCAAACGCATTGGGCATGGGTAATAATCCAAACGTGGAGTCTGTGAATTTTTTACGAATTTCTGCATTCGGAATGACCGCAAAGGAACAACCTAAGCCCGCTATATTGAAGGCTTTACTTGGCGCCAATAAAGTGATTGTTCGGTTGGCAATAGTAGGAGACAGCGAAGCGATAGAAAGATGTTTTTTATTTGCGTCGATGATTAAATCACAATGAATTTCGTCTGAGCAAATCAGTAAATCATGTTTGATACAAAAATCACCTAGTTTTTCGAGCTCCACTGCATCAAACATTCTGCCGTTCGGGTTATGCG